>CBDTYW010000153.1:0-8936 GCA_965364735.1 uncultured Nitriliruptoria bacterium
CGCGCCGACCTCTTCCCCGACGCGCTGGCCGCGAACCGCCTGGCCGGAGCCCTCGACGCGCCTGTCCTGCTGACCCCGACCAGCACCCTGTCCGAGACGACCCGCCAGGCGATCACGGAGATCGGCCCGAGCTCGGTGTTCATCGCAGGATCCACCAACGCGGTGAGCCAGGCTGTCGAGGACGACCTCGCAGCCACCTACGAGGTCACGCGCGTGGGCGGCGACGATCGGTACGAGACCGCGGCGATGCTCGCGGAGTTCAGCGGCGTCGCCGGTCGCGTCGACGGGATCCGCACCGCCGTCATCGCGAGCGGTCTCGACTTCCCGGATGCCCTGATCGGCGGCCCTGCCGCCTACTCCGGCGACCTGCCGCTGCTGCTCACCCGCCCGGACTCCCTTCCGCAGGTCACCCGCGCAGCGCTGGCTGACCGGGGCATCGGCCGGGTCGTCGTGATCGGTGGACCGGCCACGATCGACGAGTCCGTGATCGTCGAGGTCGAGAGCCTCGGCATCGTCGTCGAGCGGGTGTTCGGCGACGACCGCACCGCGACCTCCGCAGCCATGGCACGTTGGGGCGTCGAGCACCTGGGATGGAGCCTGGAGCTCATCACCGTCGCCCGCGGCGACGACTTCCCCGACGCGCTGACCCTCGGGCCGCGCGCCGGGATCATCGGCGCTCCGATCCTGCTCACGCGTACCGCCACCGATGTCGGCCCCGCGATCTCGCCGTTCCTGGCCGGGTCCGCGTGCGAGGTGTCACACATCGACGTCGCCGGGGGACCGGCCGCTCTCGCGATCGATGTCGAGCAGACGATCCGAGCAGCGGGGACCGCCACGGTGGACACCTGCCGGGTGATGGGCGAGGAGCAGCAGTCGCGACGCTTCACCGGGACGAGCAACACCGTCGTCGCGGACGTGACCGACGGGGCCGGCGCACCCGCGCGCGATCGGAGCGTCCGCTTCGAGGTCTACCGCGACACCGACGACGACCAGCGCTACGCGCTGGTCCGCACCGGAACGGACCTCACCGGCGACGACCGCGACGCCGACGGTGCGAGCACGTCCGAGACCACCGGACAGGCGACGATCCGATACGCCGGGCCCACGACCGCTGCAGCCGAGGTCATCGTCGTCTGCGAGCTCGACGGGCCGACCTGTGGCATCGCTTCGGACACGGCCCAGACCACCAACTTCCGTCGGGCAGCTGCCGGCGAGACCCTCGCCCTGCGCCGCTCTGGGGAGGGCGGATGCGACACGAGCGACTTCGACCTCCTCGACTGCATGGACGTCGCGTGGGAGATCGACCCGTCCGTCGACGTCGACATCGTCGCGCTGAGCCCGCAGGAACAGGGCTTGACCGTTGAGGCCGACGGTGCCGAGTCCACGACGGTCGTGAGCCAGCTCACCCGCAACGGATCGGCCGTGTCCGGCGCCGACCTCCGCTGGGAAGTCTGGCGCGACGCGGACGCGGACGGACTCTTCGACCGCATCGCCGCGGGCGTGTCCACGACCGGAGCGGACGGCTCGTTCCCGATCGACGTCGACCAGCCAGCCACCGACGCCGTCGACGTGGTGGTCGCCTGCCTGCCTGAGGACGGGGCGACGGACTGCGGGCTCGGCGACCCGGTGGACCCGGATCCCACGGGCGGGGACAACAACGAGCTCACGCGGTCCTGCGACACCACAGACGGGGACGCCGCGGACTGCGCCGACATCACGTGGATCGTCGCCGCGCCGGCGATCCCGGTTCTGGAGCTCATGCCCGACGACACCACCTCGGACCTCGAAGGGGCGAGCACCGCGGCCCACACCGTCACCGCAACCCTCCGCGACGGCGACGGGGCTGCGCAGCCGAGCACGGAGCTCCGCGTCGAGATCTGGCGCGACACATCGGACGGCTCCGGCGAGCCCGGCCACGACCTCGTGTCCTCGACGACCGTCACCACGGACGGCGCGGGAAGCGCCGACATCACGGTGGCCCCACCTGCCGGACCTGCACGCGACGTCATCGTCGCGTGCCTCGCCAGCGACGCGGCGACGTCGGGCAGCTGTGAGGTCGCGGAGCCCGACGCCGACCCGGCGACCGGGGGCGACTCCGTCCTCGACCGCGAGGCCTGCGGCGATCCGACCGTCACGGTCGACTGCGTCGACCACACCTGGCGGCTCGCTTCCGGCGTGCTCCTCCTGACCCCGCAGGACACGGCCGTCTCGTACGGAGCCGGGACGACGGGCTCGACCGCGATCACGGCGGACCTGACCGACTCGACCGGCGCGGCTGCTCCCGAGGTGATCGTTCGGTTCGAGGTCTGGCGCGACCGCGACGCGGATGGCTCGTACGACCTGGTGGAGCTCCAGTTCGAGGAGACCGACGTCGCCGGACAGGCCAGCATCACGCTGACCGGACCCGCCGACATCGACGCGTCGGACGTCGTCGTGGCCTGTGTCGCCGACGATCTCAGCGCGACCTCGGTCACCACGCCGTGCGGTGTGGGCGACGAGCCACCCGG
Source organism: uncultured Nitriliruptoria bacterium (assembly GCA_965364735.1). Lineage (GTDB taxonomy): Bacteria > Actinomycetota > Nitriliruptoria > Nitriliruptorales > Nitriliruptoraceae > CBDTYW01. Next base: position 2,508 of record CBDTYW010000153.1, read on the forward strand.
CGATCCCGAGACCGGCGACGACTCCGCCCTCGATCGCGCGGGCACCTGCGACGAGACGGACCTCGACGCCAGCGACTGCGCCGACGTCACGTGGACGGTCGTCGCGAACACGTCCGCTCCGGAGACCCTGACCATCGCACCCAAGGAGGCCTTCCTTCCGTCCGGTGACGGCTCGACGCCCCTCCACGCGCTCGCGCTGGATGTCCGGGACGATCAGGACCGGCCCGTCGACGCGGCGGAGGTGCGCTGGGAGCAGTGGCGCGACACCAACGAAGATGCGCTCCTCACCCTCATCGCGTCCGGAACGACCACGACGACGACTGACGGCACGGCGACGTTGGAGGTCACCGGCCCCGACGGGCTCGACGCGGATGACGTGATCGCGGTCTGCATCACGTCCGACGCGAGCTGTGGACTCGATGCGGCGGGCACGCCCGCTCCCGGCGCCCCGGCCGGCGAGACGCAGGAGCTCAGCTGCGACGACGAGGTCGCGGCGGACGACCTCGACGACTGCGCCGTCGTGTTCTGGGAGATCCCCGTCCCGACGACGCTGCTGCTGACGCCGAAGAACGCCGTCCAGGCGTCCACCGGCGATCAGCCGACACGAGCCACCCTTGCCGACCAGTTCGGCACACCGATCGACGGTGCCGACGTCCGCTTCGAGATCTACCGGTCCCTCGACGACGGCACGACGTTCACCGGTCCCGTCTCGACCCACGTCGACACCACCGGCGACGCCACCGACGCCGACGGCGCAGCAGCCGCTGTCTCCCCGGGCGTCGCGCACGTCGTGCTGCCCGGCCCGGAGCTCAACGCGCTCGACGTCGTCGTGGCCTGCGCGGACGGGCCAGACGCCGCGACCACCTGCGCGACCTTGCTGGCCGGACAGGTCACCCGCGACCTCGCCGACACCGACCCCTACGACGAGACCACGATCACCTGGACGACCGTCTCCGGAGGCGAGGGCCTCGTCGGCGCGGTCAAGCACTCGATCCGTCCCCGCCCGGAGGACTACGTCGACGAGTTCCCGGACGCCGAGTGGCAGACCGAGGACTGCATCGTCTTCGACGAGTCCGCGGTCGCGTCGTTCGGCGCCAACCCGGACCACGCCGCGTCCGCGTCCTCGGCGTGGCCGTCGAGCCCGAACTGCCTCTACATGGGCGGGTTCGGGATCGGGCCGTCGAACGCCATCACCGGATGGGACGACGAGTTCGGCCTCTGGGTCCGCGCGTTCGCGGCGCGCGACGCGGAGGGCGGCACCGCCGTCATGATCGTGCTCGACGGCACCTCCTACCTCGGCGAGTACGCCAACAAGTGCGAGACCGCGAAGCGCGACTGCGGTGCAGTCGCGATCGGCGCCGCCATCGCCGACCGCCACGGGATCTCGTCCGACGCGGTCATGATGGCGACCACGCACAGCCACGCGTCGCCCGACTTCATCGGCGGTTGGGGCTTCGTGCCGGACTGGTACATGGCTCAGGTCAACGACACGATCCACGAGGCCGTCGACGAGGCCATCGCGACGATGAGGCCCGCGACGATCGAGGTGGGTGAGGAGCTCGCACGCCCGCTCAACCGCGAGCGTCGTGAGACCTACTGGTCCGCCGAGGAGCAGCAGATCACCTGGCTTCGGGCCCAGACGATCCCGCAGGGGCCGGAGCCCGCGGAGACGATCGCGACCATCGGTGCGTTCGCCGGTCACCCCACGTCGAAGGGCACCAACGGTGGGGTCGCCCATGCGGACTGGGTCGGCGCGTTCGAGGCACGCCTCGAGGAGCGTTTCGGCGGGGTCGGGATGCACTTCATGACGGGGCTCGGCAACTTCAACGGCCTTGGCATGGGCAACGCGGTCCCGCTCGCGGACACCATCCCCGCGATCGGTGACGGCACGGCGCTGGACGACACGACGGTCGTGGCCCAGTCGTGGACCTGGGGCCAGCCGGTGACCAACGCTCCGCTCACGACCTTGGGCACGCCCGGGTTCTTCGACCGGAAGTTCGATCCGAGCGCGTCGCAGGTCGCGCCCGGCAAGGAGCGCGACAGCGCGCCGTGTCCCTCGTCCTCGAACACGACCGTCCGGACGCGCGTGAACGCGATGCGCATCGGCAGCCTCGTGATCACCGGTGCGCCGGGTGAGATCTTCTCGAACCTGTCCAACACCGTGAAGGAGCGCTCGGGCGCCCTCGTGACCATGCCTCTGGCCCAGGTGAACGACGGCCTCGGCTACATCATGCAGTCGGTCGAGCACAGCCGGCAGTCCGCGCAGGGCGCAGGGTTCGCAGGCGGGGACATCCCGTACACGAACTACGAAGACGCCTACGCGCTCGACGCCTGCTTCGGCGACCAGGTGCTGGACAGCACCCTCTCGCTCATCCGCGACAACATGCAGCCTCCCGCGTCACAGCCGACCCCCACAAGCGTCGACAACGACGCGTTCGGCGGCTGGTCGCAGACCGAGCTGAAGGTCCTCGACCGTTTGGACTGGCGCATCGGCGCCCCCGGGGCGACGCTCGAGGTCGGCGCGGCCAAGACGTCGATCGAGCCGCAGCCGTCCGACCCGTTCATCCAGGCTGCCCACCCGGGCGCGACCTGGCAGACGGAGAACTGTCTGACCCTCGACGAGACGTTCTTCGGAAACGCCGCAAGCTCGCCGAACCACCTCGCGTCGTCACACTCGAGCTGGCCATCCTCGCCGAGCTGCATCTATCAGGGCGGCTTCGGGATCGGACCGATGAACCCGGTCGAGCGCTGGGACACCGAGTTCGGGCTGTTCGTCCGGTCGGTCGCGATCCGTGACGAGGCCGGCGACCTGATGGTGATGACCATCCTGGACGGCACCTCGTTCATGGGCGCCTACGGCTCGAAGCGGTGTGCGGAGCCGGTCCTCGGCGACGCGCCGATCCCGTTCCCGCCACCCACCCCGGGCAGCGAGTTCGTCCGCGTGGACTGCGGCGCGCACCTCATCGCCTCGTCGATGGCGGCCGAGCTGGGCGCTGAGCCGTCATCGTTCCTGATGGCGTCGTCACACTCGCACGCCGCACCCGACTTCATCGGCGGATGGGGCTTCGTGCCGGACTGGTACATGACCCAGGTGCACCTCGCGATCAAGGACACGATCCGCGACGCCGTCGCGGATCTCCAGCCCGCCTACCTCGAGGTCGGCGAGGAGGCCGCGCGGTTCGGCAACACCGATCGTCGCGACACCTACTGGTCCGCCGAGGACCAGCAGATCGCGTGGTTCCGAGCGGTCGCGCTCGATGCCGACCTCGCCACGTCACCACGCACGATCGCGACCGTCGGGTCGTACTCGGCGCACCCGACGGCCTATGGCAACGGGCACCGGGCCAACCAGGTCCAGGACAACCCGGACGGTCTCAACACCGCACACCCGGACTGGGTCGGCGACTTCGAGGGCCAGCTCGAGTCGAGGTTCGGCGGCGTCGGGCTGCACTTCATGGGCGGTCTCGGCAACCAGTCACAGAGCGACGGTGCCGGCGCGATGCCGGCGCGGCTGGTGTCGATCCTGCCGCCAGTCGGCCACGGAACGCTGATCACCGACACCGACGTGACCTCCGCGATCTCCGAGTGGCGACAGCCGTCGACGAACCTGCCGCTCACCGGCCTCGGGATCCCCGGCTTCTTCGACCGCCAGTTCGACCCGATCCCTGCAGCCGTGCAGGCTGGGAAGCGACAGTCGAAGGCCGAGGTCCCGGACGAGCCGGAGCTGCCGGTCGAGCCGGGGTCAGAGTGCCGGAGCGCGTCGCCGTACTCGGTCCAGGTCCAGGCGATCATGCAGCGGGTCGGCCCGCTCGTGATCACGGGCGGCCCGGGCGAGCTGTTCGCGAACCTCACCAACACGGTGAAGGACCGCTCGGCACGAGTCGGCAACACCGTCACGATGCCGCTGTCGCAGGTCAACGACGGGCTCGGCTACATCATGCAGGAGTTCGAGTTCGGACGGGAGTCGCAGCAGGGCGCCGGGTTCGGCGCCGGCGGCATCGGCGTCGTCGACTACGAGGACTCCTACGCGATCGATGCCTGCTTCGGAGACAAGGTGCTCCAGGAGACCCTCGAGCTGGTCGGTGCGCTCGAGGGACCGCTCTTCGACTTCCCCGACTTCCCCGACTTCCCGGGCGGTGGCGTCCTGCCGTGACGGATGCCCTCCGCGACGATGGTCGGCCGACTAGCGTTCGACGCCAGCCGCCGGACCACCTGAGGAACCCTGCATGCAACGGTCACCGACCCCTCTGACCGGCCTCTTCCCGGAGCCGTTCACCGCAGGTTCGTCGTCGTTCGTCGAGGTGCTGCGGTCGGTGGCGCCGGACGGCCTGCCCGGGGCGATGGGCGGCACGCATGACCTCCACGACATGATCGTCGACGGCACAACGGTGGTCGCGCTGGTCTGCGCGGACGGTGTCGTCATGGCCGGTGACCGTCGCGCCACCGCCGGGAACATGATCTCGAAGAAGGACATGCGCAAGGTCTTCCCGGCCGACCGACACTCGGCCGTCGCGATCTCCGGAGCCGCCGGACCCGCCATGGACATGGCACGCGTGTTCGCCACGGAGCTCGAGCACTACGAGAAGATCGAGGGCGAGCTGCTGTCGCTGGACGGCAAGGCCAACAAGCTCGCCGGCATGGTCCGCTCGAACCTCCCGCTCGCGATGCAGGGACTCGTCGTCGTCCCGCTGTTCTGCGGCGTCGATCACCGCAACGGCGAGGGCCGGATCTTCGACTACGACCCTGCTGGAGGCCGCTACCTCGCGACGTCACACGCCGCCGCGGGCTCCGGCTCGATCATGGCGCGCCAGACGATGAAACGCCTCCATGACACCGGCAGCGACATGGCGACGGCGACCACGCTCGCGATCGAAGCCCTCTACGACGCAGCCGACGACGACTCCGCCACCGGCGGCCCGGACCAGGTCCGCGGCATCTACCCGATCGTGGCGACCATCACGCTGGCGGACGGATACGCCGAGCTCTCCGAGGACGAGGTCTCGTCCAAGGTTGACACGATCGTGGACGCCCGGCGTGGACGACCCTCCGGGCACGCCGCCAACATCTGACCTGAGGAGCCCCTGATGGCCACCCCGTTCTACGTCTCTCCCGACCAGATGATGAAGGACCGGGCCGACTATGCCCGCAAGGGCATCGCCCGCGGCCGCGCCCTGGTCGCGTTGGAGTACGAGCACGGCGTCGTGTTCGTCGGCGAGAACCCTTCGAAGTCGCTCTACAAGACCTCCGAGATCTACGACCGGATCGCCTTCGCCGCCGTCGGCAAGTACAACGAGTACGAGTCGATGCGTGTGGCCGGCATCCGGCTCGCCGACGTGAAGGGCTACCAGTACGACCGCTCCGACGTGGTCGCGAAGTCTCTCGCGAACGCGTACTCCCAAGCCCTCGGATCGATCTTCCTCGCCGATTCGAAGCCCTATGAGGTCGAGCTGCTGATCGCGCAGGTCAACCTCGACCTCCCTCTGGACCTCTACCGGATCCTCTACGACGGCTCGATCGTCGACGAGCACAACTTCGTGGCGATCGGCGGCGAGAGCGCCGAGCTCACGACTGCGCTCGAGGAGTCGTGGCAGCCCGACATGGATCGCGACGCGGCGCTTCGCGTCGCGGTGGCAGTCCTCCGGACCACGGGCGACAAGGACATCCCGTCGACCGACCTCGAGGTCTCAGGCCTGGACATCAGGCAGCCTCGTCGGCGCTTCTTCCGGATGAACGAGGACGAGATCGCTCGCTCGCTGGGCTGACCGGTTCGTCCTTCGTCGGAGGATGGTGGTCCTCCGTCGCGGGGAACAGATCGGCGCCGACGACGCGAAGCCCCATGAGCCGATGCGCGAGCTGGGCGGTCACGTAGACGCGTCCGTGCCCGGGCCCGTCGCCGTCAGTGGCGATCTCCCAGCCGTCGGGCCAGCGGCCCCGGTCCACGAGGTCGCGGCGAATCGCCGCGAGCCCCCGCACGGGCGTCCGGTCGACGATGAGCAGGTGATCATGCTGGACGCCCAGCGCGTGGACCGTCGTGGGGACCAGCTCGAGGCCGGGACGGGTGAAGTGGGGTCGCAGCTCCTCGACGATGCGGCGGCTCAGCAGCAGCGGGAGCGCACCCACCGACGCGACGTCGGGCAGCGCTGCGGGCGCCTCGAGCTGGAGGTGATCGATCGTCTGGGGCCAGGGGCGCCGAGACAGGCGCCTGCGCCAGTCCGACGGCGGGTCGAGCAGGCCGATCCGCGGGTGGTCGGGCCCCGTCCAACGCGCCGCGAGGCGGTGGAAGGTTCCGTGACCGCGCATACGGCTGGTCGGCAGGACCAGTGACGTGGCGGGGACGCCTGCGACGCCGCCCAGCAGCACGGGCATCCAGCCGACGACGGTGAGCGCGACCGGCCGGCCGAGCTCAGCGGCGACGCGATGCCCCCTGCC
>CBDTYW010000154.1:0-8880 GCA_965364735.1 uncultured Nitriliruptoria bacterium
AGGCTGGCGGCACGGCGAGCAGCTCGATGCGGTCGCGGTACCGGTCGCCGAGCAGCGCCCCGTCCGGGCCGTGGTAGCTGAACCCGGTCCCCCGTCGGACACGCGAGATCCCCGGTTCGTCGTCGGTGACGTGGATCAGCCCGACGCTCGGCGCCAGTCGCGCGGCGTCGTCCTCGACGAGATCGATGGGCAGCCGCACCGGTCACCTCCGAATCCGTGGGCGCGCTGACGATGCCCGCAGCTGCGGGGCGTGAGCCCCCGTCAGCCCCTCAGGTGACGAGCTGTCGCAGACGCGAGTAGCGTCACGCTCGCCTCGAGACCGGAGGGGACCGCCTTGGCTCACGTCCTGATCTTGCACCACGCCCAAGGGCTGACCGACGGGCTCCGCGCCTTCGCGGAGACGCTGCGCGCCGCGGGACACGAGGTCACAACGCCCGACCTCTACGACGGAACCACGTTCCCGACCGTCGACCTCGGCGTCGCTCATGCGAAGACAGTCGGGTTCCAGACTTTGCTGGACCGCGGTGTCGCGGCGGCCGACGGGCTCCCCGACGGCCTCGTCACGATCGGGTTCTCGCTCGGGGTGATGGCAGCGCAGTCACTGGCCCAGCAACGCCCCGGCGTCCGCGGATGCGTGCTCATGCACGGCGCCATGCCGATCCAGGAGTTCGGCGGAGCCTGGCCCGACGGCGTCGCCGCGCAGGTGCACATCTGCCGCGACGACCCGTGGGAGGACCTCACCGAGATCCGGACCGCCACCGACCAGATGGGGGCCGATCTCCTCGTCTACGACGGCAACGTGCACCTGTTCCTGGACCCGTCGGTCCCGGACCATCGCCCCGAGTTGGCCAAGCTCGCCACGGAGCGCATCCTCGCCTTCCTGACGACGCTGGGATGACCGATGCCGCATGACAGCCGCACGGACGAGCTGCCGCGCGCAGTACCGGTCGACACCGAGACCTTCTACCTCGACCGCCGCGACGACTTCCTGCGCCGTCACCCCGACGGTGAGCCGCCGACGTATTACGTCGACTACGGCGACAAGTGCTTGCACCAGTTCCTGGCCGTCGAGCCACGCCTCACGACCGATGGCCAAGGCTGGCTGCGCAGGACGATGCGCAACCTGCAGCTCCTGATGGAGCAGATGCGCGAGGAGGACCCCGAGGGGTTCGCGGAACTCGAGCTCGATGCCGGGCGGTTCGAGGATCGCGCCTTCGAGACGCACTCCACCGCGTACCTCGAGGCCGGCCTGTTCCGGCTCCCGGCCGACGATCTGGTCAAGATCATCCGCACGCCGAACCTCGGCGATCTGCTGCGCCCGGACGGGATCCGGGAGATCCTCGAGGTTGTCGAGGACGTGTCGCTCCGCGACCTCGCGACGATCCTGCGGCGGACGCTCGTGGACCGTCCGAGCTCGTAGCGAGGAGCCCGCGGCGGCACAGCCGACCTCTGGCCCCGCTGCAACGCGCTCGCCATGTCCCTTCGGACAGGGTTCGCCAACCGCGCATTCCGGGCGTTGACCGGGCCGCGTCCGCGTCGGTCGCGGTTAGCGTCCGGCCCCGTCGCAGGGCACCTGCGTGTTGCCGACCCGCCCTGTGGTCTCTCGCCCGTCGGACGCCGCTCGTCGGCATTGCCTCGAACGCGTCTCGCGCCCCGGCTCTCCCCCGCTCCCGAACAAGGTGGCATCCATGACTTCAGGACATCCCCGACTTCATCCGCGACACATCGTCCCGACCGCGATCGCTGCCCTCGCAGCACTCGCCCTCACCCTGCTCCCCGTCAGCCCCGCACACGCCCAGACCGACGACGTCGCCCGCATCGCTGGCACCGACCGACACGCCACGGCAGCCGCCGTCGCGCTCGACGGCTGGGGCACCGCGGACCACGTCCTGCTCGCCACGAGCCGCAGCTTCCCTGACGCCCTCGCCGCGACGCCGTTCGCCGCACGCAGCAACGCGCCGATCCTGCTGACGCAGCCCGACCAGCTCTCCTCGGTCACCCGCGATGCACTCGCGGAGCTCGGGACGACGTCGGTCACCGTCCTCGGTGGCCCGGCGGCGATCTCGAAGAACGTCGTGAAGCAGATCGAGGCCCTCGGCATGACCGTCGAGCGCATCGCCGGCGACACCCGCTACGAGACCGCCGCCGCGCTCGCCCTGCGCGACGCCCGTGTCAGCCAGATCTCCGTCGTCGCGCTCGCCCTGGGCAACCGGGAAGAGGGCGCAGCCTTCGCCGACGCGCTGGCCGCGTCCTCGCTGTCCGGCCTCGACGTCCCCGTCCCGGTCCTGCTCACCAAGGCCGACACCGTCCCCGCAGCATCCCTCGCCGCCATCGACGCGCTCGGCGTCGAGAAGGTGCTCGTCCTCGGCGGCGAGGCCGCCGTCGACGACAACGTCCTCGTGGAGCTCCGAGCCCACGGACTCACGGTCGAACGCCTCGAGGGCAACGACCGCTACGCCACCGCCGTCTCCGTCACCGACCGCGCAATCGGCGGGGTCGAGGGCGAGCACGGCGCCATCGCACCCAGCGGCGTCGTGATCGCGAGCGGACGTGGGTTCGCTGATGCCATGTCCGCCGGAGCCCTCGCCGCGCGTCGCGGACATCCGCTCCTGCTCGTGCCCGGCAACGACATCAGCGACGTCGTCGACGACCGGATCCGCAGCGCCGGCATCACCGGCGCGACGGTGGTCGGCGGATCCTCCGTCGTCGCCGACTTCGCCGTCGAGGAGCTCCAGGCAGCCGTCACCGGTCAGCCCCGCCCGACCCCGCCGCCGCCCCCGCCGGCCTGCGATCTCGAGTACTCGTCACCTGACTGCGCCTACACCTACGAGCACAAGGTCTCGACGTGGGAGGCGCTCGCCGACTGCGAGTCGCACGGCAACTGGTCCATCAACACCGGCAACGGCTATTACGGCGGCATCCAGTTCTCGATGAGCTCGTGGCGCGCCGTCGGCGGGCAGAGCCGCCCGGACCTCAACTCCAAGTGGGAGCAGATCCACCGCGGCGAGCTGCTGCAGGACCGTCAGGGCTGGGGTGCCTGGCCCGCCTGCACCCGCAAGCTCGGCATGCGCTGAGCTCGCGTCGGACAACGCCACAGCACTTCCCCGGACAACGTCACAGGCGGCCACCGAGGTGGCCGCCTGTCGGGGAAGTTCGTGTGATGCCTAGAAGTCGCAGCCTCGCAGCGTCGCACGGTTGTTGGCCTTGGCGCGGGCTGCCGCGTCCTCGACGAGCGAGATGACTCGCTCGTTGATGACGTCGACGGCGTCGGCCGAGACCCGAAGGTCGAGTTCCTTGACGGTCGCCTTGATCTTGGATGCGACGATCACCTGCTCTGACATGGCTCTCCCGTTTCTGCAGATCGTTGAGGGACTGCAACAACAGGCTGTCATGTCTCGGGCGTGATTCCCCGCATCTCGCGCACGCACGGGGTGGCGCTGTGACACGTCGGGGCGCGGTCAGTCGCCGTCTGTCGGCTCGCTGGACGACGCCGTCGGGCTCGGTGACGGGCTCGGTGAGGACGGGCTGGGGCTCGGCGACGGGTCGTCTGACGGCGTGCTCGACGGGGTCGGGCTGGGCGACGGACTCGAGGTCGGCTTGGGCGACGACGTCGGCACGCCCGGCAGCTCGTCGGACTCCGAGTCCGACGGTGTCGGTGTCGGCTTGGGGGCCGGTGCAGGCTGCTCGTACGCCTCGGGCTCCGCGACCGGCGAGCACTTCTCCGGCTGGGTGCCCTTCTTGAACGAGTCCCCGTCGGTGCCGGTCGCCCAGGTCGAGGCCTGCGGGTCGAAGCCCTTGAGGTCCTCACGGTCCTCCGGCGCCGTCGACGGCTTGGTCGACGGCTCCGCCGACTGCGCGTTCTGGGCGACGGCGTCGCCGTCGTCATTGGGCTCCTTGCCCTTCGCCGGTTCCTCGGAGGCCGTGTCGCCGGGGGTGTCCCAGACGGGTGGCGGCGGGCACGCCGGCATGCGGTAGCGGGCGAGGCGCACGCGCGCGAGGTCGGACTCGGTGACCGCCTTGGACATGAAGTCGGCCCAGATCTTCGCAGGCGCGGTGCCACCCGAGATGGAGCGGTAGCCGAGCACGTCGCGCATCGGCGTGGGCGTCTCGAAGCCCATCCAGACGGCCGTCGAGAGGTTGCCGGCGTAGCCCACGAGCCAGGCGTTGCCGTTGTCGTCGGTGGTCCCGGTCTTGGCCGCAGCGTCGATGCCGATGCGTGCCGAGCGGGCGGTGCCCTCGTCGACAACGCCTCGGAGAAGGGTGGTGATCTGCTGAGCGGTCTCCTCGGTGATCGCCTGTTCGCACGTCGGCTCGAGCTTCAGGATCACGTCGCCGGAGCGGTCGCGGATCTCGCTCACCGCGAACGGCTCGCAGTGACGGCCGTCGTTCGCGAACGTCGCGAACACCTCAGCCATCTCGATCGGGAAGAGGTCGGCGGCGCCGAGCGCGCTCGCGCAGCCCGGCTCGAACTCCGTGTCGACGCCGAGCGCGTACGCCATCTCGGCGACCTTCTTGACCCCGACGGCCACGCCGAGCTTCACGTGGAAGACGTTGTTCGACTCGGTCATCGCCGAGTACATGTCCTCGACGCCGCCCGAACGGTCATAGTTGTTCGGGGCGTAGTCGCCGCACCCGGTGATGGTCTGGCCGGACGTGACGTCGGTGTGCCAGCTCGTGGGCAGACCTGCCTCGAGCGCCGCCGCGGCGACGATCGGCTTGAACGAGGAGCCGACCTGACGTCCCGAGCCACCGAGACCGGGGACGAGCGGGTTGACCGTCGTCGTGGAGCACGGCTCCTCCGGGCACGGCCCGAACGCCTTCGGTCCGAAGGCCATGGCCTTCACGGCGCCGGAGGTCGAGTCGACCGAGACCAGGCCCGCGAGCGGGTCGGCCTCCGGGTCCGTCACGACGGCGCGAACCGCGGCGTCCGCCGCGTCCTGGAGGTCCATGTCGATGGTCGTCGTGATCGTCAGCCCGCCCTCGAAGAGCATCCGGGCGCGCGCGTCACGGTCACCGCCGAGCTCGGGGCGCTGCAGGAGCTGCTGCTTGACGTACTCGACGAAGAACGCCTGCTCGATGGCCGGCTGCGGGGTGACGTCGAGCAGCGCCGCGATGGGGACCTCTGCGGCAGCACGCGCCTCCTCGGCGGTGATCATCTCGGTGGCGACCATGCGGTCGAGCGCGCCGAGCTGGCGGGCCTTGGCTGCCTCGGGGTCGCTGACCGGGTTCGCGCCCTCGGGGGACGCGATGATGCCGGCCAGCAGCGACGCGCGGTTGAGGTCGAGGTCCGACGCGGGAATCCCGAAGTAGTACTGCGATGCCGCCTCGACGCCGTAGTTGCCGCCGCCGAGGTAGACGATGTTCAGGTAGCGGGTCAGGATCTCGTCCTTGCCGAGGGTGTCCTCGACGTCGAGCGCCCAGATCGCTTCCTTGATCTTGCGGTCGAAGCTGCGCTCGTTGGTGAGCAGCGCGTTCTTGACGTACTGCTGGGTGATCGTGGATCCGCCCTGCGAGACGCCACCGGCGATGATGTTCTTGATCGCCGCGCGGCCGATCGCGGTGACGTCGACACCCTCGTGGGCGTAGAAGTCGGCGTCCTCGGTGGACAGGACCGCGTCGACCAGCACCTGCGGGACGTCGTCGAGCGTGACGGCTGTGCGGTTCTCGGCGCCGGACAGGCGGGTGAACTCCACGCCGTTCGCGTCCGTGAGGATCGAGCCCTGAGCGGGGTTGTCGATGTCCGGGACGCCGGGGACCCGGATGATGTTGTGGCCGACGAACTGGGCGATCTCGTCGGTGACGCCGATCACGTCGAGCACGCCGATGGCCACGATCATCGCGACGAGCGCTGCACCGAGGCGGAGCGACCAGCGTCGGATCGGGGCGGGGATCATGTCGAAGCGTCCTGCGTCGCGACCGGTGTCGCCGTCGCCACGGATCGGACGCTCCATGCGCCGGGTGGCGGCGGCCCGCTCGAGGTCGGCGCGGCGGTTGGCACGCGCATCGCTGGCTTCGGCGCCCGGCGAGCGGCGTCCGCCGGGACGGGACGGGGTGTTGGACATCTTGGCACTCCGGCTGAAGGCGGACGGGGGCTCGTGCGGCGCTCCCGCGCGGCGGTGACCCCTTGGATGAGGCGTTGCGGCGATGGTGCGCGGCGTGTCACGCCGCGACGCGAGGACGATGCCGCCGTTCGTCCGCCGCCAGACGCCATCCGGACACCGTCCACGGTCCGCGAGGGCCGCCCACACCGTGCTACGGGTCCGAATACGTGCGTTGCGTCCGGACGGACGGGTGTGGCCGGGCCTGTGCGCTCAGGCCTGCGCGAAGAGCACGTCCGTGCCGAGATAGGACTGCAGCGCCGGCGGGACCGCGACGGAGCCGTCCGCGCGCTGGTGGGTCTCGACGACCGCGATGATCGTGCGGCCGACGGCGAGCGCCGTGCCGTTGAGCGTGTGGACGAAGATCGTGTCGCCGCCCTGCTCCTCACGCATCCGGCACTTCAGGCGCCGCGCCTGGAAGTCGGTCGTGTTCGAGGTCGACGTGAGCTCGCGGTACTGCTCCTGGCCGGGCAGCCACGCCTCGATGTCGAACTTGCGCGCCGCCGACGAGCCGAGGTCGCCGACCGGGATGTCGACCACGTTGAAGTGCAGCCCGAGGCCCGACATGACCTCCTCCTCGATGGCAAGGAGGCGACGGTGCTCGTCCTGGGACGCGTCCGGCGTCACGAAGCTGAACAGCTCCACCTTGTCGAACTGGTGCACGCGGAAGATGCCGGTCGTGTCCTTGCCGTAGGTGCCCGCCTCACGACGGAATGCCGTCGAGAAGCCGACGTAGCGCAGCGGGAGGTCGGCGGCGTCGAGGATCTCGTCCATGTGCAGGCCCGCGAGCGGGACCTCGGCGGTGCCGACGAGGAAGAGGTCGTCGTCGCGCATCGCGAAGATCTGCTGCTCGTCGGTCGGGAAGAACCCGGTCGCGTACATGGCCTCCTCGCGGACCAGGACCGGCGGGATGACGGGCACGTGGCCGTGCGCCATCGCGATGTCCATCGCGTAGCGAACCAGCGCGAACTCGAGCAGCGCCCCCTGGCCCTTGAGGTAGGCGAACCGTGAGCCGGAGACCTTGCGGGCGGCCTCGAGGTCGAGTGCGCCCGCCGCCTCCATGAGCGCGACGTGGTCCTTGGTCTCGAAGTCGAAACTCGGCTTCTCGCCGATCGTGCGCAGCGTGATCCCGTCGCCCTCGTTGCCGTCCGGGGCGTCGTCCTCGACGTGGTTCGGCACCGTCGCGGCGAGCTGGTCGAGCTCGGCCTGGACGACGGCGAGCGTCTCTTCCTGCTCCGTGACTGCGGTCTTGAGCTCGGCGGCAGCAGCGATGAGCGCGGGGCGGTCATCCTTGCTGGCGCTGCCGATCGCCTTCGAGGCCTGCTTCTGCGCGGCGCGGGCATCGTCGACCGCAACGATCAGCTCCCGTCGGCGCACGTCGAGCTGGACGAGCTCGTCGACGCGGTCAGACGTCCAGCCCCGTCGGGCGAGCGCAGCGGTGACCTTGTCGAGGTCGGTTCGGAGCAGGTGCAGGTCGATCATGATCGCGGACTCTACCGTCGGGGTCGTACGGTCTGAAGCGCTTGCCTGCTGGACGATCGACGACGACGGGATCGACGATGAGCTTCCTCTCCACCGCCAGAGCCACGATCGCGACCGCCGTCGGGTCAGCCGGTGGCTCGCTGGCGAAGCTCGCGGCCCCGGTCGCTGCCGTCGGCGGTCACGTCCGCGGGCTCCTCGGTGACCACGACCGGCTGCTCGGCAAGGCGGACATCGACCCGGGATCCTGGACGGCTCCGCCGGCTCCTGGCCTGACGGGGGTCTTCGCGCCGAACAACCGTCTCGCGGGCGCCGAGTTCTGGCCAGCGGGCGGCAACGGCCCCGAGGACGTCCTCGTCGACGACGCGGGCAACGTCTACACCGGCCTCGAGGACGGCTCGATCGTGCGCTACCCGGCTGGTGGCGGGACCGCGGCGAAGATCGCCCGCGTCAACGGACGCCCGCTCGGCCTCGAGTGGCTCGGCGACAACCTGCTCGTCTGCTCCTCCAGCTCCGGCCTGCTCGAGATCAACCCCAAGAACGGCCGCGTCCGTCCGCTGCTGGGTGAATTCGAGGGCGTGCCGTTCAAGTTCTGCAACAACGCCGCGGTCCAGGGCGACGGGACGATCTGGTTCACCGACTCGTCGACGAAGTTCGGCTTCGACGACTTCTACTCCGACATCTTCGAGCACCAGCCCAACGGTCGGCTGTTCCGCTACGACATCGTCGATCACGCGGTCGAGCTCGTCGACGACGGCCTCTACTTCGCCAACGGCGTCGCGCTCGCCGCCGACGAGTCGTACGTCCTCTACGCCGAGACCGGCCAGTACCGCATCAACCGACGCTGGCTCACCGGTCCCGCAGCTGGCACCAAGGACGTGTTCGCCGAGAACCTCCCGGGCCTGCCGGACAACCTCTCCACCGGCCCCACGGGCACGATCTGGGCGGCGCTCGTCACGCCCCGCGACGCGAAGCTCGACCAGCTCCTCCCTCGTCCGGGCCTGCGCAAGGCCGTCTACCTGCTCCCCGACGCCCTGCGCCCCGACACCCAGCGCCACGGCTTCGTCCTCGGCTTCGACCAGCGAGGCGAGGTCACCCACAACCTCCAGGACCCCCGCGGCGGCTTCGCCGAGATCACCGGCGTCCGCGAGCACAACGGCTTCGTCTACCTCGGCTCGCTTCACGAGTCCGGCATCGCCCGCGCCCGCCTCTGACGCCTCCGAGCGTGCGCGGGGCGTCAGTCGAGGTTGCGACGGAGGTCGTCGAGCCAGGCGCGGGCCTCGGCGAACTCGGCGTCGCTGGC
>CBDTYW010000155.1:0-8867 GCA_965364735.1 uncultured Nitriliruptoria bacterium
GGTCCGAGCGGCTCGCCCACACCCGCCCCGTCTCCGTCCCCCTCACCGTCGCCGTCGCCCTCGCCGTCGCCCTCGCCGACAGACCCCGAGACCGAGCCGCCGGGCGACGAGTCACCGACGCAGGGCGTCGACGACCTCGTCGACAGCATCCTCGATCCCGTTGGCGCGACCGCCGATGACCTCGTGCCGGGAAGCGGGGCCGTGGTCGATGCGGTCGGTGGCGCCGTTGACGACGTGACCGATGTGCTTGACGAGCTCCTCGGCGGCGGCTGAAAGGACATGTGGTGCGTTCGGCGGACGCGTCTCGACTCGTGCGCCGTCGTGGAACTACGGTGCCGGCCGTCGTTGGTTGCAGCCGTGCTCGGGGCAGTGGTTACGCTCGGCCGACTCCACCAGAACCGCCGCTGCGGATCCACAAGGATGCTTCGTGCTCACCCCGGATGAAATCGCCTCCCAGCAGTTCCTGATCGCCCTTCGTGGCTTCGATCGCGACGAGGTCCAGACCTTCCTGAACGAGGTCGCGGACCAGCAGCGTGACCTGCAGTCCGAGATCGACCGCCTGCAGGGCGAGCTCGCTGCCGCGCAGTCCGAGCTCGACGCCGCCCGGTCCGGCGTCGCGGCTCCTGCCGAAGCCGTCGCTGCCGCCCCGGACGTCGAGGACGACGCCGCGCCCGCCTCTGACTCGGCCAAGAAGCTCTCCGCGGCCTCCGAGCCGCGCGCGATCTTCGCCGCCCTCGGCGAGGAGACCACCCGGATCCTGGTCGCCGCCGAGGAGTCCGCGCGCAGCATCCGCGAGCGTGCCGAGGAGCGTGCTCGCACGGAGCTCGAGAACTCCCGCCGCGAGGCGCGTGAGGAGGTCGCCGGCGCTCGTCGCACGGCTGCCAAGATCGTCAGCGACGCCGAGCGTCGCCGCAACTCGGTCGCCGAGGAGGTCCGCAAGACCGAGGTCACCCGCGACCGCTTCGCCGAGGACCTCCGCAGCGCGATGGTCCAGGTCCAGACGGCCATGCGTGGCCTTGCCGGCGGCGGCACGCCTGCCGGTGAGGGTGCCAAGGACAGCGAAGGTGGCGACGGCGGCTCTGAGGAGCCTCACCGAGCTGGCCCAGCCGCTTCGCCGGCTGTCACGACGAACACCGCCCCGACCAACGCGGACGAGATCGCGGCCGACGAGATCCTTGACCAGATCCAGGCCGGGATCGTCGACGAGCCCCTCGACGAGCCCGACGACGAGTCCGTGCCGCTGCTGCGCGCCGTGGAGCGCGAAGAGGTCGTGCACCTCGACGCCAACCCGGAGCTGCGTACCCCGTCGGACATGGAGCCGGAGTCGCTTGACCTCGTCATCGACGCCGACGCGCCCTCCCACCTGACGCTGCTCGAGGGCGGCGGCACGGACGACGACGGGGCCGACGGCTCCGTGGCTGCCCCTGTGGCGCGCCGCGCGGTCGCTTCGGACGACGACGCCGCCGTGCTCGACCTTCGTGCGGCGACCCTCTCCGCCATCCGCCCCGGCGCGCTCCGGCTCGTGAAGCGCGGACTCCAGGAGATCCAGAACGGCGTGCTCGACGACCTTCGTCGCACGGCCGTCGACCCCAAGGTCGACGTGCTCCTGCCGACCGCTGACGAGATCGCCTCGCTCGGTGACGTCTGTCGTCGCCCGCTGGCCGAGGCGAACCGCGGTGGGCAGGTGGACGGAGCGGCCATGGTCGGCTCCGACCGTGAGCCGAGCGACCCGGACGACGCCACGGTGGCAACCGTCGCCACGCTTCGTGCCGCGCTCTCACATGAGATCACCACGTCGCTGCGTGCGACGCTGACCGCCGGCATCGACGCCGGTGAGGTTCCCACGTCGCTCTCCGAGCGGATCGGTGAGGTCTTCCGTGACCTCAAGGGTCCGGTCGTCGAGTCGATCGTGGACCGTCACCTCGTGCGCGCCCACGCGTACGGAGCGATCATCGCCTGGCGTGACCTCGGCGTCGCGACGAAGAGCTGGGTCCCCGGCAACGCCGTCCGTTGTCCCGAGGACATGCGCGAGCAGAACGCCGCCGCTGGCCACGTTGCCCTCGACGCCGAGTTCCCCACGGGGGACGCGGTGCCGCCGGCGCACGATGGCTGCGACTGTGGGCTCGCGCCAGGCCGCTGATCCCGCCGGGATCGTTGGCCGGGTCGGTAACGTTGAGGCCCGTGGACAGTCCGACGACACAAGGCAGACCACGTGCGTGAACTCATCCGTCGACGGCTCCCGTCGATCATCGTCGGCCTCGTCATCCTCGTGCTGCTGTTCGCGGTCAGGATCGCGGGCTTCGCCACTGATCTGTGGTGGTTCGACTCCATCGGCTACCGCTCGGTGTTCACGGGGATTCTTGGGACCCAGGTCATGGTCGGGCTGGTCTTCGGGCTCGCGGTGACGATCGCCGTCGCGGTGAACCTCGTGATCGCGCGGCGCCTTCGGCCGTTCTTCATCCCCTCGACCCCCGAGCAGGTCACGATCGAGCGGTACCGCCAGATGGCGGACCCGTACCTGCCGTGGCTCATCGGGGCGATCAGCCTCATGTTCGGGACCGGCATCGGGCTCGGCATGGCCTCGCAGTGGGAGCCGTTCCTGCTGTGGCGCAACGCGCAGTCCTTCGGGATCGCGGACCCGCAGTTCGGGCAGGACGTGGGCTTCTACATCTTCACGCTCCCGTGGCTCGACCTCGTCCAGTCCTGGCTGATGTCGACGCTCGTCATCGTCACGATGCTCGCCGCCGGCGCGCACTACCTCCTCGGCGGGATCCGTCCGGAGGCCCAGGGCGACAAGGTGATGCCCAACGTCAAGGTGCACCTGTCGGTGCTGCTGGCGCTGATCCTGATGGTCCAGGGGTGGGGCTTCTGGCTCGACCGGTACTTCCTCAACTTCTCCCCGCGCGGCCAGGTGACCGGTGCCTCCTACACCGACGTCAACGCCGAGCTGCCCGCGCTGACGATGCTGCTGATCGTGACGGTGATCGCGGTCGGTCTCACGCTGTTCAACATCCGCCGCCGCGGCTTCCTCCTTCCCGGTGCGGCGATCGGGCTGATCCTGCTCGCGAACATCCTGCTCTCGGGCGTCTACCCGTCGCTGATCCAGCGGCTTCGCGTCGTCCCGCAGGAGCTCCAGCAGGAGACCGAGTACATCGGCCGCAACCTGGAGTTCACGCTGGCCGCCTACGGGATGAAGGACGTCGAGAGCCGCACCTACGAGGCGGGGGAGACCCTCCAGCTCTCGGACCTGCGTGATGAGGCGCCCACGTTCGAGAACATCCGCCTGTGGGACAAGGAGACCCTCGCCACGACTTACGAGGAGCTCCAGGCACAGCGTCCCTACTACGGGTTCAACGACGTCGACGTCGACCGCTACGTGATCGACGGCGTGGAGCGACAGGTCATGCTCTCGGTGCGCGAGCTGAAGCAGTCCGGCCTCTCCGGGCAGGCACGCAACTGGCAGAACGAGCGGCTCACCTACACACACGGTCAGGGCATCGTCGCCTCGCAGGTCAACACCGCGAACAACCAGGGCCAGCCGGTCTTCCTCGTCGATGACATCCCGTCGTCGGGCGTCGAGGTCATGACCCCAGATCTCCCGCGCTCCGCCATCTACTTCGGCGAGGTGGCTCCGGTCGGTGCAGGCAACCCTGACTACAGCATCGTCAACACCGACCAGCCGGAGCTCAGCTTCGAGGACCCGGACACCCTCGAGCAGCAGTTCACGAGCTACGCCGGCAAGGGCGGCGTCGAGATGTCCGGCCTCGGGTCGCGTCTCGCCTTCGCCCTGCGCTTCTCCGACCCGAACCTCGTGTTGTCGCCGCTGCTCACCGACGAGTCCCGCATCCTGTTCAACCGCGACATCGGGGAGCGGATCCGCAAGGTCGCTCCGTACCTCGAGCTCGACCGCGACCCGTACCCGGTCGTGATCGAGGACCGCGTGCTCTGGGTCCAGGACGCCTACACGGTCTCGAACTTCTACCCGTACTCCCAGCAGACCTCGACCGTCGTCGGCTCGCTCAACTACGTGCGCAACAGCGTCAAGGCCATCGTCGACGCATACGACGGCTCCGTGCGCCTGTTCGCGGCCGACGACGAGGACCCGATCCTCGCCGCATGGCGTCAGGCGTTCCCGGAGCCGTACATCGACGAGGCCGACCTCCCCACGGGGATCGAGGAGCACTTCCGCTACCCGCAGAGCCTCTTCTCGATCCAGCGCTCCATCTACCGCACCTACCACATCCCCACGGTCAACGGCTTCTTCAACAAGGGCGACGAGTGGGACCTCCCGATCGATGCTGCCGCCACGCAGAACGGTCTCGCCGGCCGGCGAACGCTCGACCCGTACTACCTCTTGATGCGCCTTCCCGGTGAGGACGCCCCCGAGTTCGTCCTCGTGCAGCCCTACCTCGCCCGTGACAAGCCGAACATGGTCGCGTGGCTGGCTGCGCGCTCGGATCCGGAGCACTACGGCGAGCTGCTGAGCCTGAACTTCCGCAGCTCTCCGATCGGTATCGAGCAGGCGCAGACGCGGCTCGAGCAGGACGACCGGATCTCCGAGTACATCACCGTGAGATCCAACGAGGGCTCGAAGGTCGTGCGCGGCAACATGATCGTGCTGCCGGTCAACAACGCGATCGTCTACATCGAGCCGCTGTTCCTCGACCTCGAAGGGACCGGGTCGCTCCCCGAGCTCGCGAAGGTCGTCGCGATCAGCGGTGGCAGCGTCGGGTTCGCCGACACGCTCGACGACGCGCTGCTGGACCTGGTCAACGCGCCGAACAGCGATCGGCCCGACCAGCCCGACGACCCCGAGGCCACGGCCGAGCAGCTGCTGCAGCAAGCCTTCGAGGCCTTCCGTGCCGCGGATGCCGCGCTGGCCATGGGTGACCTCGGCAGCTACCAGAGCCAGGTCGAACGTGGCCGGGAGCTGGTCCGCCGTGCTGCTGAGGCGCAGGGCATCACGGTGGTCGATCCGGAGCCCGAACCGGAGCCTGAGGCGACTCCGACCGGGGAGGCGACCCCCTCCGAGGACGAAACACCTGCATGACGTCGCTGAGGACCCTCGTCACCGTGCGTTACCCGCACGACCAGTGAGGGTGCCAGTTCTGGCAGCGGTGGCCCACCCGGGCCACCGCTGCTGTCGTTCAGTGGTGAGTGGCCATTGACAGCCGTTTCGGGGACGAGGTCCTGCCACCAGTTGTGCACAGGTTTCTTGGGGGGTGTTCCGCTGCGCGGGGGGTGGGTTCATGGGCTGGAACAAACGGCGCACGGCCTGTGGGCAAGTCCACTTCCGGGGCGGGTGGACGGAGGTGTCCTGAGGGCCATGTGAGGTAGTGCGAACCGTTGCAAGCGCCGACACAATGAGCACACGGCTTCCCACCAACCAAACTTTCAGGAGCCCCCGTGAACAACTTCTCCTCCCCCCAGGACGCTCTCTACAGCGAGCTCGTCACCGCCCGCTTCGCCTACGAGGACCAGCGCACGCGCGCCGAGGACATCAGCGCCCTGAGCCGCGCCGCCGACCGCCTCATGCAGGCCCGTCAGGCCGTCTCCTCGCCGCGGGTTCACTCCGCAGCCTGAGCTGACCTCGCCCTCCCGATGATCGCCGTCCGACCTTCTGGTCCGACGGCGATCATTGCGTTGCAGGGGATCCGATCAGGCCCGGGCGCACGTCCGTGTGCCGCCGGCGACCCGACAGACGAGCACGGTCGTCACGACCGACGGGGCGTCGTCGGCATGGCCCGGAGCGCGCCGTGGCTCCTCGACGACGGTCGGGCGTGGCGCGTCCATGGACAGGAGCGCGTGCAGGGCCGGACCGGCGGTTCCTGAGCAGACGTGACGGAACCGCACCTGCAGCGAGGTGATCTCGCCGGTGCCGGTACGACCGAGGTGGTCGATCGAGAACCAGCCGGTGGCGTCGTCGCACTGATGGCCGTTGACGTTGACGGCGAAGCCCCCCCGCACCGGGTTGTGCTCGGGCAGCTGCCGGACGTCGCCGTAGTGGCCGACCCGCAGCACGTCTCCCTCGGGGGCAACGAGGGTGATGCGTGAGTGCCCTTCGGGCGTGAAGACCGCGACGCTGAGTCGCTCGAGGTCGCCGCTCGCGAGGATGCTGACATCGTCGCGGCTGTCGGAATCGGTGGTGCGCTCGCCGGTTCCCGGCCGAGCGTCCGGGGCCAGCGCGAGATAGGACGTCGCGTCGTCGGGGATGTCCGAGGGGGAGGGGCGCCAGACGTTCGCAGGCTCGTGTCGAGGGTTCGTCGGCCGCGGCGATACAACGTCGCCGTGGACCCTGATCGCCCCGCGGGCGATGCCCCCGCAGCGGTGCACGAAGGTGGCTGCGAAGGTCGTGAGCGCCCCGGAGGCGTCGCGGTTGACCTCGGTGATGTCCAGGTCGGTGACCGCGTCGCAGGAGCGCCCGTCGACGGTGAGGACGAACGTGGAGGGGGATCGCTCGCTCGGCTGGCTGGCAAGGTCGCGTTGGGGTCCGGTCGCGATCGCCTCGTCGCCGAGGTGCAGGTCGACGCGAACGTCCCGGTCGCCGTCGACGACGAGTCCGAGGGCCCGCGTGTCGCGGATGCTGAACCTGCTGGAGTGGCTCTCGGTGCGGATGGACTCCCCGCTCAGGAGTCGATGTGCAGGATCGCTGGACAGGACGAGGTACGAGCCGCTCGACGGGACCACATCCGGCCCGGCGATGGTCGCCGGGGACGACCCGCCCTGTGCGGGTGTGGCGACCGGGAGGAGGAGCACGGCAAGCAGCGTCACGACAAAGGCCGCGACGCGGCTCGGGAGTCGACGGGCTTCAGCAGTGGTCGCGGAGCCGCTTTCGAGCAGCGCCCGAGGGGGAGCGCTGAGGACGTGGTGCTGCATGAGCCTGCTCCTTCCCGGTGGTGTCCGATCGGACGATGCCCGGGCGCCAGACGGGCCAGACCGGATGGTGGGTGTTGCCAAGCGGCTCAATTGTCCGTACATTTACCGCACATGATGATCCTGACGTTGCTCCTCTCGCTCCCCGTCGGGGTGTCCCTCGGGATGCTCGGCGGCGGTGGGTCGATCCTGCTCGTCCCGCTGCTCGTCTACGTGGCCGGGCAACCGCCGCGCGAGGCCGTCGCCACATCGCTGCTGATCGTCGCCATCACGAGCGCGACCGCAGCGATCCCGCATGCCCGGGCCGAGCACGTGCGCTGGCCCACCGCGCTTCGCGTCGGTGCAGGTGGTGCGGTCGGCGCGGTCGCGGGCTCGCGGCTCGCGACGCTCGTCAGCGACGTGGTGCTCCTCGGGGCGTTCGGCGTGATCATGCTCGTGGCCGCGCTCGGGATGCTTCGCGGCCGCGGCAGCGGTGAGGCCGTCTCCCGCGCGGACCCGCCGCTCACCCGCGCCCTCGCGCTCGGCCTGGGCGTCGGCGTCGTCACCGGCTTCCTCGGAGCGGGCGGGGGATTCCTGCTCGTTCCGGCGCTGGCCCTCATCGGCGGCCTGACCGTTCCCGCCGCGATCGGCACCTCCCTCGTCGTGATCGTCGGCAACGCGACGGTCGGGTTCGTCAGCACGGTGGGCTCCGTGTCGATCGATCTGCCCCTGGTCGCCGGCGTGACCGCCGTGACCGTCATGGGAGCCATGATCGGCGCGCGACTCGGGGCACGCATCGAGCCGGCGCGGCTCCGACGCGGCTTCGGGTGGTTCGTCATCGTCGTCGGCTCGCTGGTCATCGCCGAGCAGCTCCCGTCCGCCTGGCTGGGTCAACCCCTGGCCTGGATGGGCATCGTTCTCCTCGGGGGCGTGGTCGCAATGCTCGCCTCCTTCTCCACGTCAGATCCAGATCCTGAGGTCCCCTCATGAACATCATCACCATCGAAACCCCGTCGCTCGGCGACCGGACGTCCATCATCCACGACGGCCGGAACGCCCTCATCGTGGATCCGCAGCGCGACATCGACCGCATCATCGAGACGCTCGACGAGCATGGGCTGGTACTCGACGCGATCTTCGAGACGCACATCCACAACGACTACGTGTCAGGTGGACTCCAGCTCGCCGTGCAGACCGGGGCTGCCCTCCACATCGCGGCGGACGACGAGGTCCAGTTCGAGCGGGTGGGCGTGCGCGACGGTGACGAGGTCACCGTCGGGGAGCTCACCGTCACGGTGCTGCACACGCCGGGCCACACGCCGACGCACCTGTCCTACGTCGTCGCGTCCGCCGGCCGTGAGCGCGCGGTCTTCACGGGTGGGTCGTTGCTGTTCGGCTCAGTCGGCCGCACCGACCTCATCTCCAGCGCGCTGACCGAGGAGCTGACGCGGCTGCAGTACCGCTCGGTCCGTCGGCTCGCGGAACGGCTCGCCGACGATGTCGAGGTCCACCCGACCCACGGGTTCGGCAGCTTCTGCTCCTCCGGCGACACGAGCGGGGCGGACTCCTCCACGATCGGCCGGGAGCGTCAGGAGAACGACGCCCTCACCGCTGACGAGGACACCTTCGTCGCCGACCTCATGGCCGGGCTCGACGACTACCCCGCGTACTACGCGCACATGGATCCGCGCAACCGTCGTGGGCCAGAGCCGATCGATCTGTCGCCGGTCGACGTCGTCGACGTGGCCGAGCTGCGTCGACGGATGCACGTGGGCGAGTGGGTCGTGGACCTGCGCTCCCGCCGCGTGTACGCCGGCAACCATCTGACCGGGACGGTGAACCTGGAGCTCGACGACTCCGCTTCCACCTACCTCGGCTGGATCATTCCTTGGGGCACGCCCGTCACGCTCGTGGGGACCGCCGACGACGTCGCGAACGTGCAGCGCCAGCTCGTCCGCATCGGCATCGACCGGCCCGCGGGGCGCGGCGAGGTCGACGCGGTCGTCGCCGCAGGG
>CBDTYW010000156.1:0-8853 GCA_965364735.1 uncultured Nitriliruptoria bacterium
CCCACGCCGACTCCCACGCCGACCCCAACGCCCACGCCGACCCCGACCCCGACCCCCACCCCCACGCCGACCCCGACCCCCACGCCCACGCCCACGCCGACGCCGACGGGGCCGTTGGTCGTCGACGACGTGGATCGTCCGATCCCCAGCCGGGGGACGATCGCGGAGGCCCTCAGGGTCAACCACAGCCAGCGCGGCGGGACCGTCCAGGTTGCCGTCGAGATCGCCCACTCGCACCGCGGAGACCTGCGGATCGAGGCGATCGCTCCGAACGGCCGCGTCTTCCGGCTCAAGGACGAGAACGCGAACGACTCAGGGCTCGATGTTCGTGAGAGCTACGCGATCGACGTCGGCAACGCACAGGTGCGCGGCCAGTGGCGGCTCCGTGTGAGCGACCGAGGCAACGGGGGAAGCGGCCGGCTCACCGGATGGTCGCTCCAGTTCTGATCCGGGTGGGAGTTGGGTGCGCCGACCCGGTGCGCGACCCTGTGTGCACCCGCACCAGGAACCGCATCGATGACCGCCGCAGCTCCCGCCTCGCGGATCCCGGACCGACCGAGCCGCAGAGCCGTCGCCGGCATCGTGGCCGGGGTCATCGGGCTCGTCGCGATCGGCGTCGCCGCGTCGGCGCTCTTCCCCGATGCCTGCGCCCCGCTGGAGATCCAGCCGCTCGGCGTCCCGGCCACCGACCGGTTCCCTGACGGGGTGTTCGGCCCCGACGCGGGTGTTGCCGAGGTCGTCGAGGGGCTGAGGTCGAGCCTGGATCTCGGGCGTCCGAACGGGGCGGTCGACGTCGAGTCGCCGCTGCGGCTGATCCCAGCTGACGGCGAGTCCGTGGTGGTGCTCGGCTCCACGGCGCGCGCCCTGAAGCTCGGCTTCGCGACCAGCACGCGTCAGCTCGCGCTCGGCGACCAGGGTCTGGTTGCCGTTGCCGCCTACCGCGGGGCGGCCGTCATCGACGTGAACGCCTCGCCCCGCGTCATCGCCGTGATGAACGGCGACCTCGAGCGGCTCGCCTGCGGCATCTTGGCGGACGGGCTCGACCTGCCCGTCGCGGTGGACCGCTCTCGGGTGCTGCACGCCGACGGTCTGACCCTCCTGGCGAACGGCCTCGACGGCTCGTCCCGCTGGGAGGTCGCGATGGACGCTCCGCTCCGCGGTGTCGCGCTCATCGGTGCGTCCGCGGTCAACCGGGTTGCCGTGACGCTGGACGAGACCGGATCACTGACAGCACGCTCGATGCTGGACGGGGAGATCCGCTGGTCCAGCGACCTGGTCGACGCCGATGCCCGGCTGCTGGCGGTCGACGACGACGCCGTTCTGATCCGTCGGCGCGGAGCGGTGACGCTTGTCGCGGCTGACTCGGGCGAGGTCGTGTGGCGCGTCGAGCGCGAGAGCGTGCTCAGCGGCGGACTGGCGGACGGGCGGGTCATCATCGAGGTCGGCGGCGAGGACGGGAACACCATCGAGACCCTGGACGCCGCTGACGGCTCCCTGCTCGCCACGTCCGGACCGGTCGACTCGGACGGCGTCACGAGCGTCGGGCACTACACCGGCATCGTGATCGGCTCACCGGTCCGTCGGATGCTGTTCTTCGGGCCGTTCGGCATCGAGGACGACGCCTGACGTCGACCCTCCTCAGGGGTGTCGTGCTGACGACCAAACCCCGCGTGACCACGGATGGGCCATCAGTCCGCCTCCGGTCGCCCGGACGGACCGCGAGCGCGCGATGGTGCGGAGGCCATGGACGGTCAGTGCTCGGCGCGTCAAGCCGCGCCCCGTGATGTGCCGATGGCATGGGTCAACGGGCTGCCGGCGTGATCGCTGGCCGACCGACCAGGAGGAGCCCGCATGTCCCTGCGCAGCCGCACGTCCCATGAGGACGGCTTCACCCTGGTCGAGCTGCTGACGGTCGTCGTGGTGATCGGGCTCCTGTCATCGATCGCCCTGCCCCGGTTCCTCGGCCAGCGCGAGCGCGCTGCCACGGCCTCCGCGATCTCCACGCTGCGAGGCGCCTACATCGCCGTCCCGGAGCTCCTCGTCGACACCGGCAACTTCCCCAGCGAGGCCGCGGTCGAGACGCAGATCGAGCGGCAGCTGCGCACCTTCGACATCGTCGGACCTGCGGACGGCTCGGAGGACACGCACATGATCTCCGTCTCCACGTCAGGCGGCCAGCGACTCGTCATGGCGACGCGTTCCGTGATGGGCGAGTGCTTCTTCCAACGCGTCGACGTGGAGGGCAACGTCGCCCGGCATCGCACGTCCGACGCGGTCTGCTCCGCCGACGCGTTCCAGGACGCGGATGTCCCCAGCGGCTGGTGACCACGACCTGCGGGTGACGCGAGGAGCAGGGGAGCTCCTGGGGGGCAGCACCCGCACCAACGACCGATGGCCGAGACAGCGTGAGCTGGCTCGGCCTGGTCGGGGGCACCGAGGGAGTGCGTGGCTGGTACCCCACGTGGGAGGGCGTCACCGCCGCCTTCCGGGGGAGTGTGCGGCGGTGCGCCCGTCATGGGTCAGACCTCGGGGTCGGCCAGAAGTTGCGCGGGAAGGTCGGTATTTTTTCTGTCACCGGTTGGCGCAACCTTCCGTGACGGGCCGGGTCTGAACCACAAGCCCTCCTCCAGATCGACGATGTCATCGACACCAGCACGCGAGCAGACCGACCGGCCGCGGCCACCGCTGCGGCTCGGCCGACCGACGTCGTGCTCGTCCGGTTCGCCAAGGCCGGCGACGTTGCATCGTTCGAAGAGCTCGTGCGGCGCCATCACCGCCGGATGTTCGCGGTGGCGCTGCGGATCGTGAGGAACAGATCCGACGCGGAGGACGCGACCCAGGACGCGTTCGTGCGGGCATGGAAAGCACTTCCCGGCTACCGCGGAGACAGCGCCTTCTCGACGTGGCTCTACAGGATCACGACCAACGTCGCCCTCAACATGGTCAACCGACGGCCCCAGCACCGCTCGAACGAGGTGGTGCCTGAGCACCACGATCCCCGATCCGGGACCGAGGATCGGGTCATCGGACGGGAACGGATCGACATCGTGCTGGCAGCGCTCGAACAGCTCACGCCGGAGCAACGGGCCACCTACGTGCTGCGCGACGTCGAGGGTCTGAGCTACGAGGATGTTGCCTCGAGCCTCGACGTCAGCGTCTCCGCCGTGAAGTCCCGTCTGTTCCGAGCCAGAACGATGATCGCCGAACAGCTCGCCGAGTACGACCGCGCCGAACCGCTGGAAGGAGGAGTGACCGTATGAACGACCTGAACCTGAACCTTCGCGATGGCACCGAGGACCCCGATGCTCTCGACGCGGTCACCCTTCGCCTCGTCGTCGACGCGGCTGCCCTGCTGCGCGCGGCCGAGCCCGACGACGAAGCCGCGATCGAGCGAACGATCGAGCGCGTCCGAGGAGAGGCAGGCGTCGTCCAGCTCTTGCGTGCGCTCGGGGGCTCCTTCCAGCGCGTGTCCGGCGCCGCCCCGGACCTCTTCGGGCCGAGCGACACGCCCGACATCGGCTGATCCGGACCTTGCGGACGCCATCTCGGCGGGCTGGGGCCTAATCTCACGATCCCGCAACCAGCGAGAACCGTGTGGAAGACCTGCTCGCCGTCGATGGCATGATCGTCGCGCCGCTGATCCCGCTCGTGGTCTGCATCATCTTGGCCTTCGTGCTGTCCATCATCATCCAGCGGGCTGGCGTCAAGCTGCTCGAGGACGAGGAGCAGGCACAGAAGCTGGCGCGCACGTCGTTCTCCGGCATCGTCGCTGCCGGGGTGCTGCTGGCGGTGGGGCGGCTGGTGGGGCGCGAAGCCACGGATGAAGCGCTGTCGGACTCGCTCGGCGGGATCGTTCGCGGGCTTCCGGGCGTCATCGCTGCGTTCGTGCTCGTCATCGGGGCGCTGCTCGTCGCGGGGTTCATGCGAGCAACACTGATCCGGATGCTCGGCGCTGCGCAGCCGCGCATGGCCAAGGTCGTCGGAGCGGTGGCGTACTGGGCCATCGTGATCCTCGTTTCGCTCATCGCGCTCGAGGGCGCGGGGATGGAGACGGGCATCCTCGAGCAGCTGTTGATGCTGATCGCCGGTGGGGGCGTGTTCGCAGCAGCGTTGGCGCTCGGCCTCGGAACGCGCGACGTGATCGCCGGGGTGGCCGCGGGTCGCCACGTCGATCAGATCCTGGAGGCGGGCGACCATGTGGTGATCGGTGAGATCGAGGGGATGGTCGTCGGGGTCGGGCACGCGAGCGTGCGCGTCGAGACGGCGCGCGGGTCCGTGGAGGTGCCGAACACGGCGTTCCTGACCGCGCCAGCGCGGGTGATCCCCCGACTTGACGGCTGAGGCCGCAGGCCGTTCACGCACGTTGTGCATGCAGATGTACGCGCGGTGCGCACGGTCGTGACTGAGAGTCGACCGGTTTGGCCATGTTCAGCCCATCGTAGTGATCCACATCGGTCCCCAAGGGCCGGTGACCGACGTCCACGGAGTTCCCGATGACCATCCCCGAGCCGTCCGCCGAAGGCGCAACCGTCACCGACCTCGGCGAGCGCGCCCGGGGCGATCTGGCCCTCGCCGAGACCGCGGGGCTCGCGGACGTGCGCGCGCTCAGCCCAGACGTCCCGCTGTCCGCGAACCGGCTCCGACAGCTGCGTGACCGCGTGACCGTCACCGGGGAGCGCGGGACCATCGACGTCGACCTCCCGCTGACCGGCGAGGTCTTCGCTGACGTCCCGGCCGGGACGGCCGAGGACGTCGCGGCGGCCGTCGCGCGCGCCCGCATCGCGCAGGAGCGCTGGGCGGAGACGCCCATGCGTGATCGCGCCCGCGTCCTGCGCCGCTTCGCGACCATGATCCTCCAGCGCCAGGTCGAGATCCTCGACGTGGTCCAGATGGAGACCGGCAAGAGCCGCGCGAGCGCGTTCGAGGAGGTCGCCGACGTCGCGATCGTCGCGAACCACTACGCGCGCACCGGAGCCCGCGACCTCGCTCCGGTTCGTCGGCCAGGAGCGCTGCCGCTGCTCACGCAGACCACCGAGCTGCGCCACCCGCGCGGCGTCATCGGCTTCATCGCGCCGTGGAACTACCCGCTGTCGATGGGCATCACCGACGCCCTCCCGGCCCTGATGGCCGGCAACGGCGCGGTCATCAAGCCGGCCTCGCAGACGCCGTACACGCTCCTGTGGGTCGCTGAGCTGATGGACCTCGCAGGGCTGCCGCGCGACCTCCTGCACGTCGTCACCGGAAGCGGCTCGATCGTCGGGACCGCGATCGTGGAGACCTGCGACTTCGTCACCTTCACCGGGTCGACGGCGACCGGGACGAAGATCGCGGAGGGCGCGGCCTCACGGCTGATCGGCTGCGCGCTGGAGCTCGGCGGGAAGAACGCCCTGCTCGTCCTCGACGACGCGAGCATGACCAAGGCCGTCGACATCGCGATCCGCGGGACCTACGCCAACGCCGGCCAGCTCTGCATCTCGTTCGAGCGCATCTACGTCCACGAGTCGCTGCGGGCGGAGTTCACCCGTCGGTTCGTCGACCGCGTCGAGGGGCTGGAGCTCAGCAACCGCATCGGCTGGGGCGGTGACGTCGGCTCGTTGATCTCCGAGGACCAACTGCAGGTCGTCACCGAGCACGTCGAGGATGCGGTCGCCAAGGGTGCGACCGTCCTGGCTGGTGGGCTCGCCCGCCCCGACATCGGCCCGCGCTTCTTCGGACCGACCGTCCTCACCGACGTCACCCCGGACATGACGGTGTTCGCCGAGGAGACCTTCGGCCCCGTGGTGTCGATCTACGGCTACGCGGACGTCGACGACGCGATCGAGCGGATCAACGCCTCGCGGTACGGGCTGAACGCCGCGGTCGTGACGCGCAACGTCAGCCGCGGCAAGCAGATCGGGGCACGGCTCGAGGCCGGAACGGTCAACGTCAACGAGGCCTACGCCGCCGCGTGGGCGTCCGCCGGAGCACCGATGGGTGGCTTCAAGGACTCCGGGCTCGGACGACGTCACGGTGTTGACGGCATCCACAAGTACACCGAGGTCCAGACCGTCGCGGTCCAGCGGCTCCTCCCGGTCACCGAGATCCCGTTCCTGGCTGCCGAGCAGTCCGCGAAGGTCCTGACCGTCGCCCTGCGTGCACTGCACGCCCTGCCGCTGCGCCGCTGACCACCAACGTCCGACCGGTGGCGCGGCCCTCCCGCAGGCGCCACCGGCCGGCGCAGGTCCGAACGTCGCTCGCCGATGACCCGCCCCCGCCGAGCGATGGATGTGTCTGCGTGGTGCAGGTTTGGACGTCGCTCGCCGAAGCCCCGCCCCCGCCGAGCGATGGATGTGTCTGCGTGGTGCAGGTTTGGACGTCGCTCGCCGGGTGTCAGGCGAGCGAGTCGAGGACCTCGTTGGCGGCACGGCGGCCGGAGCGGACCGCGCCGTCCATGTAGCCGTTCCAGATGCTGGAGGTCTCGGCGCCGGCCCAGTGGACGCCGCCGACGGGGGCGGTCAACGCGGGCCCGAACGACGTCCACGCCCCGGTGGTCATCGCGGCGCCGTAGCCGCCGCGCGCCCACTCGTCGTCCGCCCAGACCTTCTCGTGGTACGCGGACGGGGCTGCTGCACGGGGCCCGAACCAGCGCGCGAAGCAGTCCAGGACGACGGCCTTGCGGTCCTCCGGCGACACGTCGGCGAACCGTCGTGCGTTAGCGCCCTCGAGGAACCCCATCAACACCCCCGGCGTGCCGGCGCCTGGAGTGTTGTCGAACGCGATGCGGACCGGACCGACGTCGCTCGTCGCCTGGCCGCTCAGGCCGTCCGCGCGCCAGAACGGCTCGTCGTAGACGGCGATGCACTTCGTGACCGAGCCCATGGGCATCCGCTGGGTCAGCTGGTCGCGGTTCGCGGGAAGGCTCGGCTCGTAGGAGATCCGCGCGGCGATGGGCGGTGGGACCGCGACGATGACCTTGCGCGCCGTGACCACGTGCAGGCCCGCCACGACCCGGAGCGCGAGCCGACCCTGGTCGATCCGCGTGACCGGCGAGTCGAGCCGCACGCGGTCGCCGAGCTCTTGGGCCATGAGGATCGAGATGATCTGTGATCCACCGACGAACCGCTGTTCCTGCGCCCCGCCCGTGACGTCGAGGAGCGGCTGCAGGCCGCCCGCCGAGTTGATGTAGAACAGCGCGTGCAGCAGGGAGAGGTCCGCGCTCGGCTGCGAGAACACCGACTCGACGGCGACCTCGAGCAGCTCACGCGCCTTGGCGCTGCGCGCGTTGCGCTGGATCCACGATGCGAGCGTCTGGGCGTCGAGGTCGGCCGCGTCGGGTGCGGTCCACGGGGCCTTGACCGGGATCTTCCGTGCCAGCCTGTCGAGCCGCAGCATCGCCTGCGCGAGGTCGGCGGTGACGAGCCGTGGCAGCTTCGGGATCGTGCCGGCGTGGCGGCTCAGCCGTCCGTCGAGCTCGCTGAGGTTGTCGCCGTCGGTGTGGGTCGGGTAGCGCGAGACGCCGAGCTCGTCGGCGAGCTCGAGGATCCCGGGCTGCGTGGGGCCGACCCACTGGCCGCCGATCTCGTTGACCTGCCCGCCACCGAGGTCCACGTTCAGCGTGCGTCCGCCGACGCGGTCGCGCGCTTCGAGGACGGTCACCGAACGCCCCGCGGCAACGATCGTGCGTGCGGCGGTCAGGCCGGCGAGGCCTGCCCCGACCACCACGACATCGACGTCAGCCATGCGGGTCCCCTGGATCGTCCGTCCGTGCCCGCAGGACGGTAGCCCGCGACGATCGCCAGCAAGCCGGTGGCGGGGAGCGCGTTGAGGACCGCCCAGATCGTCGGGGACGACGATCCGAGGCTCACGAGCATCAGGACGAGCACGCCGACGAGGGCCGCCATCCGTTCGCGTGTGCTGGCGACGGCACGTCCGGTCGCGGGGAGCGCGTCGCGACGTGGCGAGGGCCCGACGATCTCGGTGACCTGTCGCAGCGGCGCGACGATGCGCGGCTCGGACGGCTCGACCTGCGCTGCGACGAGGGGTTGTGGCCTGGTCGCGATGGCCTCGGCGCGCGTCGCGATCTCTTCCAGGGTGAGGTCGTCGTGGGCGATCTCCTCGAGGACCGTGTCCGTGTCGCCGAGCCAGCCACGACACCAGCGGATCGTCTGCAGGAGCGCCCGCCGGTCGTCGTCCGCGGCGGCGGGGGTGGCGTCGCTGGCCGGCGAGACCCCCGGCGTGTGACGTCGCGCCGGTGACGTCGGCGGGGTCGCGTCGACGAGCCATGCTCCGCCATCAGCGTCCAGACACACGTTGGCCGGGGACACGTCACCGTGGACGTGGCCGAGCACGTGCAACGACAGCAGCGACCTGGCGAGCCGGGCCACCCAGGAGGCGATCTCGGCCGGCGTCGCGCCCCGTGTCCCGAGCACGTCATGGAGGTCGCCGCTGGTGAACCGGGGATGGAGCCAGCCGATGATGCTCCCGCGGTCGTGGTCGCGCACCGCGGCGACGACCGGGCTGATCCCGTCGAGGTCGACGTCCAGCGGGGCGTGGACCTCGACGTCGCCGACGATGTCGCGGACGAGGCGGACGACGAGATCACGAGGGTCGCCCGGGCGGGTGCACGCGAGCACGTCGGCCTCGCCGCCTGCACCGACGAGGCGCCCCAGCGAGAGCTCGGACAGCAGCACGGACGGGTGCCCGCCCGGGGCGATCGCGGCGACGTTCGTTGCCGGCTCGGGGCGACGACGGAGGATGCGCGGCAGCGCGGGAGCGGTGTGGGACCGGTGGGATGTGCGCGTCATGGCAGCGCCACCTGGACGAGGGACGTGGTGCCGCGGGCGATGAGCCGCCCGCGGCCGACGGGGACGTCGC
>CBDTYW010000157.1:0-8744 GCA_965364735.1 uncultured Nitriliruptoria bacterium
GGCCTCGAGCTCGCCACGCTCGACGGCGCCGACGAGCGCGTCGCCCATGCGGCGTGCGGGCCCGGGCATCTCCAGATCCAGCCCGGCGCGAGCCGCCGCGACGGAGGTCCCGACCGCGAACCAGTCGCTCATCACGACGCCGTCGAACCCCCACTCATCTCGGAGGATCTCGAGCAGCGACGGGCTCTCGGACACGTACACGCCACCGACGCGGTTGTAGCCCGTCATGATCGCGAGGACGCCGGCGTCGACGACCGCCTCGAACGGGGCGAGGTAGACCTCGCGCAGCGTCCGTTCGTCGATGTCGGAGCTGACGGTGGTCCGCTGGTGCTCGGTCTCGTTGCCGACGAAGTGCTTCGCCGTGGCCGCGACGCCGCGGGACTGGACGCCGCGCACGAACCCGACGGCGATCCGCGCGGTGAGCAGCGGGTCCTCCGCGTAGCACTCGAACGCGCGGCCGAACAGCGGGTGTCGATGCAGGTTGATCGTCGGGGCGAGCAGGACGCGCGAGGACTTCGTGAGCGCCTCTTCGCCGAGCGCGACGCCGACCCGCTCGACGAGGTCGGGGTCCCACGTCGCCCCGAGCGCCGAGCCGCAGGGCACGCAGAGCGCGGCGGGGCCGGTGCCCCAGAGGCCGTCACCGCGGGCACCGTTCGGACCGTCGGTGACCTTGATCGGCGGGATCCCCAGCCTCGGGATGCCGTCGACGATCCAGAAGTCACGCCCGGCGGTCTGTGAAGCCTGTTCCTGAAGCGTCAGGGCTGTGACGTCGATGCCGCGCGGGGTGTCGGACATCAGGGCTCCTCTGCATCAGCGTGGCGCGAACCTACGGGCGTCTGCACGAGGCCGTTGCGAGATGCGCGATCGCGCGCTGCGACGGGGCATCCTCGACCCGACACGTCGTCGCAGCGAAGGGCCGGGCGTGGACCGCTACATCGCCGAGTTCCTGGGCACGTTCTTCCTCGTCGTGATCATCGGCAGCGCCGTGCTCGGCGGCGCCGGTCCGCTGGCGCCGCTGGCGGTCGGCGTCGGGCTCACGGCGATCGTCTACGCCGGCGGTCACGTCTCGAAGGCGCACTACAACCCCGCGGTGACGTTGGCGTTCGTGCTGCAGCGCCGGCTCGATCGCCAAGACGTCGTGCCGTACCTCGGGGCGCAGCTCGTCGGTGCGCTGCTCGGCGCGGGCGCCGTGCGGGTCATGCATGACACGGCCGCGGTGGCGTCGCTCGACATCATCGCGAACGACGGTGTGGTCGCGGCGCTGCTCGCCGAGTTCCTGTTCACGTTCGCGCTCGTCTGGGTGATCCTGTCCGTCGCCATCGCGCAGCGCACCGAGGGCAACGGCTTCTATGGCGTGGCGATCGGCTTCGTCGTGATGTCTGGCGCGTTCAGCGTCGGGACGGTCTCCGGAGCAGCGTTCAACCCCGCCGTTGCGATCGCGCTGGTCGCGATGGACCTCGGGGCGTGGGGGAACGTCGCCATCCAGATCGTCGCGGCGGTGGTCGGGTCCGTGTCGGCGAGCTACGTCTTCTCCGCGATCGAGCGGGCCGACGTCGCAGCCTGACCCGACGCTGCGGTTAGCCTCGTGGCATGTCCCATGTTCAGGTTCCCGACGCAGACCTCCACGCCGAGGTCGCCGTGAGGCTGCGTCGGCAACGGCAGCGCTACACGTCGCCGCGTCGTCAGCTGGTGAACGCGCTCGCAGCGATCGAGCGCCCGCACACGATCGTCGAGCTGCTCAACGGCGCCGTCGAGCAGTCGCAGTCCTCGCTCTACCGCAATCTGTCGGTGCTCGAGGTCGCGGGCGTCGTCATCCGGCTTCCCGGCAGCGACGACACGGCCCGGTTCGAGCTCGCCGAGGACGTGACCGGGCATCACCATCACCATCTGGTCTGCACGACGTGCGGCCGGGTCGAAGACGTCGAGTTCGGCGCGGACCTCGAGTCCGCGCTCGACAAGGCGGAGGCCGCGGCCGAACGGCAGCAGGGGTTCCGGCCGAGCGCGCACCGCATCGAGATCCGTGGGACGTGCCGGGACTGCGCCTGACGAACCGCGTCAGCCTCGGCTGGTCGCCGCGTCGCGCACCGTCGTGAAGCCCAGGGCGAGCACGAAGATCACGACCGTCGCCAGCGCCATGGACGCGCCACCGGCCGTGCCGAGGTGATAGCTCGCCAGCAGTCCGGCGATCGCGCCGAGCGAGCCCGTCGCGACGCTGACCGCCATGACCGTCGGGATGCGCCGCGCGAGGAGGATCCCGGTGGCGGGTGGCGCGACCAGGAACGCGAAGACCAGCAGCGACCCGACGGCGCGGAACGACCCGACGACGACCATCGCGACGAGCACGAGCAGCGCCGTGTTCGCGAGGTCGGGGCGCAGACCGAGCGCACGGGACTTGTCCTCGCTGAACGACAGCGCGAGGAACGGTCGGAACCCGACGATCGACGCCAGCACCGCCACCACCGCGACCACGCCGGAGACGAGCAGGTCGCCGGTGGTCACGCCGAGCGGATCGCCGAAGATGATGGCCGTCAGCTCGCCCTGGTACCCCGAGCCGCGCGAGATCACGACGACGCCGAGCGCGAGCATCCCGACGAAGAGCAGCCCGATGTTGGTGTCGTCGTCGAGCTCGGTCCGACGGCCGAGCCAGGCGATCAGCCCGATCATCACCAGCGCGCTGATCGCGCCGCCGAGGAGGAGGTTGACGCCTGTGGCGAAGGCGATGGCGACGCCGGGGACCACGCCGTGGGCGAGGGCGTCACCGAGGAATGACTGACCGCGGAGCACGACCCACGTTCCGATGACGCCGGCGGCGATCGCCGTCAGCACGCCGGCGGTGGCCGCGCGCTGCAGGAACGCGAAGCTGAAGGGATCGGTGAGCCAGTCCATCACTGCTCCGGGCTGAGCGCGTCGATGATCGTGGCGGCGTTCGCGCGCATGAGCCCGGCGTAGGAGTCGGCCTGGCTGCCGTCGGCGCCGAGCGCATCGGTGAAGAGCATGGCGACCCGGACGCCGCCGACCTCCGCAGCGACGCTTCTCGCGATCCGCTCCGAAGCGGTCGACTCGACGAAGATCGCCTTCACCTCCAGCGCGCGGATGTCGGATGCGAGCCGGGCCAGCGTCCGTGTGTCGGCGGCGGCGAGGGAGCCGCCTCCCGGAATGATGATGCCGACGATGTCGAGGTCGTAGCGTCGTGCGAGGTAGCCGAGCGCATCGTGGTTGGTGACGAGACGTCGGTCCTCCAAGCCGGCGTAGGCGGCGGCCAGCTCGACGTCCAGCGCGGTGAGGTCCTCCACGAGCTGTTCGCCGCGCACCCCGATCAGCTCACGGTCGTCCACGAGGACCTCCTGGAGCCTGGGTACGAGCGCCTGCACCGCCGCTCGGACGAGGGTCGGGTCCTGCCAGACGTGCGGGTCGACCGCGTGCTGGTGGTCGTCTGGCTCGTCGTCGGGCTCGTCGTCTGGCTCGTCCTCGTGGGGAGCGCTGTCGATGAGGTCCGTCATCGCGTCGGTCAGCTCGATGAGACGGTCCGCCGGGACCGTCCCCCTGAGGGCATCGAGCAGCGAGTCCTCGAGCCCCGCCCCGTTCGCCACGACCAGCGCGGATCGCTCTGCCGCGGCGAGATCGGAAGCGCTCGGCTGGTACCCGTGTGCGTCGACGCCCGGGGGCATCAGAACCCTGACCTCGACGTCGTCGCCGACGAGGTCGCGCACGACATCACCCCAGATCGAGGTGGTGACGACGATCTCCGAGCTGGCAGAGATCGCTGCCGGTGATGCCGAGCACCCGGCGGTGGCCATGGCTGCGGCCAGCAGGCCTGCGACCATGCGCGAACGTCCTCGAGATCTCATCCGGTGGTCCTGTGCCTGTTCAGGGAATGATACTGGGAATCATTCCTAGAACAAGCGGCGCGACGGTAGGATTCCCGCAGACGGTAGAACGGACGATGATGATCAGCTTGCGGGGCGTCGAGCAGCGACGAGGCACGACGCTGGCGCTGTCCGCGCCATCCCTCGACCTGCCCGGCGATCGGACGATCGCGATCATTGGCCCCAACGGCTCGGGGAAGTCGACGCTGTTGCGGTTGCTCTCCGGCCTCGACGAGCCGACGACGGGGACCGTCGAGGTGCTCGGCAGGCCCGCCCACGCGGGGCGCCGCGACGTCGCTCACGTCCTCCAGCAGCAGCGCGTCAACGAGCAGGTCCCGGTCACCGTCCGCGAGGTCGTGGCGATGGGACGGTTCCCGCACACCGGGGTGCTCGGCCGGCTCCGTCGTGTCGATCGCGCGATCGTCGACGAGGAGCTCGAGCGGTTCGAGCTCCTCGACCTCGCCCGCCGACACCTCCGCGAGCTGTCCGGCGGACAGCGTCAGCGGGTCGTGCTTGCGCAGGGCTTCGCGCAGCGGGCGGAGGTCCTGCTCCTCGACGAGCCCTCGACGGCGCTGGACCTGACGCACTTCGCGACCCTGCGCTCAGCGATCGCCGATGCCCGCGCGCGGGGCACGACGATCATCCGCACGACGCACGACGTCGGAACCGCCCAGTCGTGCGACCACGTGGTCCTGCTCGCGACGACCGTCGTGGCGGCCGGCCCCCCCGACGACGTCCTCACGGAGGTGTCGCTTCGGACCGCGTACGGCGGGCACCTCCACGAGCTGCCCGATGGCTCGTTGGTCCTCGACGACCCCCAGCGCCATCACCACCACTGACGACGTCGCGCCCACCTCGACCTCGGGCTCACGCCCTTCCGCCGATGACCCCGTGCGCCGAGCGATGCCGAAACCTGCGTGGAGTCGGTTTGGACGTCGCTCGGCAGGATCGGGGTCAGGTGCCGAAGGACTGGAGCAGGACCCTGAAGTGGTCCTCCTCACGGGTGCGGGCAGCCTGGATGGCATCGAAGAGAGGAGCCGTCATGGTGGACTTGATGGCGCGCAGGGACGGGAGCGTCGCGGTCGCGATCCGGGCGGCAAGGGCGCGGGCGTCGTCCATGAGCGCATCGTCGTCCACGGCCCGCAACGCCACGCCCATCTCCACGGCTTCGTCGGCGGAGACCCAGTCGCCGGCGAGCAGGATGCGCGACGCGTTCTGCCAGCCGTAGCGCATCGGGAACATGAGGCTCGACGCGGCCTCGGGCGCGACCCCGAGCTCTGCGAACGGCGTCTTCAGCCGACCAGACCGCGCGATGAGCACCAGGTCGCAGTGGGCCAGGATCGTGAACCCGATGCCCATGCCGACCCCGTTGACCGCGGCGATCAGCGGCTTGTCCAGAGCCAGCAACGCGTCGAACATCACCGGGAACCCGGACGTGGCGTCGGATCCGGCAGGTCCTTCGGAGTCAGAGGACATGCGCCCCGCGAGGTCGGCGAGCTCCTTGAGGTCCTGGCCGGCGCTGAACCCGCGCCCCGCGCCGGTCAGCAGCACCGCATGGACGTCGTCGTCGTCGCGCGCGTCCGCGAACGCGTTGCCGAGGGCGGTGTACAGCTCGTTGTTGAAGGCGTTGAGCACGTCCGGCCGGTTCAGCGTGATCTCGCGGACCCGGTCGGTCGTGGTGGTCAGGACGATGGACACCGGCGTCTCCCGCGTTCGGTTCGGCAGCGACGCTAGGCAGGTTCGGGGATCTCCGCGGAATCCTTGGCGGAATCGGTTGACGGATCGCCCGTCACCCCGTTGCATGGCAACGTTGCTCCACCGCGAGCACACCGACTCGAGAGGTCTGCGAAGATGAAGGTCGCCGGGATCCTTGCCCACAAGGGCGCAGACGTCAGGCTCGCCCCGTCCTCGACGAAGCTCGTTGAGCTGGCGAAGATGATGCACGACGAGAAGATCGGCTCGGTGATCATCTGCAACGATGGCGTGAAGCCCGAAGGGATCGTCACCGAGCGCGACGTCCTCAACGCGATCATCGATCACGGACCGGGTGTCCTCGATCGGGAGGCCGGCAACATCGTCGACCACGACGTCGCGACCTGCTCTCCGGAGGACAACGTCGTCAAGGTCATGGCCGCGATGACGGACCGCCGGACGCGGCACGTCCTCGTTCTGGACAACGGCGGCATCAGCGGCATCGTCTCGATCGGTGACGTCGTCAAGAGCCGGATGGACGAGCTCGAGGTCGAGGTCGACGCCATGCGTGACTACGTGGCCGGCAACGCCTGAACCGTCGTCGGCGGACGTGTCACCTCGGGCTTCACAGGCCGTCGAGCAACCTGCGCTTCGCCTCGGAGAACTCGGCCTCGGTGAGGGATCCCTCGTCGCGGAGGCGGGCGAGTCGCTCGATCTGCTGGCTCGGGTCGCTGGGGCCGCTGCCGCGCAGGACCATGCCGCGGTCCTCGCGGGCTCGGTAGACCTCGGACTGAAACCCCTGCGGGTCCGGGATGTCCTGGAAGATCGTGCGACCGCCTTCGCCGGCTGACTCGATGATGACGTCGCCGTAACCGAGCATCCGCTCCCAGACCTTCTGCTCGAACAGCACGTTGTTGATCTGCTCGAGCGGGATCTCGACGCCGGACTTCGACAGGATCCCGCCGCGCGTGATCAGCCGCTCGCTGGTCAGGATGTAGTGGAGGAACTGGCGGTTGACGATCGCCGGCACCGCGAGCGCGAGGGCGCCGACGATCGCGACCAGCGTGACCACCATCCGAAGCGTCCCGTCCGTCCCGTCGGTGAAGGTGAACGTCGCGATGACGATCCCGAGCGCCAGGACGACCCAGGCGAACGCGGTGATCAGGACGCGCCAGTGCGGGTGGAAGTCCCGGATGACGACCTCATCGTCGGTGAGCAGTTTCTCCGGGTACGCCACGAGCCGCCTCCAACATCGTTGACCGGCGGCCGAGCGTAGGCCCGGGGGCCAGCGCCCGTGTCGGACAGTCGGCCAGTACCGTCGAGCCCCGTCAGCCGACGACGCCAACCGGGAGCGCGACACATGTTCAACATCTCCGATGAGGTCAAGGACATGGTCCTTGGTCGCGGCGTTCACCTCGGACAGCTTCCGGCTGTGCTCGCCGACGTCTATGGCGACCGCGACGCCGTCGAGGACCCCGGCCTGAGCCCCGGTCTCGACCACAAGGAGATGCGCTCCTACATCGACGCCGAGGAGGCGACCGCCCGCTTCGCGGCCGCGCTGCGCTGGGCCGGCGTCAAGAAGGGCGACCGACTGCTCCTGCTGATCGACAACCGGATCGACCTGTTGTGGTTCACGTTCGCGGCCGCGCGGATCGGCGCGGTCCCGGTTCCCGTCAACGACCGGCTGAAGCCCCGCGAGATCGAGGGCATCGTCACCGCGACGAAGGCCAAGCGCGCCGTCGCGGACCCGGGCGTCGTCGAGCGTCTGACCACCGGTGACGAGGTCGCCGACGTCGACATCGACTGGATCTCGACGGCCGACGACGGCATCGCGGGCTGGCTCAAGGACAACCCCGGCGAGATGATCGAGGCCTCACCGGACGACCCCGAGTCGACCGCGATCCTGCTCTGCACGTCCGGCACGACCGGCGTCCCGAAGGCCGCGGCGCTGAGCTCCGCGGGCCTGCTCTCGAACGTCGGCCGCGTCGTCGCCATCCCGGCGGCAAGCGGACCGCGTTCGGGTCGCGACCGGATGTTCGCCGCGCTGCCGCTGCCGCACGTGATGGGGCTGGGCACCGCGCTCGGCGCGTTCTGCGCCGGCATCCCGCTGATCCGCCAGAGCCGCTGGTCCGCCAAGGAAGCGCTCGAGGTCTTCGAGACCCGCAAGCCCAACATCTTCATCGGCGTCCCGACGATGTACGCGGACCTCGAGTCTGCGGGCTGCGCCAAGCGCGACCTGTCGAGCGTTCAGCTCTGGGTCTCCGCTGCGGACGCGATGCCGCCCGAACGTGCGCGACGCTTCCAGAAGTACGGGGCGCTGGCCGCACCGTTCGGCAAGGGCTTCGGTCAGGCGGTCTTCGCGGACATCTACGGGATGGTCGAGCTCTCGGGCGCGGCCGCGGTCCGCATCTTCCCGCCGTCGCTCATCAACGCGATCACCATGCCGGCCCTGTCCGCAGTCCTGCCCGGAATCGAGTGCCGCGTTGTCGGTGACGACGGCCAGGCGCTCTCGCGCGGCAAGGTCGGAGCGCTGCAGTTCCGCGGTGGCGGGACGCTCAAGGAGTACGAGGGCCGCCCGGACGCGGGCCCGACCTCGGACGGCTGGTTCGAGACCGGAGACCTGGCGCGCATCTGGCCCGGTGGACTGTTCCAGCTGGCTGGCCGCACCAAGGACCGGCTCAAGGTCGGCGGGTTCTCCGTCTTCCCGGCCGAGGTCGAGGCGACGATCGCGGAGCACCCGAAGGTCGCAGAGGTCGCGGTCGTCGGCCTGCCCGACGATCGACTCGGCGATCGCCCGGCCGCGCTGGTCGTGGCGACCTCCGAGGGGCTCACCTCCGAGGAGATGCTCGACTGGGCCGGCAACCACGTCGCGGGCTACCGGAAGCCGCACGCGGTGTTCATCGTCGACGCGCTCCCGCGCGGCAACAACGGCAAGCTCGACCGCGTCGCCGCGACCGACCTCGCCGTGAAGCTCGCGGGGTCCTGACGTGGCGACCAAGGTCGTCATGACCAAGCTCGACACCGCTGACGTTGCTGCGGACCGCGTCACCGCGGCCATCCATCGACCGACGCGCGTGTCCGGGCCCAACGTCCTGCTCACGCCCGGCGCCGGCGGCGACCTCGACACCAAGGGCCTCGTCGCGCTCGCCGAGGCGCTGACGGCCGCGGGCCACGTCGTCGTCCGCG
>CBDTYW010000158.1:0-8658 GCA_965364735.1 uncultured Nitriliruptoria bacterium
CGGTGACTGAAGCGCTGACCAGTAGGTCTGGCTGACCCCGCCGATGAACTCCGCCGGGTCGTAGGTCGGGAAGCTCGCCATCGCGACGACGGACCCGTCGCGAGGATCGAGCACGACGGCTGCTCCCGCGGGCGACGGCAGCAGGCGACCGTCGCGACGACGGACGTCTCGGCTGGCGATGATGCCCTCCGCGAGCAGCCGCTCGACGTCATGCTGGAGCTCGAGGTCGAGCGAGGTGAGGAGATCGCTCCCGCGGACAGGTGCCCGCTCGGCGATCACGTTGAGCACGGCGCCGCGCGCGGTGACCTCGAGCTCACGCAGCCCCTCGGTGCCGCGGAGGTCCCGCTCCCAGCTCCGCTCGAGACCGGCCCAGCCGATGAGCTCACCGGCTCGATAGCTGGCGTAGCGGTCGAGGTCGAGCTCGCGGGCAGAGATCTCGCCGACGTAGCCGACGAGGTGTGCGGCGAGCTGGCCTTCCGGGTAGCTGCGCAGCGGCAGCACCTCGGCGGTCACCCCCGGGTAGAGCTCGGCATGCTCGTTGAGCGCGAACACGATCTCGGGGGCGACGTCCTCGGCCACGGGAACCGCACGAAACGGTGAGTATCGCCGGGTGTTGATGCGGCGCAGCAGATCGTCCGCGTCGAGGTCGAGCAGATCCCCGAGCCGCTTCAGCACCAGCTCGGCCTGCTCGTCGCGCGGCAGCCCTGCCCCGTTGACGATCTGCGCGCGGTCCACGGAGATCGTCTGGGCGGGGCGGTTGCGGACGAGCACCGACCCGTCGGACGCGAGGATGTGCCCGCGGGGGGCGTCGAGCACGACGTAGCGAAGCCGGTTGTCCTCGGCGAGGCTGGCGAAGCGGTCGCCCGCGAGCACCTGCAGGAACCACAGCCGGACGAGGAGCGCCGCGAGCAGCACGACGGCGACGCCCGCGAGCAGCGCGAGGCGCAGCGCGGGGTTGGTCGTCTGGTTCCGCGGGTTCACGGCAGCGCCTGCGAGGACTCGACGCCGACCCAGCCCACGACCGCATCGACGACGCGCAGCGCGAGCGGCGCGAGGAGCAGGTTGTAGACGCCGACCATGACCGCGGTGCGCAGCACGACGAAGAGCGTGAACTGATCGCCGCCGACGATCCTGGCCACGGCGCCGAAGGCCACGGTGGCGAGGATCCCCGACCCGAAGGTCACGACGAGGGGTCCGGTCTGGGAACCCGGCGCGAGCTGCGGCCGGACGACACCGGCGACCCAGCCCCATGTCAGGTAGACGAGCGCCGAGATGCCGAACGCGGACTGGGTCAGCAGGAGATCGACGAGCAGACCCGCCCCGAAGCCGACGCGCAGCCCAACCTCCGGGCCTTCCCGCATCCCGAACAGCACGGTGAGGAGGAGCACGAGGTCCGGCCGGTACCCGCCGAGCGTCAGGTGCGAGAAGACCGCGGTCTGCAGGACGGCGGCGATGACGAAGAGCGCCCCGATGACCGGGAGCCGCGTCATCATGAGGCGCCGCCCGTGACGATGAAGAGGTGGTCGAGCGTCGTGAAGTCCACGAACGGACGCACGCCCACCTGACGGGTCATCCCGTTGGTCGGCAGACCCGGGTCCTCGACCGTGCCGATCGGGATCCCCGTCGGGTAGAGGCCGCCCTCGAAGCTCGAGGTGACCACCTCGTCGCCGAGGCCGATGACCCCGTCGGGGTCGAGCGGAGAGAACAGCAGGAGATCGGCGCCTCGGCCGCGCGTCGTACCGACCTCGCCGCCGGTGGACACGCGTGACGCGGCGAAGAACGTCGGGTCGATGGCGAGCAGGACCCGTGACGAGCTCGGACCGACCTGGAGGACCCGGCCGACGAGCCCGCTCCCGTTGATGACCGGCAGGTCTGCGGTGATGCCGTCGTCGCTGCCGACGTCGATGGTGATCAGCCACTCGAAGTTCGACGGGGAGTTCGCGATCGTCCGCGCCCCGATGCCGGCGAACTCGCCACCTGCGACGATGCTCACCAGCAGACGGAGCTGATCGCGCTCGAGAAGGAGCGACTGGTAGCTCTGGGCTGCGAGCTCCGCCTCCTCGAGCTCCCGACGCAGGCGCTCGTTCTCGGCACGCAGGTCGAAGAAGCCGCCCACGTCGTCGAAGCCCTGCGCCACCGGAGCGACGGCGCCCGTCGCGCCACGCTGGAGTGGACCGAAGGCCGAGGTCGCGACCTTCCGGAGGGTCTGCACCGGTCCGTCGGCGCCCGCACGGAAGTCGATCGTGATGAGGACGAGCGTGACGAAGACCAGCCCGGCCAGCAGGCCCCTGGCGCGTCGACGTTGCGGCATCCCTGTCAGCGCCGGGTGGACGAGATCAGGAAGCCCTTGACCGTCTCGAAGTGCTCAAGGCAGCGGCCGGATCCGATCGCGACCGCGAGGAGCGGGTTCTCCGTGATGTGCACCGGCATCCCGGTCTCGTGCTTGAGCCGCTCGTCGATGCCCTTCAACAGCGCCCCGCCACCGGCGAGCACGATGCCTCGGTCCATGACGTCGGCCGCGAGCTCGGGCGGCGTCTTGTCGAGCGTGTTCTTGACCGCGTCGACGATCTGGTTGAGCGGCTCCTCGATGGCGTGACGGATCTCCTGCGACGAGACGATGATCGTCTTCGGCAGGCCGGAGACCAGGTCACGTCCGCGGATCTCGGCGTGCGGCTCGTCGGGCAGCGGGAACGCGGACCCGATCGCCATCTTGATCTCCTCGGCGGTCCGCTCGCCGAGCATCAAGGAGTACTCCTTCTTGATGTAGTTGATGATCGAGCGGTCGAGCTCGTCACCGGCGATGCGGATCGACTGGCTCGTGACGATGCCACCGAGCGAGATCACGGCGACCTCCGTCGTGCCACCACCGATGTCGACGATCATGTTGCCGGTGGCCTCGGTCACCGGAAGCCCGGCGCCGAACGCGGCGGCCATCGGCTCCTCGATGATGTGAGCGCTGCGTGCGCCGGCGGAGTACGTGGCCTCCTCCACCGCGCGCTGCTCCACGCCCGTGATCCCCGACGGGACACAGACGATGACGCGGGGCTTGGTGAGGAAGTGGCGCTTCGTGACGGAGCGGATGAAGTAGCGCAGCATCCGCTCGGTGACGTCG
This sequence comes from uncultured Nitriliruptoria bacterium, assembly GCA_965364735.1. Lineage (GTDB taxonomy): Bacteria > Actinomycetota > Nitriliruptoria > Nitriliruptorales > Nitriliruptoraceae > CBDTYW01. Next base: position 3,113 of record CBDTYW010000158.1, read on the forward strand.
AAGTCGGCGATGACGCCGTCCTGCAGCGGCCGGATCGCCATGATGTGTCCGGGCGTGCGCCCGATCATCCGCTTGGCCTCCGTGCCGACCGCGACGATCGCGCCGTCGTGGGCGTTGATGGCCACGACCGACGGCTCGTTGAGCACGATCCCCTTGTTGCGGATGTACACGAGCGTGTTGGCGGTGCCGAGATCCACGGCCATGTCGCGGCCGAAGAACCGCAGGTTCCGGGCTTTCGCCATGACGGTCCTTGCAGAGAGATGGGGCCTGTCGGACTCTAGCCATGTGCTCCGCACAGAACGAGCGGATGCCCCCTCCGATTGGCCGCTCGCCGAGTTCTCCACAGATCCTGGCAGGCTCTCCTCATGCAGGAGATCTGCCGGTTCGATGGTCCCACCGACCACAGGGATCCCGCCTTGCACACCCTCGCCCCGCCCGACACGACGATCACCCCCGCCTCCCGGCCCGTCTCCGACCCGCGCCCCGTCGCGACGATGGTGCTGGAGACGCCGCTCGGATCTTGGACGCAGCGCGAGCAGATCGACACGCCGGAGCACGCCCACGAGGTCGTCCGCCCGCTGCTCGCCGGGCTCGACCGCGAGGCCGGCCTCATCGTCTCGCTGGACACCCGCCATCGTGTGCTGGCGGTCGACACGGTCAGCGTCGGCAGCGTGAACCACACGTTCTTCGCGCCGCGCGAGGTGTTCCGGACGGCCCTGGCGCGGGGCGCGGCGGCGATCTACATCGCCCACAACCACCCGTCCGGTGACCCGACGCCGTCCGACGACGACCGGTCGATCACGACGCGCCTCTCCCGTGCCGGGGTCATCTTCGGGATCCAGGTCATCGACCACATCATCGTCGGCGACGACTCCTTCCGGTCCCTGAGCCGGATCGGTGCCATGTGAGCGCCCGTCATCCGGCGCTCGCACGGACCGACGGCTGGGCTCCGCCGCGACAGCACTACGATGGCATGACGCGCCGTCCGGCGCCACGCCACCACCGTGCCGGAGCCCGAGCATGGACCTGCCGATCCGCCCTCGCCGACTGCGAGCGTCCGCGTCGCTGCGCGCGCTCACCCGGGAGACCGACCTCTCGCCGGACCGGCTGATCTACCCCGTGTTCCTGCATGGCGACGACGCGGACACCCCGCTCGCGTCGCTGCCGGGCCTGACCCGCTGGTCGCTCGACGGGCTCGTCGGCGAGGCCAAGCGCGTGCGCTCGCTCGGGATCAACAGCGTGGTGCTCTTCCCGAAGGTCGAGGATCGGCTCAAGACCACCGACGGCCGCGAGTCGTTCAACCCGGACGGGCTCATCCCCCGCGCGGTGGCGATGCTCAAGGACGCCGACCCGGACCTGCTCGTCATCACCGACGTCGCGCTCGACCCGTACTCCTCGGACGGCCACGACGGGATCGTCGGGCCCGCCGGCAACGTGCTCAACGACGAGACCGTCGAGGTGCTCGTCCAGCAGGCGGTCGCGCAGGCCCGGGCCGGCGCCGACATCATCTCGCCGTCCGACATGATGGACGGCCGCGTCGGGGCGATCCGCGCCGCGCTCGACGCCGACGGCCACGAGGACGTCGCGATCATGTCCTACACCGCGAAGTACGCGAGCGCGTACTACGGGCCCTTCCGCGGGGCGCTCGACTCCGCCCCGAAGTCCGGGGACAAATTGGGCTACCAGATGCAGCCGGCGAACGTCCGGGAGGCCTTGCGCGAGGTGGCGCTCGACGTCGCCGAGGGCGCGGACATCGTGATGGTGAAGCCCGCCGGTCCGTACCTCGACGTGCTCCGCGCCGTCGCGGACGCCTCCCCCGTCCCGGTCGCCGCCTACCAGGTCTCCGGTGAGTACCTGATGATCGCCGCGGCCAGCGCCGCCGGCTGGCTCGACGAGGACAAGGTCATCCTCGAGTCGCTGACCGGCATCCGGCGGGCGGGCGCGGACATGATCCTGACCTACTACGCCCCGCGCGCAGCGCAGCTGCTCGGCTGAGTTCGGCGTCGCACCGAGCCCGTAGACTCCTCGTCCCATCGCACCGTCGTCGTCAGGTCAGCGCTCGTGTCTGCCAACACCACCAAGGGGTCCTTCTGGACCAGCCGCGGCGGACTCAAGGACGCGAACAAGGCCAAGGCCGAGCGTGACCGCGTGCGCCCCGGTCGGCTCACATCGACCCGCCTCGTCCCGGACCACATCGTCCGCCCCCACTACGTGCTCGACCCCGACGCCCCGTCGGACTACGACGAGCCGATGGTGAAGTCCGCACGTGTGATCGAGGGGCTCCGCACGGCCAACCGCGTGGCTGCCGAGGTCCTCAACATCGTCGGTGCCGCCGTCCGTCCCGGGATCACCGCGGACGAGCTCGACCGGATCGGTCACGAGGCGACGATCGCGCGCGACGCCTACCCGTCGCCGTTGATGTACTCCGGCTACCCGAAGTCGCTGTGCACCTCGGTCAACGAGGTCATCTGCCACGGCATCCCCGACTCCCGCGAGCTCGTCGAGGGCGACATCGTCAACATTGACGTGTCGGTCTACATCGACGGAGCCCACGGCGACACCAGCCGCACGTTCTTCGTCGGCGAGGTCGACGAAGCGTCACGCGACCTCGTCAACGTCACGCGTGACTGCCTCACCGCCGGCATCCAGGCGGTGATCCCGGGCAAGCCGGTCTCCGACATCGGCAAGGCGATCCAGAAGGTCGCCGACGCGCACGGCTACGGCATCGTCCGCGCCTTCGTCGGTCACGGCATCGGGACCCAGTTCCATTCCGACCCGCAGGTCCACCACTACGCGTCGAACCAGCGTGGCCCGACGCTGGTGCCGGGCATGACGTTCACGATCGAACCGATGATCACGATGGGCACCTGGAAGCACAGGATGTGGGACGACGGCTGGACGGCCGTCACGACCGACCTCTCGCGCACCGCCCAGTTCGAGCACACGATGCTCGTGACCGAGACCGGCGTCGAGCTGCTCTCCGTCGCCGAGGGCACCCCCGTCGAGGACCTCCACGGGCTCTGAGACGACGATCTCCGGCAACGGCAACGGCCGCACGCGATTCGCGTGCGGCCGTCGTCGTGTGGTTCGGCTCAGCCGAAGAAGATGCCCAGCTCGCGCGCGGCGGACTCGGTCGAGTCGGAGCCGTGGACGAGGTTCTCGCCGATCTCGGTGGCGAAGGCTCCACGGATCGAACCTGCGCAGGCCTCGATCGGGTTCGTCGCGCCGATGATGTTGCGCATGCCCTTCACGGCGTCGGCGCCGTCAACCTGCATCGCGACCAGCGGGCCGGACGTGATGAAGTCGACGAGCTCTCCGAAGAACGGACGCTCGCGGTGCTCGCCGTAGTGCTCCTCGGCCTTCGCGCGCTCGAGGACGCGGAGGTCCATCTTCGCGATCGTGTAGCCCTTGTTCTCGATGCGCGAGATGATCTCGCCCATGAGGCCGCGGCTGACGCCGTCCGGCTTGATCAGGATGAGGGTGGACTCGTTCGCCATGGTGTGGCCTTCAGGGAAGTTGGGGTGAGGCGGCAAGGATGCCCGACGCGAGCGCCAGCACCCAACGTGTGAGCGGCCAGAGCCCGTCAGCTCTCGTCGGTGTCGAGACCGTTGAGGTCGATCGTGTCCGGGAGGCCAGTGGCCCGGTCGGAGTCGACGCGGTCGATCATCTCGTCGATCGCGATCGCGTAGTCGCCCGGGTGCTCTTCCTCGAGCTCCTCGTCGGTGATCACGTTCGGCTCGGCCTCGACGAACGGGACGAGCAGGTCGCGGGCGGCGCCGACGGTGTAGAGCGAGCCCGTCACCAGGACGAGGTCGTTGTCGCCGGCCAGACCGGTGGCGAGCTCCAGCGCTTCGGCGATGTCGGCGGACTGCTCCACGATGACGCCGGTCCCGGCCCAGACCTCCTGGCCGACATCCGCCAGACGGGCAGCCGACATCGCGCGGGGCGTGCGGGCCTGCGTCGTCACGACGTGGTTCGCGACGTCGCGGTAGGCGCCGAGGACACCGGCGACGTCCTTGTCCGCCATGACCCCGGCCACGAGGATCAGGTTGCGGTACGGCAGCGACTCCTTGATGGTCGCCGCGGCGGCCTGCGCCCCGTGGGGGTTGTGCGCCCCGTCGAGGACCACCTTCGGATTGCGGCTGATGACCTCGAGACGCCCCGGAACGGTCACGGAGCTGAACCCGGCGCGGATGAGGTCGTCGTCGAGCGCCGCGACGGTCGAGGTCGCGAGCGCGTCGAAGGCGGCCAGCGCGAGCGCGGCGTTCTCGGCCTGGTGGGCGCCGAACAGCGGGACGGGGACGTCGGTGATGAGCCGCTCCCCCAGCCGCAGGTCCACGACCTGACCTCCCACGCCCATGCGGACGTTGCTCGCGGCGAAGTCGATGCCGGCGACGCGGATCTCGGCGCCGTGGGCGTCGGCGACGGTGCGCAGATGGGCGAGCACGGCGTCGGTCTGGCGAGCGGTGACGACGACGGCGCCATCCTTGATGATCCCGGCCTTCTCGATGACGATCTCCTCGGGGGTGCCCCCGAGCTGCGAGTGGTCGACGTCGATCGGCGTGAACACGGCGACCTCGCCGCGGACGAGGTTCGTCGCGTCCCAGCGACCACCCATCCCGACCTCGAAGATCCCGATGTCGACGGGCAGGTCAGCGAACCACCAGGTCGCCATCGCCGTGAGCGCCTCGAAGTAGGTGACGCGGTCCGCTGGGTTCTCCGACTGCGCGTCGACCAGCTCCATCAGCGGAGCCATCTCCTCGTACACCTGCGCGAACGCGGACGGCGGGATCGGACGCCCCGCGACCTGCATCCGCTCGCGGACGGACTGCAGGTGCGGCGACATGTACGCGCCGGGCGCGACTCCGACCGCAGCGCACAACGTCGAGATCATCCGGGTGACCGACGTCTTCCCGTTGGTCCCGGTGATGTGCACCGACGGGTACGCGAGCTGCGGGTCGCCGAGAAGACCGAGCAGCATCGTGATGCGGTCGAGGTCCGGGATCATCCGACCCGGGCCGCGAGCGAGCAGCGCCTCGTGGGCGCGCTCGTAGTCCTGGACATCACCCACGTGGGAACCTTGCGTGAAGAGCGACGCGTCACGGTATCGCCGAACACCTGAGGCCCCGCGCTCCCACACCGCCGGGCACTGGAACCGGCTACGTGGTGATGACGAAGGTCGTCACGTTCTGCTCGGTCGGGACCGGACACGTCACGAGGAGCTCGCTGAGGTCGCGTTCGCGGTCGGCGGGAAGACACAGGCGTCGACGGAGGCCGTCGTGGCCGGCGAGCATCGGCTCGTGGGGACGGGTCCAGTCCTCGCGCGTGGCCGCGACCCCCATCTCGACGATGACGTCGGTGAGGAGGTCGGCGGTCGGTCCGGCGGGCGCGTCCCAGCCGTGCAGCGCCTGCCAGAGCGGGCGAAGCCAGTCGAGCGGATGCCGCGTCGTCAGCTCGATCACGACCAGGTCGCGTGCTGCGTCGACGAGGGCTCGGACGAACGGGACGATGTCCGCGACGTTGTAGGCGACGTGGTGGCACAGCAC
>CBDTYW010000159.1:0-8643 GCA_965364735.1 uncultured Nitriliruptoria bacterium
GGCCCCGCGTCGTTGGCTCCGATCGTGTGCGTCGGACCGCCGACGATGGGAGATCCGTACGTGATGACCTGGCTGACGAGGTCCGGCCGTTCGCGGGCGACTTCCCGCGCGACCACCCCGCCGAGGCTCCAGCCGATGAGCGCCGTGGGCTGACCGGCCGCGGAGAGCTGCGCGATCATCTCCCGGACGAAGCGACCCACGTCGCCCGTGTTGACGCCCAGCCCCCACGAGCGGGCGCCATGGCCGAGGAAGCGGAGGTAGGCGAGCAGCGGGTACCCGCTCGCCTCGGGCGCGCGCCACCCCGGGATCAGCACCGAAGGCGCCGAGTCGCCGCGGGGGGCGCGGAGCAGCCGCGGGGTGTGGACCGCCAGCCGGATCGTCTCGCCCGCGGACAGCGTCTCCACGACCCGGCGCCAGGTGCTGGGTGGTCCGGCGGGCTCGCCGGCTCCCTCGACCGAGGCGCCGTGCTCGATCGGCCGAGCGCGGATCAGACCCACCGTCACGCGTCGATGTTCGAGAAGAGGCCCTCGACGAAGAGGTCGGGGTCGAAGTCTGCGAGGTCGTCGATGTCCTCGCCGAGACCGACGAGCTTCACGGGCAGGCCCAGCTCGCGCTGGACCGCGACGACGATCCCGCCCTTGGACGACCCGTCGAGCTTGGTGAGCACGAGGCCGGTGATCGCGACGGCCTCCATGAACGCGCGCGCCTGCTGGATGCCGTTCTGGCCGGTCGTCGCGTCGAGGACGAGCAGCGTCTCCTCGATCGGGCCGGACTGCTTCTCGACGACGCGCTTGACCTTGGAGAGCTCGTCCATCAGCTCACGCTTGTTGTGCAGACGTCCCGCGGTGTCGATGATGACCAGGTCGGCGTCGGTGGCCTTGCCGGCGAGGTAGCCGTCGTAGGCAACGGAGGCGGGGTCGGCACCCTCTTCCTTCGCGACGAGGCGCGCTCCGGTGCGCTCCGCCCACACGCCGAGCTGTTCGGAGGCAGCGGCGCGGAACGTGTCCGCGGCGGCGAGGACGACGGAATGGCCGGCGCGCTGCTCGCGGGCGGAGAGCTTGCCGATGGTCGTGGTCTTGCCGGTGCCGTTGACGCCGGTCACGAGCCACACGGTGGGCTCGTCGTCGGTCGATCGGACCAGGGAGCGGTCGAAGTCGCCGAGGACGGCGCGCATCTCCTGCTTGAGCAGCCCGATGACGCCGTCAACGGTCGTCACGCCCTCCTGCTTCGATCGCGTGCGCATCTGCTCCACGATGGAGAGCGAGGTCTCGACGCCGACGTCGGCGCCGATCAGGAGCTCCTCGAGCCCCTCCCACGCGGCGTCGTCGATCCCGCGGCCGAAGAGGTCGGCGACGCTGGCGCCGAGGACGTTGCGGGTGCGCTGAAGGCGCAGACGGAAGCGCTCGCCGACGGAGAGCGGCGCCGGGGGCGCGATCGTGTCGTCGACGACGTCGACCGGGATCGGCGGTGCCGTCGGGCGGTCCGTGACCGTGGTGTCCGACGGTGGCGGCCGGTCGAGGACGTCAACGGAGCCCGACGGCGGCAGCTGGTCCGACGACGGACGTTCACGACGTCCTCCGACGACCAGGAAGCCGACGACGAACACGAGGAGGATCGCGACGATGATCGCGGGGATCAGGATCTCCATCGAGGAGCTCCCTTTCGATGTTGCGGCGGCACCTGGCCGACGGGCGGACACGCGCGCACGCTATCGGCTCGGCCATCCGGCCAGACGTCGGAGGTGGCTCAGACGCCCACGACGACCCCGTCGTCGAGACGTTGCTGCTGCTCGTCGGTGAACTTCTCCGCCAGCACGCGCGTCACCGCGTCGTTGCCCATCGTGACGCCGTACAGCACGTCGGCGATCTCCATCGAGCGCTTCTGGTGCGTGACGACGATGAGCTGGGCGCGGTCCTTGAACGACGTGAGCACGCGCAGGAGGCGCTGCAGGTTCACGTCGTCAAGCGCCGCGTCGACCTCGTCGAGGACGTAGAACGGCGACGGGCGCGCACGGAAGATCGCGAACACGAACGCGAGCACCGTCAGGGACCGCTCTCCGCCGCTCAGCAGCGACAGGCGGGTGACCTTCTTGCCGGGCGGACGCGCCTCGACCTCGATGCCGGTGGTGAGCGGGTCGTCGGGGTCCGTCAGGACGAGGCGTCCCTCGCCGCCCGGGAAGACGGTCTGGAAGGTGAGGTCGAACTCGCGGCTCACGTCGTTGAAGGCGTCCATGAAGACCGTCTTGATGCGGTCGTCGACGGTGACGATGACCTGCTCGAGGTCGCGGCGCGACGCGCGCAGGTCCGCGAGCTGGTCGGAGAGGAAGGTGTGCCGCTCCTCCAGCGCCTGGAACTCCTCCAGCGCCAGCGGGTTCACCCGTCCGAGCAGGCCGATGCGGCGCACGAGGACCTCCTCCTGCGTCGCGAGGTCCTTGCGGTCGTAGGTCGAGGCCTCGGGGTGCTCGGCGGCGACCTCCTCGGCGGACAGCGAGTGGTCGCTGCGCAGGGTCGCGACGACCTGGTCGAGGTCGCGACGGATCTCGGCGTGCTTGAGCTCCGCCCTGTGGCGCTGCTCGCGGACATCCTCCAGCGCGCTGCCCAGCTGGTCGAGCTGAGTGCGGGTGGCCTCGCGGGCGTCACGGCGCTCACGGACCGCCTGCTCGAGGCGAGTGCGCTCGGCGCGGGCCTGCTCGATCGAGTCGGTGAGCCCCGTCAGGGCGTCGGCGCAGAACGACGCGAGCTCACCACAGCGGACGATGCCCTCGCGACGGCTCTCCCGACGTCGGGCTGCGTCGGCGAGCGAGCGCTCGACCTCGTCGGCCTCGACCCGCAGCTCAGCGACCGTGGCGAGCAGGTGGCGGAGGTGCTCCTCGATGCGCTCCACGGCGACACGACGGTCCAGCTCCACCTCACGGGCGGCCTCGACGGCCTCGTCGAGGTCCTGCGCCTCGTCCAGCATCCGGGTGTCGTCCGGGTCCTCGGCCTCGGGCTCCTCGGGGCCGCGCCCCAGCAGGCGTTCGAGGGCCTCCTCGTTGCGCTGGTGGGCCTCGTTGAGCTCGCGCTCCTGACCCGCGACCGTCTCGGTCTGCCGGTGCAGGGACTTGACCTCCTTGTTCACGCGAGCGAGGCGCTCCGCGGCGGAGGTGATGCGAGCGTCGGACTCGTTGATCCGGCTCGTGGCGGCACCGAGGCGCGCCCGCGCCGTCGACAGCGCCTCGCGGGCCGTGACGATCTCGACCGCGACGTCCTCGATGGCGAGGCGTGCCGCTCCGGCACGCTCCTCGGCGTCGAGCGCGGACGAGGCGGTCAGCACGGCGTCGTCGCGCGGTGCCTCGCCACCGACCCAGCCGCGTGCACCGATGACGTCGCCGGCGGGCGTGACCAGCACGAGCGACGGGTCGCTGCGGTGCAGCGCGATCGCGGCGGCAGCGTCGGGGACGATGAAGCAGGCCCCGAGCGCGCGACGCAGCGTCGTGGCGACCCGTGCGGTGACGGCAGGATCGGCCACGGCGTCGTCCGGCCGGGCGGAGACGAGGTCCCCGACCGCGCGGGCGCCGGCGGCCTTGAGCCGGTCGGCGCTGTCGGACGCGAGCGAGACCTTGCTGACCGCGAGCGACAGCACCGTCCCGCGCCCCTCACCGGCGGAGCCGAGCCAGGTGAGCGCGTCCAGCGCTGCCGCGTCGTCGACCGCGACGACCGCGCCACCAAGGCCGGCGAGCGCAGAGGCGACGAGGCTGCGGTGCTCCTCCGCGACGTGCACGTGGTCGGCGACGACGCCGTGCAGCCCCGCGACCGGGTCGGCGGACAGCAGCGCCCGTGCGGCGTCACGACGGTCCTGCAGGCTGGCCCGCAGCGCCTCGGCACGCGCGGACTGCGAAGCGCGTTCGCGCTCGTGGCCGCGCTCCAGCTCGACGAGCTCATCGAGGCGAAGCGTGGCCCGCTCGACGTCGGCCTCTGCGGCCTCGAGCTCGGTGGTCAGCGCGGTCTCGTTGGAGTCCAGGTTCTGGATCTCGACCTGCACGGCGTCCATGTCCGTGGTGGCCTCGGTGAGGCGCTCTGCGATCGAGTCACGCTGGCTGGTGACACGGCCGAGCTCGGACTCGGCCGACGCGATCCGGCCGCGCATTGCGGAGACCTCGCCCTCCCAGCGCAGCCGTGCTTCGCGCTGCTGGGCGCGGCGCTGTGCCTCGGCCTGTCGGCGCTGCTCGAACGCGCGGCGGTCGATCTCGGTGGCTCGCCGTGCCGCGGTCGCCTCCTCGAGCACCTCACGGGCGGCGACGCGGTCGGCGTCACGCTGGGATGCCTCGGCCTCGGTGCGGTCCGCCTGGGCGCGCAGCTCCTCCGGCGGGCGGCCGGCCAGCGGCTCCTCGTTGTACTCCAGCAGGTGACGACGGCGAGCGTCGATCAGGTCCGCGGTCCCGCGCAGACGCTCCAGCAGGGACTGGAGCGCGTGGAACGTCTCGGTGCTGCGGCGAGCCGACGGCGAGAGCTCCGCCAGCTGCTCGTCGAGGCGGGCCAGCTGGGCGCGCTGCGCCTCGATGTCGTGCTCGGTGGCGGTCTGCTGGGCAGCGACCTCGTCGTCGAGGCGCGCGCCATGGAGCGCGTCAGCGGTGAGGCGGTCGAGGTCGGTCGCGAGCATGCTGACCCGCACGTCACGGAGGTCGGACTGCAGGCGCGAGGCCTCGTTCGCGGCCTCGGCCTGTCGTTCGAGCGGACGGAGCTGGCGTCGCAGCTCGCGCAGGATCGAGACGAGCTTGTCGACGTGGCCGTCGACCTGCTCGAGCTTCTTCACGGCGCGCTCGCGGCGACGACGGTGCTTGAGGATCCCGGCGGCCTCCTCGATCAGGGCGCGCCGGTCCTCGGGCTTGGCGTTGAGGATCGCGTCGAGCTGGCCCTGCCCGACGATGGTGTGCAGCTCACGGCCGAGACCGGCGTCCGACAGCAGCTCCTGGACGTCGAGGGCGCGGACCTGCTGGCCGTTGATCAGGTAGCTGGAGTCACCCGACGAGGTGATCTCGCGGGCGATGCGGATCTCGGAGAACTGCTGGGCAGAGCCTGCGGTCCCGATGCCGTCGCGGCCGAGCGTGCCGTCGGAGTTGTCGATGGTGATCTCGACGCGCGCCATGCCCAGGGCGGGCCGCGTCGGCGAGCCCGCGAAGATGACGTCCTGCATCGATCCACCGCGGACCTTGCGCGGCGAGTGGGTGCCCAGCACCCAGCTGAGTGCGTCGACGATGTTGGACTTGCCGGAGCCGTTCGGCCCGACGATCACCGTCACGCCGGGCTCGACCTCGATGGTCGTCTTGTCCGCGAACGACTTGAACCCTCGCATGGTCAGGGACGTGAGGAACACGCGAACGCACCGATCAGCAGGAACAGGGCCGGACGGCCTGCTGGCAGCCTAACGACCGCATCGTCCCGCACCATGGAGCGCTGACGTCGCCCGAACGCAGAACGCGGACCCCGGAGGGTCCGCGCGCGAGGAACCGTCGTCGCCGACGGGTCCGGACTGCGTCAGGCGGTGAGGGTCTCAGCTCGGTCGAGCTCGATGACCGGCTCGTCCGCGGCCTTGGCCTCGGCGTCGCTCAGCGCTGCCTCGAGCTCCGCGACGCGGCGCCGAAGCGCGCGCACCTGAGAGACGAGGACGTCGGTCTGGACGGAATGGGACCCGAAGATGGCCTTGCTCATACGTGCTCCATGCGGCTGTCCGGCTGCCCTGATGGCGTGGCTGGCCTGGTGGTGACTGACTCATCCCGACGTCGGCACCTTGAGGTGGGGCTGGGCCCGCACGGCGTGCTCGACGTGTCGGCTCGACCCAGAGGGGTCGTCCCGACACCTCGAAGGCTAGCGGAGGCTGACGTTCGGCGAAAGAGGGGCCGCGCGGTGGGCGGCCCACCATGGGTGTCGGACCACCGACCGCACATCATGACCACCCTGTGCGCGAAACGCGCACGACGAAGGCCCTCTCGGCCCGGCCCTGACGACCGATCAGATCTGCGACTGCGGGTCGTAGAAGGTGTAGATGCCCTTCTTGACGCGCTCGCGGACGATGGGCTGACGGCTGCGCGGAGACGGCAGGCCCTCACGTCCATAGACCTTCAGGTGCGTGGAGGCGTCACCGTCCGCGTCGACCGCCACGGTGCCCTCGATGTCGTCCAGGCTGCTTCCACGGAACTTGATCGCCGCGTGGATGACCTCCTGGATCGCGCGGTAGAACCGCCGGATCTCCTGGGCGCTCATCCCGACCGAGGTGTGGTCGAAGCGCAGGCCGGACTCGTAGAGGATCTCGTCCGCGTAGACGTCGCGGATGCCGACGACGTGCTTCGGGTCCGTGAGGAACGTCCGCAGGGTCGTCTTGGCCTCTTCGAGCTTGCGCCCGAAGTCCATCCAGGTGACCTGATCGGAGAAGGGGTCGAAGGCGGTCGGGTCGACGCCAGCCTGCTCGTAGGCCTCTTCGGTCGGGACGACACCGGTCTGGATGCCGTCACCGTCGCCGGGGTCGGACAGGTGGATCGCGCCGCCGATCGTGAAGGTCACGGCCAGGTGCGTCTCCGCCCGAGGCGCCTCGTTGGCGGTCTCACGGTGCATGGACGCGGTCGAGCCCATGTCCACGATCCACGTGTGATCCTCGTCGAGATCGATGAAGAGGATGATGCCACGACGGCGCACGGCCTCGATCTTGCGGCCCTCGAGCGCCTTCGCGAACTCGGGACGCGTGCGATGGAACGGCTTGACGATGCCGGCCGTCTTGACCGTCACGTCCTTGATCCGCTTCCCAACGACCTCTTTCTCGAGGTCCTTGCGGAGCACCTCGACCTCAGGCAACTCGAGCACGCGAACCCCTCCTGGGAATGGACATCCGGCAGCGCAGGCATGCGCGTGACCGGCGATGGACGCTAGCGGACCGCTGGGCTGACGCCCTCAGCGACCACGTCTGCAAGGCCGCTGTCCGACAACAACGGCGTCTCGCCGTCGTGGGTGAGGCTGACGTAGGCGTCCTTGGCGGCCGCCTGCTCCGCCTGCTTCTTGTTCTTGCCGACGCCGTGGCCACGCTCGACTCCGGCGACGTTGACCTGCGCGGTGAACTCACGCGCGTGGTCCGGGCCGGTGTGCGCGAGGACGTACTGCGGCAGGGCCCCGAAGGCCGCTGCGGTCAGCTCCTGGAGGCTTGTCTTGTAGTCCAGCGAGGCCTGGCGCTCGGAGAGGTCCTCGAGCCGGTCCGCGAACAGCCGCAGCACGACGTCGGCGGCCACGGGGTAGCCCTGATCGAGGTAGATCGCCCCGATGACGGCCTCGAGGGTGTCGGCGAGGATCGAGTTCTTGTCCGAGCCACCGGAGGCGGCCTCGCCCTTGCCGAGCCGGACGATGTTGCCGAGGTCGATCGTGCGGGCCACGATCGCCAGCGAGCCCGTCTTGACCGCAGCTGCGCGGAGCTTGGCCAGGCGACCCTCCGCCTCCGACGCGTGCGCGTGGAAGATCTCGTCGGTCACGACCAGCGCGAGGACCGAGTCCCCGAGGAACTCGAGCCGCTCGTTCGTGCGCAGGCCGCCTTCCTCGAACGCGTACGACCGGTGGGTCAGCGCGCGCTCGAGCAGTTCAAGGTCGTTGATCTCGACCTCGAGGCGATCAACGAGAGCGCGGAGCTGGGCAGCCCGCGCTTCATCGATCGGTGAGGGGAGCGACATCTCAGTCGACGTCGATCCGGACCTTGCCGCCGTACACGCCGCAGGACTTGCAGACCGTGTGCGGACGCAGGGGCTGCTTGCAGCGCTTGCAGGAGGACTGCGTCGGCGGCTTGATCCCGAGCCACTGCGCCTTGCGGTGCTTGGTGCGGGTACGGCTCATCTTGCGCTTCGGGACGGACATCGTCGGCTCTTTCTGGTGTGCGGCGGGGTGTGCCGCGAAGTTGTGGGTGACAGGGTGCCCGATGGAACGTGCCAACCGGTACCCGGAAGGTCAGTCAGGGAGGGCCAGACCGCGCAGGGCGGCCCATCGAGGGTCGGGAAGCTCGTCCGCGGTGGTGCCCGGACCGCCGTCAAGGCCGGCCTCGGCCCAGAGGTCGCCGCAGTCCGACTCGTCCTCGTGGACGACGCGGATCGGGATCGCCGGCAGGATCTCGTCGCGCAGCAACGCTTCGAGGTCGATGCTCTCGCGGTCGTTCGCGATGACGTAGCCGTCCTCGGTCTCGTCGTCGTACATCGCCTGACGTGGGTCGCGGTAGAGCTCCGCGATCCGGACCTCGTGCTGCGCGCTCACCGGCTCGAGGCAACGCGCACACGGGATGTCGGCGCCGAAGCCGATGGTGCCGTGGACGAAGACCCCCTCGACCATGCCCTCACAGACCAGATCCAGGACGATCGGGTCCAGCAGGACGTCCTCGCCCGGACCCCAGTCGGCGCCGGAGGTGGCAGCCTCGGCACGGGTCACCGACCGCTCGACCGAGCGGGTCTGTCCGGGGCTGTTGATCAGCTCGGAGATGTCGATGCGCACGTGGAAGTTCCTGCGAGCTGAGGTGGATGGGTCGGGGTGGATGACCGGCACGACGGACGGCCGGCACCACGGCGCCGTGACGCTGCGTGGGAGGTGGGCGACCTGCACCGCGGCCAGTGCCGCCCGGAGCGCTCGGAGCGGCCGGAGACGGCCG
>CBDTYW010000160.1:0-8580 GCA_965364735.1 uncultured Nitriliruptoria bacterium
CGCGACACCGAGCGCGTGGACGCGGCCCTCCGTGCGATCGAGGCCAGCACCGAGGTCGCCATGACACGGGGCAAGCTCGACGAGTCGGCGCGTCAGGACGCCCTCGGCCGCATCACCGCCGGGGTGGACGTCGCCGCGGCGTGCGCGGACGCCGAGCTGCTCATCGAGGCGACCCGCGAGGACCTGGACCACAAGCGCGAGATCCTTCAGGAGGCAGCCCGGCACCTTCCTGCTCGGGCCGTGATCGCGACCAACACGACCACGCTCTCGATCACGGAGATCGCCAGCGGGCTCGCGGACCCGAGCCGAGCCGTGGGGATGCACTTCTTCACGCCCGTGCCGAAGACCCGGCTGTGCGAGATCGTCAGGGGCCTCCAGTCCAGCGCCGAGGCGGTCGCGCTCGCCGAGGCGACGGCCTGGGCCATGGGGCGCTCGACGATCGTCGTCTCCGACCAGCCCGGATTCGTCACCACGAGGCTCAGCGCGCTGCTTGGCAACGAGGCGATGCGGATGCTCCAGGAGCGGGTGGCATCACCTGCGGCGATCGACACGGCGATGCGGCTGGGCCTCAACCACCCGATGGGGCCGCTCGAGGTCCTCGACCACGTCGGCCTCGACATCCGGCTGATGGCGCTGGAACACCTCGCGCTGACGCTGGGTGACCGGTTCCGGCCGACCCCGCTGCACCGTCAGCTCGTGGCTGCAGGGCGACTCGGCCGCAAGTCCGGACACGGGATCTACCGCTACGACGCCAACGGCCACCGGATCGGCGACGACGTCGAGCTCCCGGACTGACAACATCCGTTGCATCCAGCGCAAGGGAATTGCTCAAGGTCCGTCGGGCCAGCTGCTCGGCTCAGCGGAGACGCTTGGCCGTGGCGGTCGCTGCGACGTCGTCGGCGTACACGGGCGGCGGGACGATCTCTTTCCATGCCGCCTTGGCAGCGCCGACCGCACCCCGGACGTTGGCGTCCGCACGGGCGAGGTGAACGGCCCAGAGCAGCATCGGCGGGGCGAGCGCGACGGCCGCCTCGAGGAGCTTCGGATCGTGCCGCGCGATCGAGCCGAACAACAGACCCTTGGCCCGATGGAAGTCGGAGCCGTGCTCGAAGTCCGGCGGGAAGTCGATGCCGTCGTCGACCGACGCCGGGAGGTTGAACGTCATCGGCTCGCGGTTGGTCAGCTGGCAGACCTCGACCTCGACCCATGCGAGCCGTAGGCGCTGACGCGCCGCCCGTGGGCTCTCGGTCAGGTTCTCGACGTCATGCGTTGCGACGCCGAGGCGCTGGTTGCACAGGCGCGAGTCGCCGCGTCCGACCGCGTCCGCCACCAGGCCGATGCGCAGCATCGCTGCGTCGACCTCGTCGCGGGCCATGGCGAGACCTTCGGCGTCGTGTGCCTCCGCGTCCAGATGCAGGCCGAGCTCGCGCAGGACGCGCGCCTGCTCCGCGAGGATCCACGGCTGGAGCACGGTCGTGTCGCAGGACTCCCACCACTGCCACGCCAGGTCGCAACGCCCGAGGCGTGACCAGACGATCCCATGCCAGACCGGCTGGGCCTTGGGATGACGGAGCTTGGCGCGGACGTCGGCAGGCGTGAACGCCTTGACGGCAGCGGCAGGAGGTTTCGGGAGAGCAGACATGCCGGGAGAATACGGCTCCCCGAGACCACCTGCTGACCACCCTCCCCCGCCCGCACCCGTTCGCCCGTTTCGCCCACTTCCCGTGAACGCGGCGCGCCCCGCGAGCTGAGCTCGCGGGGCGCGTCGATGTTGCGGTTGAGCCGTGGCTCAGGTGACTGGGCTCAGAAGCCCATGCCGCCCATGCCGCCGTCCATGCCGTGGTCGTGACCGCCGCCACCGCCGGCGCCCTCGGGCTCCGGCTTGTCAGCGATGAGCGCCTCGGTGGTGAGGAGCAGACCCGCGATCGACGCGGCGTTCTGCAGCGCGGAGCGCGTGACCTTGGCCGGGTCGATGACGCCAGCCTTGATGAGGTCGACGTACTCGCCGGTCAGGGCGTTGAGACCGTGGCCGGCCTCGAGTCCACGAACCTTCTCGATCACGACGGAGCCTTCGAGGCCCGCGTTGCTGGCGATCCAGTACAGCGGAGCGGACAGCGCCTTGCGGATGATCTGCGCGCCGGTCGCCTGGTCGCCCTCGAGGTCGAGCTTGTCCAGCGCCTTCTCGGCCTGGAGAAGCGCGGTGCCGCCACCGGCGACGATGCCCTCCTCGACGGCCGCGCGGGTCGCGGAGAGCGCGTCCTCGATGCGGTGCTTGATCTCCTTCAGCTCGGTCTCGGTGGCAGCGCCGACCTTGACCACGGCAACGCCGCCGGAGAGCTTCGCGAGACGCTCCTGGAGCTTCTCACGGTCCCAGTCGGAGTCCGTGTTGTCGATCTCGGCCTTGATCTGCGCGATGCGACCCTTGATGTCGTCCTCGGAGCCAGAGCCCTCGACGATCGTCGTGGAGTCCTTCGTGATGACGACCTTGCGGGCGCGACCGAGCAGGTCCAGGGTGGTGGCGTCGAGCTTGAGGCCGACCTCCTCGGAGATGACCTGGCCACCCGTCAGGACAGCGATGTCCTGGAGCATGGCCTTGCGACGCTCACCGAAGCCCGGCGCCTTGACGGCAGCGGAGGTGAAGACCCCACGGATCTTGTTCACGACGAGGGTCGCGAGGGCCTCTCCCTCGACGTCCTCTGCGACGATCACGAGGGGCTTGCCGGCCTGCATGACCTTCTCGAGGACGGGGACGAGGTCCGCGACCGAGGAGACCTTGGAGTTGGCGATGAGGATGTAGGCGTCCTCGAAGACGACCTCCATGCGCTCCGTGTCGGTCACCATGTACGGCGAGATGTAGCCCTTGTCGAACTGCATGCCCTCGACGAAGTCAAGGTCCATGCCGAAGGTCTGGGACTCCTCGACCGTGATGACGCCGTCCTTGCCGACCTTGTCCATCGCGTCAGCGATGATCGTGCCGACGGTGGTGTCGTTGTTGGCGGAGATGCCCGCGACGTTCGCGATCTCTTCCTGCGTCTCGATCTCGCGAGCCATCTCGGAGATGGACTCGACGACACGCTCGACGGCGGCGTCGATGCCACGCTTGAGCAGCATCGGGTTCGCTCCGGCGGCCACGTTGCGGAGGCCCTCCTTCACGATGGCCTGAGCGAGCACGGTGGCCGTGGTCGTTCCGTCACCGGCGACGTCGTTCGTCTTGGTGGCGACTTCCTTGGCGAGCTGCGCGCCCATGTTCTCGTAGGGGTCCTCGAGCTCGATCTCGCGGGCGACGGTGACGCCGTCCTTCGTGATCGTGGGAGCTCCCCACTTCTTGTCGATGACGACGTTGCGACCCTTGGGTCCGAGCGTGACCTTGACGGCGTTGGCGAGCTGGTTGACGCCCGACTCGAGGCGACGACGTGCGTCCTCGCTGTAGCTGAGTTGCTTGGACATGTGTCCGTTCCCTTCCAGGAGATCTGTCAGTGGTTCAGGTCAACGACCTGGTGACGATGTGTGGGTCTTGCTGACGAGCGGTGTCGTCAGTCGACGACGGCGAGCATGTCGCGCGCCGAGAGGATCAGGTAGGTCTCTCCGCCGACCTTGACCTCGGTGCCGCCGTACTTCGAGAAGAGGACCTTCTGGCCTTCCTTGACGTCGACGGGGATGATCTCGCCCGAGGTGTCGGAGCGCTTGCCCGGACCGACGGCGATGACCGTGCCCTGCTGCGGCTTCTCCTTGGCGGTCTCGGGGATGACGAGACCGGATGCGGTGGTGGTCTCAGCCTCGTCGACCGTGACGAGGATGCGGTCCTCGAGCGGACGGATGCCGACCTTCGTTGCTGTGGACAACGTGGTGCTCCTTGATGGGGTGGGGTTGTTGGTCTGGGTGGGCGTGGCCGGCTCGCGACCGCGTGCAACCTCAAGATCTGGGTGCACCGTCGCTCACGACGACATCACGCTCCGTCGTTGTTGGCACTCGATCATATCGAGTGCCAGAGGGAAGTTAGCACTCTCGCCCTGAGAGTGTCAAAGGCTTGCGCGACTTCGACGCAGGTCGCACAACGAACCCTGAGAGCGTCGAATTCGCCCGAATCTCGCGGCTTCCACCGCCTGCCTCACGTACGTCGGCGGGCCGATCAGGCTCGCCCAGGGCGTGATCTGACTAGCCAAGCCTTCCCGATCCGGCGTCCGAGGCGCCACATCGCGGCGGCGTACGACTCCGCCCAGCCTCGCGCGCACGGCGAACGCACGCATGGACAAACTCACGGAGCGTCACCAAACTGCCGTTGTTGTCGGTGAACCTCACGAAGCGGGGACTGCCACGACGCCCGCCCACTCCTCATCAGGGCCAAGGACTGACATGACTGCCGCCAACGACTACCAGAAGCACCTCGGCGAGCGCCTCCGCGCGATCCGCAACCAGCAGGGCATCACGCTGCAGGACGTCGAGGACCGCAGCGAGGGCACGTGGAAGGCCGTTGTCGTCGGCTCGTACGAGCGCGGCGACCGGGCCATCTCCGTCGCCAAGCTGGCGTCGCTGGCCGGCTTCTACGGCGTCCCGATCGCGGACCTGCTCCCCGAGCGCAACACCGGCACCAACCGGGACGGCTCGGCGTCGCGTCAGCGTCTCGTCCTCGACCTCACCCGCCTGTCGGACCTCGGAGCCCGCGACGACACCATGGAGGCGCTCGCGCGCTACGCCATGCACGTCCAGGTCGAGCGGGGCGACTACAACGGCCGGATGCTGACGCTGCGCGGCGACGATCTCCGCGCGCTCGCCGTCGCCTTCGGCGCGGACCCTGACCAGCTCATCGAGCGCCTCGTCGACGAGTCCGTCCTCGTCGGCACCTGACCCAGGATCGGCCGGGCGCCCGCCGTCAGGAGCGGACCGCGAGCCGCCACTCCTCGCTGACCCGGAACCCGGCGGCGTGGTAGGCGGCGATCGCCGGAGCGTTGGCGGACCGGACGTGCAGCGTGACCGCTGGGCGGTCCAGCAGCGGATCACGCAGCGCGGTGCGCACGGCGGCCGCGACCATGGCCTGGCCGAGCTTGCGGCCGCGGTGGGCCGGGGTGACCACGATGCCGGCGAACTGCACACCCCATGCACGCGACGCGACGGAGCGCTCGAGCTTGCCCGTCGGCTCGCCCACGGGCCCGGTGCACCACACGGTCCCGCGCTCGATCCCTTCGCGGATCCGCGAGGTGTAGGCCCGCAGTCCTGAGCGTCCCGGATCCGGCCCGAACTCGTCGTCGAGGTGCAGCTGAACGGCCAGCCGGCCGAGCGTTGACAGATCAGCCATCGTCGCGCGACGCAGCCCCGGGTCCGGCAGCTCGTGGACGGGCGGGACCCGGTCCGGGTCCAGCGTCATGAACGTCTGCGCGTGGACGCGGGCCGAGCTGTCACCACGCCACGGCGCCACGAGCGGTTCTGCTGCACCGGCATCACCGACCAGCAGACGCCACCGACGGACCGGCGAGCCGATCTGCTCGATCAGCGAGCCGTCACCGCAGGGGACGACGAGGCGGCCCGGGAAGACGATCGCGAAGGCCCAGCGGTCCCCGTCCGACGCCTCCTTGGCCACCTCCGGCCCATACCCGTCGATCGAGGCGAGGGCGAACATGTGTCGGACCCGACCTCCCGACGGACACGGCCACTGCGCGAGCTTCGCCCGGATGCGGTCCACGTCGCCGCTCGCGGGCGTGCGCCACCTGGGCTGGCTGCTCACGTCGGCCCGACGAGCTGGAGGCCGGAGTCCACTGCGAGCGCAGACGTGTGCGTGATCCCGCGCGCGAGCAGGTTCGAGCCGGACGCCGCGACCATCGCTCCGTTGTCGGTGCAGAGCCGCGGGGACGGGGCGATCAGCCGCATCCCCTCCTTCGTGCAGACCCGAAGCATGTCGGCGCGAAGCTGGCTGTTCGCCGCGACCCCGCCCGCCATCACCACGGTGCCGATGCCCTCGTCCGCGGCGGCGCGGACGGTCTTGGTGACCTGGAGGTCCACGATCGCCTGCTGGAAGGACGCCGCGACGTCGGCCACGACGATCTCCTCGCCGGCGTCCTCCTGGCGACGCAGCTCGCGGATGACCGCGGTCTTCAGCCCGCTGAACGAGACGTCGTTGCCGGGCGCGTGCAGCATCGGGCGCGGGAACGCGTAGGCCGTCGGGTTGCCCGTCTTCGCGAGCCGGTCGATCGCCGGGCCGCCGGGGAAGCCGAGGTCGAGGAAGCGGGCGATCTTGTCGAAGGCCTCGCCCGCCGCGTCGTCGATCGTCGCCCCGAGCTCACGCATGCCGCCGTCGGCGTCCAGCGCGACGATGCTGGTGTGCCCGCCCGACACGACGAGCGCAAGGACCGGCGGGTCGAGCTCGCCGTGCTCGAGCTGCGCGACCTCGACGTGCGCCTTCAGATGGTTCACGCCGATGAGCGGCAGGCCGGTCGCGAGGCTCAGCCCCTTGGCCCCGGCGACCCCGACGAGCAGCGCCCCGATCAGGCCCGGCCCGTGGGTGACGGCGATCGCGTCGAGATCGTCCAAGGCCGCGCCCGCGTCGCGCAGCGCCTCGTCGATCGTCGGCTTCAGCAGGTCGAGGTGTGCGCGCGCGGCGACTTCGGGGACGACGCCACCGAATCGGGCATGCAGGTCGATCTGCGACGCGATGACGTTCGCGCGCATCGTGAAGCGGTCCTCGACGATGCCGACGGCCGTCTCGTCACACGACGTCTCGATGCCCAACACCAGCACGTCGCGCGGCCTCTCTGGACGTCAGACCGCTCCGGTCCGGCGAACGGTGAGCCTAGCGTCGGGCGTCCAGCGCCTCGTCGGTCTCGGGTGCGACGAACCCTTCACATGACGGCGATGCGGCTCGCGTCTCGGAGGGAGAGCTGGTCGCACACCTGGCCGACGATCTCGCGGCTGTTCAGCCCGTCGGTCAGCAGCATCTCGACGTAGATCTCCTCGACGCCGGTCGCGCCACCGAGGACGCGGCCGCTGCGGGTGGCGAGCAGCTCCTCGTCGAGGGCGTCCTCGATGTCCGCGCGGACCGAGACCGCATCGCCTTCGAGGACGCGGGCGCTGTCGATCGCGAGCGAGGCGATGAACGCACCCGTGCCTTCGAGCAACGGTCCACGCGTGCCCTGCGCGTACGCGAACACGAGCTGCGGGATCACGCTCTGCCCGACGATCGTGTCCGAGCGCGGGCCCGTGAGCCCTTCGGGGAACTGGTAGAGGGAGCGGAGCTCGAGCGGTGAGCCGACCGGCCACTCGTGGTCGGCGAAGACGTCCCTGAGCGTGGGGCGAAGCTCCGGCAGCGCGACGGTCGTCGCGGCGGCGTCGTGCGGGAGCGCCTCGACCGCCCCGAGCATCGCGCCGGTGCTGAGCTCGCCGAGCGCTTCGTCCAGCAGCAGGAACACCACCTGCACGCGCGCGTCCTCGGCGAGGTCCGGGAACGCCGGGTGCCAGGCCACGACGTCGACGAGACGTCGATCCTCGTCGGCGCGCAGCGAAAGGCGCATCTGCGCGGCATCGATCTCGGCGCCGCCGACCACCAGCCGCAGGTCGCCCAACCTCGCGGCACCGACGGGCTGCACGGACCCCGCGAACTCCCAGCCCGCCAGCGCGACCGCTCCGCCGTGCCAGTACTCGGCGAGCAGCTGTCGGGGCCGGTCGCCCTCCCCGGTCACCGTGAAGAGATGCCCGTCACCGTCCTCCCGCGGCGCGAAGCTCCACGCCAGCGTGGGCAAGGTTCGCTCGGCGACGGGCAGGACGATGGCGTGCACCTGCTGAGGTGTCCCGTTGCGGATGAGGTCGTCGAGCTCGTCCGCAACGGTCGGGAACCACGCCCAGAACTCGTCGACGCGATCCTTGAAGGTGGTCTTCAGCGCGGCGCGTCGTCGCAGCAGCTTCATCCTGGTTCTCCCTCGTGCTGGACGCTGCGCCGCTGGAGCAGCAGCGCGTCCTCGCCGTCGGCGTAGTACCCGAGCCGCACGGCGACCTCAGCGAAGCCGATGCCGGCGTACAGCGCCTTCGCCGCGGCGTTCGAGCTGCGGACCTCGAGCGAGACCTCGGCGATGCCGCGCTCATCGAGGCGACGCAGCACGTCGGCGATCAACGCGGACGCAATCCCCCGCCGCTGCCACGCGGGGTCGACCCCGAGCACGAGGATCTCGGCCTCGAGCCCCGCCACCACGGAGAGGCCGGCGCACCCGACGACCGCGCCGTCGATCAGCGCGACGAGCCACAGCCGGTCCGGTCGGGCGACGTCGCCGAGCAGATCATCGCGCCCCCAGGCCGGCCCGGTGGTCCGCGCCTGGATGGCCACGACGGCATCGACCTGGGTGCTGGCGAGCATCTGGACGTGGGGCACCGGCGTCGAGGCGCCGTCGGTCACGCCGTGGCCGTCGTGTCGACGCCGGCCCGGCCGTGCAGCGTGTTCCAGCCGATCTGGACGTCGACCTCGCGCAGGTAGAGCGGCGCGAGCTCGCCCGGGGTGACCCCGCCGCCGTCCGCGAGCCGACGTCGCGCGATCGCCCCGACGTCGACCGCCTGCGGGATGCCGCTGCCCTGGGCGTTCGGGAAGAAGCGCATCGCCAGATA
>CBDTYW010000161.1:0-8575 GCA_965364735.1 uncultured Nitriliruptoria bacterium
GGTCCGGATTGTGGCGGACGGCGTTCGCGATGAGGTTCTTCAGGAGCTGACGGATCAGGGTGGGCTGACCCCAGAGCGGCACGACGTCGACCGCGTCGATGCGAACGTTGCTGAGGTCGGGCTCCAGGAGCTCCTTGATCCAGGCGATCACCTCGATGACGTCGATCTGCGATCGCCCCTCGAGGTCGCCGGTCACGTCACTGACCTCGGCGAGGAGGCCGTCCATGTGCTGAGCGAGCGAGCGCACGCGGCTGGTCGCGCTCTCGATCAACGACTGCGACTGATCGCAGAGGTCGCGTTCGAGCATCGAGAGGGTGCTCAGGGCCAGCGAGATCGCGGTGAGCGGCGACTTCAGGTCGTGGGCGACCATCGCCCCGAAGCGCTCGAGGTGCACGATCGCATCGCGCAGCTGTTCGGACTGCATGACCAGACGGTTGGACTGGAGGTGACGCTCCACCGCATGGCGGATGCTGCGCTCCAGGATGGAGGGCGTGATCGCTCGCTTGTCCAGGAGCTCCTGCGCTCCCTGCCGAACCGCCTCGACGCCGGACTGGCCGGGGTGTGCCGTGAGCACGACGACCGGCGTCGCAGGCTGGCGCTGCGAGAGCTCACGGAGTCCCCGGTACGCGTCCGGGTTGTCAGCGTTCGGAAGGGCCAGGTCGAGCAGGATGAGGTCGGCCGCGTGGTGGTCGAGGTGTGCGTGGGCCTCGGCGATCGAGCCGACGCAGTCGACCTCGCAGCGCACCCCGGTCATCTGCCGCAGCATCAGCTGGGTGTAGGCACGGAACGTCGCGTCGTCCTCGACGATCAGGATCGTGAGCGTCACGACGGCGTCGTGGCCGCCCGACGAATCGTGACGGAGGGTGGTCATCTTCGTCGCCTGCATGGAAGATCACCTCCGGTCACCAAAGATCACGCTACTGATCTCTACGGAGCGGAATCACTCAACTGAAGGACTTCATGTCGGAATGTCGCCGCGGGTGCCGGACCATTCAGACATCACGGTCTTACTCTGAGTAGTTGTCGTGCAGGGCGACGGGACAGATCGGTCTCAGGCAGCGGCGCGGACGCTGTTGCGCTGCGGGATCTCGGCGATGAACGCTGCCCCACCGAGGTCGCTGTCCTCGATCCAGATGCGGCCACCGTGGCGGTTGACCGCCATCCGACAGGACGCGAGGCCCATGCCGTGGCCTGACGGGAGCGTCTCGCCGCGCTCGCCGGGAGTGAACAGCCGGTCTCGTCCCAGCGCGGCGATCCCGCAGCCAGAGTCCTCGACCACGAGGCGGATTCCGCCGGCGCAGGCGCGCGTGCTCACGCGAACCCTGAGCGGGCCCACGGGGTTGTGCCGGGCGGCGTTGAGCACGAGGTTCATCAGGAGCTGGCGGATGAGCGTTGGCTCACCCCAGAACCCGGTGAGACCCTCGGACTCGAGGCGCACATGCGCCAGGTCCCGCTCGAGGAGGGTCTCGATCCATCGGATCGTCTCTCCGACGTTGATCTCCGCGCGTCCGTCGGCCTCGCCGGTGGCGTCGCCGACCTCCTCCAGCAGGCCGTCGATGTGCTCCGCAAGGGTCTCCACGCGGCGTGCGGCGCGCTCGATCATCAACATCGCCTGCGGTCCGAGGTCCGGCTCGACCATCGGCAGCGTTCCCAACGCGATGGCGACCGCAGTCAACGGCGCCTTGAGATCGTGGGCGACCATGGCGCCGAAGCGGTCGAGGTGCACGATCGCGTCACGGAGCTGTTCGGACTGCAGCATCATCCTGTTCGACTGGAGGTGTCGTTCCACGGCATGGCGGATGCTGCGCTCGAGGAGCAGCGGCGTGATGGTGCGCTTGTCGAGAAGGTCCTGAGCGCCCTGCCGGACCGCGTCGAGCTCGGTCGCGAAGAGGCTTCCGGTGAGCACGATGATCGGGGTTGCGGGGGTGCGCTGAGCGAGGTCGCGGAGCCCCGAGTACTCGTCATCGCCTCGGGAGTCCGGCAGTGAGAGGTCGAGCAGGATCAGGTCCGCAGCGTGATGGTCAAGGTGATCATGGGCTTCTCGGATGGATCCGGCGCCCGAGACCGAGCACTGGACCGTGGTCATCTGCGACAGCATCAGCTGGACGTAGGCCAGATAGGACTCATCGTCCTCGACGACGAGCACGGACAGCGGGACCCCTTGGGCAGGGACGCTCGTGAGGGCAACGCCCTTCCGGCTGGTCATACGGCGAGCCTGCTTGCGTCCCACGGTTGTCTCCAAAGATGTCATTCATGGCCATCCAGACGGACGGGCCGCGAAGAACACAAGTGTTGGGAACCGCAGAACAGAGGATTCTGACTCCGACTTGAGGAAGCCGTGAGGAGCTTGAGGTGGGTCAGGCGCCGGGCTGGTCGCCCGTCGGCTGCCAGGAGTTCGCGTCCATGGCCTGCTGACCAGCGTGGTAGCTCGACCGGACCATCGGACCGGCCTCGACGTGGTCGAACCCGAGCTCGTCCTCGCCGTACGCGCGGAAGCTGGCGAACACGTCGGGGTGGACGTAGCGGTCCAAGGTGATGTGCTGGGCTGAAGGCTGGAGGTACTGGCCGATGGTCAGCAGGTTGACGCCCGAGGCCCGGAGGTCGCGCATGCACGCGCGGATCTCCTCGTCCGTCTCTCCCATCCCAGCGATGAGGTTCGACTTCACCGCGGTGGTCGGCTCGAAGCGCCGACGCGCCTCGGCGAGGAACTCCAGGCCCGCGTCGTAGTCGAACGACGGGCGGATGACCGGGAAGAGGCGACGCGTCGTCTCGAGGTTGAACCCGAAGACGTCCGGCGGGCTGGCGACGACCTGGTCGAGGCCCGCAGACCCCTTCGCGCGGTCCATGCCGTACCCGAAGTCGCTCGGGAGGACCTCGATGCCCATGGCGGGGTCGGCGGCGCGGATCTGACGGATCGACTCCGCGATCAGCCATGCGCCACCGTCGTCGAGGTCGTCGCGCGCGACCATGGTGATGACGGTGAAGCGCAGCCCGAGCTTCGCGACCGCCTCCGCGACACGGCGCGGCTCGTCACGGTCATACCCCGCGGGCTTGCCGGTCTTGATCTGGCAGAATCCACAGCGCCGCGTGCAGTCCTCACCGCCGATGAGGAACGTCGCCTCGCGGTCCTCCCAGCACTCGTAGATGTTGGGGCAGCGGGCCTGCTGGCAGACGGTGTTGAGGCCGAGCCCGTCCATCAGGGAGGTGACGTCGGTGAAGTTCTCACCGAACTTCGCCTTGATCTTCAGCCACTCGGGCTTGCGGCCCTCCGGCAGAGACGTGTCGACGGTGCGACGCACCGTTCCTGCGCGCTGCGTCTTCTCGCGTCCGACCATGTCGAGCATGCGCGCGTTGGGAGGGATCACGGGAGCGGGGGAGGAGTCCATGGGTCGCAGGATACGACCCACGGCCTCACCCCGTCATGTCGCGGAGGTGCGCTCCGCTGCTTCGGCGACGAACTCCTGGACGGCCGTACGCGCTGCCGTCGGCGTGGTCGCCTCGAGCGCGATCTCCGCAGCGCGACGACAGTCGTCGAGGGTCACGTCCGCGAGCATCGCCCGGACCTCGGCGACAGCGGGACCGGCCATGGACAGCGACGAGCAGCCGAGCCCGGTCAGCACGACCGCGAGCAACGGGTCGGCGGCTGCCTCGCCGCACACGCCCACCGGCATCTCCCCGGCGGTCCCGGCGGAAGCCGTCCTCGCGACGAGCTCCAGCAGCGCTGGCTGCCACGGGGTGAGCAGATGGCCGAGCTCGCCGACCTGACGATCCGCGGCGAACGTGTACTGCGACAGGTCGTTGGTGCCGAGCGAGACGAAGTCGACGACGCCGACGAGGTCGCGGGTTCGCAGCGCGAGCGAGGGGACCTCGACCATCACGCCGACCTTCGCGATGCCCGCAGCGCGTGCGGCGCTGGCGAAGGCCTCTGCCTCGGCCGCCGTGGCGATCATCGGCGCCATCACCCAGACGTCGCACGGGGCGTCCTTCGACGCGTCCCCGATCGCGGTGAGCTGGGTGGTGATGAGGTCTGGCTCGAGCTCCTTGAGCCGCCAGCCGCGCAGGCCCAGGGCGGGGTTCTCGCCCGGACCGGGCTGGACGAACGGCAGCGGCTTGTCGGCGCCGATGTCGAGGGTGCGCACGACGACCTTGCGGCCGGAGAACGACGTGAAGATGTCGCGGTACGTCGTGGTCTGCTCCTCCAACGTGGGCGCGTCGGTGCGCCCGAGGAACAACAGCTCCGTGCGGAGCAGGCCAACTCCCTCGGAGTCGACGGTGGCTGCCGAGGAGTCCGCGACGCCGACGTTGACGAGCAGCTGGACGGCGTGGTCGTCAGCGGTACGTCCCGGACCGGTGGAGCCGGCGACGCGAGCGACGTGGGCGGCAGCTCGCGCGGTCGCCGCGTTGATCGTGTCCTGGTCCGGAGCGACCGTGACCGTGCCGCGGCGTCCGTCGACGAGCACGCGCGATCCCTCGGCGACGTCGAGGATCCCCTCGCAGGACACGATCGCTGGCATCCCGAGCGACCGCGCGATGATCGCGGTGTGGCTGGTCGGGCCTCCGTGCTCGGTGACGAGCCCGGCGACGCGTGTCGGGTCGAGATCGACGGTGTCGGCCGGGGCGAGGTCGTCGGCGACGAGCACGAACGGGTGCTCGCGGTGCGGGATCCCCGGCATCGGCAGCTTGTGCAGCCTGGCGACGATCCGCAGGCGGAGATCGTCGAGGTCAGCTGCCCGT
Organism: uncultured Nitriliruptoria bacterium; assembly: GCA_965364735.1. GTDB lineage: Bacteria > Actinomycetota > Nitriliruptoria > Nitriliruptorales > Nitriliruptoraceae > CBDTYW01. Next base: position 4,735 of record CBDTYW010000161.1, read on the forward strand.
TCGCCGAGGTAGCCGCCGATCTCGAGCAGCATGTCGCGGAACTCGTTGATCGCGGTGGTCACGGCAACCGTCGTCGTCGCGCCCTCGTCGAGGAGCGCGCTGGACCGGTCGGTGAGGGCCGGGTCCTGCGACATCATGATCATGGACTCGAGGACCTCGACGGCCTCGCCCTTCGCACGGTCGCGCCGCGCGCCGAGATCCTCTGCGACCTCGGACATGGCGAGCGCGACCGCCGCACGGCCCTCGTCGGGCGCAGCGGGCGGGGCGTCGTCGACGACGATCACGGGAACGCCCATGCGGACCAGCGGCCCGAGCGCGATGCCGGGGCTGACCCCGGTTCCCTTCAGCTGTGTGGCGGTCGTCACGTCAGGCATCCAGGTCGCTCGCGATCAGCTCGGCGAGCGTCTTGACGGACTCCTCGGCGCCGTCGCCTTCGGAGGTGAGGGTGACCTCGTCGTCGGGGCCTGCCCCGAGCGACAGGATCGAGAGCAGCGATCGGGCGTCGACAGGGTTGCCGTCGCCCTTCGCGATCTTGACGATGGCCGGAAGGCCAGCGGCGGCCTTCACCACGGTGGCTGCGGGCCGTGCGTGCAGGCCCACCTTGGATCCGACGCGGACGGTTTGTGAGGTGGTCATGTTCTTGCTCCCCATGTCATGAGTGGCTGGTGTTCACGGCTCGACGACGACCTTGATGGCCTCGCCGCTGATGACGGCCTGGATGGCGTCGTGGACCTTCGAGAGCGGAACCTTGTGGGTGATGAGGTCCTTCACCGGGACCTCGCCGCTGGCGATGAGACCGAGCGCCCGCGTGTTGTGCGCCGGGCTCGATCCGTTCGCACCGATGAGCGAGAGCTCGCGGTAGTGCACGACGTTGGAGTCGCACTGGATGATCGGGTTGTCCTTCGGCAGGCCGCCGAAGAAGCTCACCCGGCCGCGAGGTGCGGCCATCTGGATGGCGTCCTCCTGAGCCTTGCCGGACGGTGCGGCGGTGATGATGCAGGTGGCCCCTCTCCCGTCGGTGAGGCGCATGACCTCGTCGATCACGCTCTGGCCGGAACCGACGAGCGCGGCGTCGGGCTTGACGACATCCGCCGAGAGCTTGAGCCGGTCGGCGTTGATGTCGGTCAAGAACACCTTGACCGCACCCTTGGAACGGGCGAGGCGGACGTGCATGCACCCGATCGGGCCGGCGCCCATGACGACGACCACATCGCCCTCGCCGACGCGGGCGAGCTCCTGGGCGTTGAGGGCGCATGCGAGCGGTTCTGTCGCGGAGGCCTCGGCGTAGCTGAGACCCTCGGGGATCTTGTTGACGCCCTTGACGCGGACGACGAGCTCCGGGACGACCATGTACTCGGCGAAGCCGCCGGCGTACTGGTAGCCCATCGAGGTCTGGTTCGGGCAGACCTGCTCCATGTCGGCGTCGCAGGCCCAGCAGTCACCGCAGGGGACCGCGGCGATGACCTGAACACCTTCGCCGATGGCGAAGCCTTCTGTGCCCTCGCCGATCTCGACGATCTCGCCGGCCAGCTCGTGGCCGATCACCTGGGGTGGCTCGAGCCGCGGATGGCCGTGCTTGAAGATCTTCGCGTCCGTGCCGCACGTGGCGGTGGCGCGCATCTTCAGCAGAAGCTCGCCGGGGCCGGCGGTCGGCTTCTCGATCTCCTCGAGGCGAAGGTCGCCGGGGGCGTGGTAGGTGGCTGCGAGCATCATGGGGTGCTCTCCGTCGTGGTGTCTGAGGTGGGTTCGGGGTCGAGCAGAGCGATCACGTCGGCGACGTCGCTCGTGGTGCGCAGGAGGCCGGCCTGCTCCGGGTCGAGCAGGATCATGGCGAGGTTCTGCATGACGGCCATGTGCTCGTCCGCGGCTGCGGCGATGCCGATGACGACGTGGGCGGTCTGGCCGTCCCAGTCGATGCCGTCGGGGAACTGGAGGAACACGAGCGCCGCGCGCTTGACCAGTGCTCGTGCGTCGTCGGTGCCGTGGGGGATGGCGAAGCCCTCACCCACGTACGACGACATCATCTCTTCGCGGACCGGCATCGCGTCTGCGTAGCCGGGCTCCACCGCGTCGAGGTCGACGAGGAGCTTGCCGGCCTGACGGATCGCGTCACCACGATCCGTCGAGGCCAGACCGAGCCGCACGCCGGCCGGCGGGAGAAGCGCCTGGCGTGCGGCCGATGAGGTCGGGGCGTCAGTCACCGAGCCGCCCTCCGTCTCGGATGGCCGTTTCCAGCTTGTCGAAGGACGGGTCGCCCATGAACAGCTGGAAGGGGAGGACCACACGGTCCGGGACGGTCTGGCGTGCGCGGTCCGCGAGGCCCTGGTGGCACAGGACCACCTCTCCGGGTGCCTCTGCCAGCCGGTTGACGGGGCTGTGCGTGACCTTCACGTCGTACTTCTTGAGGCGTGCGCCGAGCTGGGAGGTGAGGAGCACGCTCGACCCCATCCCTGCTTCGCACGCCACGACCACGTGGCTGATGTCCTTGCCGTCGATCGTCGTCATGTTCAGGCCCTCGCGTCAGCGGTGCGGACACCCTTGTTGGACTTGGACTGTGCGGTGGCGTCGTCGAGGTCGATGACCTCGTCCGGCGCCGTCTTCTCCATCTTGAGCAGCGCGATGCCGACGACGGCGGAGACGATCGTGGAGAGCGCGATGCCGAGGAGGACACCGAAGTATCCGCCGCGGGGGGTGACGGCCATGTAGGCGAAGATCGAGCCCGGGGACGGCGTCGCGACGAGGCCTGCACCGGTGACCATGAACGTTCCGACTCCGGTCGCACCGCCGGCGATGGCGGCGAGGATCAGACGCGGCTTCATGAGCACGTAGGGGAAGTAGATCTCGTGGATCCCACCGAAGAAGTGGATGATCGCTGCACCAGGGACCGAGCCCTTGACGCTCCGGGGCCCAGCGACCCACATGGCGGCCAGGATGCCGAGGCCGGGACCGGGGTTCGTCTCGATCATGAACATGATGGACTTGCCGACCTCGGCGGTCTCGACCGCACCGATCGGCGACAGCACGCCGTGGTTCAGCGCGTTGTTCAGGAAGAGGACCTTCGCCGGCTCGACGAGGATCGACACGAGCGGCAGCAGGCTGTTGTCGACGAGGACGTCGACGCCGCTGCCGATTGTCTGGGCCAGCCAAGCCGCAGCCGGACCAACGCCGAGGTAGGCGACGATCGCCGTGCCGGTGCCGATGATGCCGAGCGAGAAGTTGTTGACGAGCATCTCGAAGCCGGGCTTGATCTTCGGGACGACGGCGTCGTCGAACTGCTTGAGCACCCACGCGGCCGCGGGGCCGGCGATCATGGCGCCGAGGAACATCGGGATCTGCGTGACGTCGTCCGGGTCCGGCGTGCCGGCGTCCGGGATGACGCCACCGACGATGACTCCCATGGTCGTGATCGCACCGATGACCGCACCGCGCTGGCCGTGGACGAGCCTGCCGCCCGTGTAGCCGATCAGGAGCGGGAGCAGCGTCAGGATCATGGGCCCGACGAGGCTGGACAGGTCCTCGTTGGGGATCCATCCCGTCGGGATGAAGAGGGCCGTGATCAGGCCCCAGGCGATGAACGCGCCGATGTTGGGCATGACCATGGCGGCGAGGTTGCCGCCGACCTTCTGGACTTTCGCGCGCCACCCATCTGATGGGCCGGCAAGTGTTGCTGCACTCATGACTGATTCTCCCGTTGTTTCGTGCTGTCGCCCTGTCGGGCAGGTCCGTTCAGAGCGCGTGGACACGCGGCTCGGTTGCAGTTCCCGTCCAGGAGCGCAGGACGCGTTCCGGGTCGGGGTCGGCATGCACCCGGACGATGTCCTGGTCCACGTCGGCTGGGGTG
>CBDTYW010000162.1:0-8562 GCA_965364735.1 uncultured Nitriliruptoria bacterium
GATCCCGTAGGAGAACGAGGTCCGCAGCGCCTCGCCTCGGGTCGCGCGGGGGCGGTGGCCGACGGACGGCCGCGGGTCGACGACGACACGGTGGCCCGCCACCAGCAGCCGTGCGGCGAGGTCCTTGTCCTCGGCGGCCCGCAGCGGGGCGCCGGCTCCGAGCTCTTCGTCGAAGCCGCCCACGGTGAGGGCTGCAGCGCGGTTCACCGAGAGGTTCGCGGCGTGCCCGCAGCGATCGAGATCGTGGAGCGTCACCGCATGCGCGGTGTCGACGAGCAGCACCGACATGGGGAAGCCGTCATCGGTGGACGGCACCACGCGCCCGAAGACCGCTGCTGCACCATCGCTCAACGCTGCGCGATGCATGTCGAGCCAGTCGTCGGCGGGCCTGCAGTCATCGTCGGTGAACAGCACGTGCTCGGTCGTGGCGGCCCGCAGGCCGTGGTTGCGCGCACGGGAGACGCCGGGCTCGGCGACGGTGACCATCCCGACGTTGTGGCGGGCGGCCGCGTCGGCGACCCGTGTCGATCGTGAGGCGGAGTCGACGAGGAGCACCTCGTCTCCGGGGCGCAGCTGCTGGGTCAGCGCCGTCAGCAGCGCATCGAGATCTGCCGTCGCTCCGTCTCGGGAACCGATCACCACGGTGAGGCTGAGCGTTGCCGTATCGTCTCGCACGTGAAGATCCTCGTCGTGACCGCGTGGGACCCCGTTCGCCTCAGCGACGGGGCGAGTCTTGTGCTCTTCCACCATCTCAGGATGCTCGCGGGCGACCATGACCTCCACGTCGTGACCGCAGATCGTGAGGGTCCGGACGCGGGCGCGAGCCTACCGACGGACATCGTCGTCGAGCGGGTGAAGGTTCGGGCTCCTGCTTCGGTCGATGCCGTCGCACGACGTGTGTGGGCGTTGGCCACGGGTGAGCCGGCCCATGTGCGATGGGTCGAGCGCCGCGCGCTGGTGTCTCGGGTCCGCGAGCTGAGCGCGTCGTGGAAGCCAGACGTGCTGTGGCTCTTCGGCTGGGGGACCGCCAGGCTCGCCCACGCGTTCCCGGGTCGGGTCGTGCACACGGTCGTGGACCCGTGGTCGGTGAATCAGGGTGTGCGCGATCTCCGCGGCCCCCGCCGGCTGATGGAGGCGGGCGAACGCGCTCGCGTGCTGCGCCACGAACGCCGGCACCTGCCCGCATGCGACGAGGTCGTGGTGGTCGCTGAGCCCGATGCCAGGTATCTGCGCGAGTCGTTCGGGGTCCACGCCTCGGTCGTACCGAACGGCGTCGATCCGGGACCCGTCCCGGTCTCGGCTCCGGCGGCGCCCGTCATCGGGTTCCACGGGAACCTCGCGGCGACGCCCAACGCCGTCGCGGCAGCCTGGTGTGTGGAGCGGCTGCTCCCACAGCTGCGCGCGGCGGACCCGGAGGTCACCCTCCGGCTCATCGGACGCGACCCGCGGCCGGAGCTCCTCGAGACAACCATCGAGGGCGTGGTGGTCACCGGCTCGGTGCCTGACGTCCGTGTCGAGCTGGACCGCCTCGTCGTGCACGTCAGCCCGATGTCCAGCGGCGCCGGGATGAAGAACAAGATCCTCGAGGCGATGGCCGCGGGCCGGCCGGTCGTCACCACGCCGCTGGGGGTGCAGGGGATCGGTGAAGGCGCCGGGATCGTGGTCGCGGAGCTCGACGACATACCGCAGGCCGTGCAGGAGCTGCTCGATGACCGCGAAGCGGCCGCGATGGCCGGCGCTGCCGGTCGAGCGCGGGTCGAGCGGGACTTCACCTGGGAGCGCTCGGCCCGGGCGATGGAGCGTGTGCTCGCAGGAACCTCTCGTGCGTGAACGCGTCGTGATCGTGAGCCGTCACGTTCCGGACACGATCGGGACCGCGGCAGGACGCGCGCTCGCGGCCCTGCGGAGCGGGCTGATCGCGGCCGGACACCGTGTGACGGTGCACAGCTGGAGCCCCGAGCCGGTGACCGGCGCTGCGGCCGCAGGGTGCCACCAGCATCTCGTGCCGTCGATCCGCGGGCCCGGCGGTCGGCTCCATGCGCTGATCGCGCCACGGTCGGACGCCCGCCGCCTCGAGGTCGACGTCAGCGGCTACGAAGTCGTCCTTGCCGACGATCCCCTGTCCTGGCCTGCAGTGCAAGGCGACCCGGACGCGATCGCGTCCGTGCACCACAGCTTCCGGCTCGATGCCGTCGCCATCGGTCGACGTGATGCAGCCCTCGTGCAGGACCTGCGCTTCGAACGTTGGGTCGCCCGACGGGTGGTGCCGGGACGGCTGGAGGTGTTCTCGCAGCGGGTTGCCGGGGCCATCGGGGCCTCCGGCGCACGGATCGTCCCGATCGCCCACGCCTTCCCGGAGACGCCCCTGGCGCCCGTCGACGCCCCGGTCGCAGCGCTGGTCGCGAACTTCGCCTGGGGGCCCAACATGGTCGCGCTGGATCGCCTGCTGACCGCGTGGCCCACGGTGCGCGCCCGGGTCCCGGCGGCGCGGCTGCTCCTCGCAGGGAGGGGCGAACCGGCGGTGGGGACGATGTCGGGGGTGCGCTGGCTCGGCGAGGTGGCCGACAGCCGTGACGTGCTCGCCGATGCCTGCGCCGTCGCGTTCGCGTGTCCCGGATCCAGCGGCCCCAAGGTCAAGTCCCTCGAGGCCATCGCTGAGGGTCGTCAACTCGTCACGACCCGGGCCGGGCTGGAGGGCATCGCGGTCACGTCCGTGCCGTCGTCCGGGTCGTGGACGGAACGGCTCACGGCGACGCTGGCGGATCCGTCAGCGGCGATCGGGCGGGCCGAGGCCGCACGATCGGAAGCGATCAGGACGCATGCTCCAGCTGCTGCCGCCGCGATCCGGATGGCAGGCTGGCGGGAAGCAGCAGGAGCCCGAGCGCGCTGAGCACGCCAGTGATCGGGGCGGTCATCGCCCAGGTCGGCCGTGCCGACGCCAGCGGCGACATCGTGTGCAGCGCCGGCGTGGCCCCGCCCGAGGCGTCAGGGAAGCCCGACGTGATGGCGGCGACGGCGGCGACGACGGACTCCGCATCGCCGTCAGCCAGCCGGAACCTGCCGACCCCGGCGCCGAGACCCTCGTCCCTGCAACGCCAGTCCAGCCCGGCGGAGATCGCCACGGAGGCGACCGAGGCGCACAGGTCCGTCGTGTAGGTGCGCCCGAACGGCTGGACCGGATCTCCGGCACCGAGCTCGATCTGGGGGGGAACGGTGGTGAACCGATGCTCGACCGACGCGACAGACGGCGCGAGGTACCCGAGCGCGACGCCGACGAACACCAGCCCCGCCGCAGCCACGACGCGGAGCTTTCCCGGGCGACGAATCCTGGTCGTGACCCCGCAGCGGGCGGCCGTCACGATGCCAACGCCGATCAGAATCCACAGCAGCCGCGCCGACATCCTGACCGTCAGCGCGTCGTAGGCAGCCGAGCCGCCGACGAGGGCCGCCGCCCCGGTGAGGGCAGCGACGGCGGCGCTGCGCTCCGGTCCGTCGTGCATCAGGATCGGCGCCATCGCTCCGATCCCGGCGAAGACGGCGATGAGGAGGACGCCGAGACCCAGGACCCCGACCTCGGCGTAGAGCTGGAGATAGCTCGAGTCGGTGGTTCCGACGCCGAGCTGATCGACGGCGCCGACCCCGAGCCCGACGACGGGACGCTCTGCAGCTGCGGTGGTCAGGACCTCGAGCCGTTCCTCGCGGACCTCGATCGAGCCGCGGTCGATCTCGACGGCGGTCAGGCCCGGAGCTGCAACGCCGACCAGTCCGATCAGCCCGATCCCGAGGATGCTTGCGGCAGTGATCGACCAGCGGGTGGACGGCTCCTGTCGGGCGAACACGAGCCAGATCATCGCCGCGATGGGCAACGCGGCCAGCGCAGAGCGCGAACGGGTGAGATAGACGACGACAGGGCTCGCCGCCAGCGCGACGGCGCCGGCACGCTGCCATCGCGGATCCTGGTCGTCGATGGCGGTGGCGAGGGCCGCTGGCGCGAGCGCCACCACGATCCAGCCGAGCTCGAGCGCGAACTCGGCTCCGGCCCGGACCCGGATCGCGCCGGCCCGCATCTCCAGCGGAGCCGCGGCGTCGAGCCCCTGAAGGGAGCCGAGCGGGCTGAAGAGGGCCTGACCGAACGCGCGGCCCGTGACCCACTCGATCGCGGCGATGAAGCTGATCGTGAGGAGCCCGACGGTGATCCCACGCAGCCACGGCGCGCTGGGGCGCGTGCCGGCAGCATCAGCCTGGGCGTCGAGGTCCTGCGCGACCAGGACGACGAGCGTCAGCGTGGCGAGACGATCTGCCCAGGTGAGGATCTCCAGCCCCCAGACCGCAGTTCCGCCCGCTGCAGGACCAGCCGCCGTGAAGGCGATGATGTAGGCCACCATGACGCTCAGCGCGATGATGGGGGCCCCGGCGCCTGACCCGAGGACGTCTGGGAGGCGCGCGGAGGTCGAGCCCCGGCTGAGGGAACGATGGCGGAGCCACGCAGCGAACAGACCGGCCAGGATCAGGCGGTCAGCGGTGAGCCCGGACGTCAGCGGGTTCGGGACGACCAGCGGGGCCGGGACGATGAGCCACGCCGCGACCGAGTACGTGACGGCCGACGGCAGCGGTCGGGTCGCGACCCACCACGTCAGCGCGAGCGCGCCCAGCAGCAGGAGTGCGTCGCCCACCATCAGGCGCGTCGCCGGCCGAGGACGATCAGGGCCAGGGCCAGCAACAGCCCGAGGGCCGAGGCGACGATGGGCGCAGCTTCCCGGCTCGGGCTCGTGACGTTGCGCGCGATGTCGGAGACGGTGACGGTCCTGAACACGAACCGGTTGGCCTCTGGGATGTCGGCGGCATCCTGCTCGCGCTGGACGTAGCTGACGAGCTCGCTGGCCGCGGCGTTCGAGAGGTCACTTGCGGCCTGAGGATCTGCCGACGTGGCGACCAGCACCAGGAGCAGGCTCTCGTTGGGGACGATGGTGGTCAGCCGGCCGGCCACGTCCTGCGGGGTCGTTTCGAGCCGTTCGGCGATCGGGTCCTGGAGCTCGCGGGTGCGCAGCAGCCCGGCGTACTTGAACCGGAGGCGGCCCAGCTTGTCGAGGATCCCGGCGGACGGCACCTCAGCGATGGCGCGAGGCTGGTCGATGGTGACGACCGTTTGGCTCTCCCACCGTGCATCGTCGATCTCCGTGATCCCAAGGAGGATCCCGCCCCCGAAGACGATCGCAAGCAGTACTCCGAGCAGGGTCAGGACACGTGGTTGGCTCACAAGCGCTCCTAGAGACTGGTCACGATGGACCGGATACCAACCTGCCTGTCGTCCGCTTGGCGTCCGCGTGCAGCAGGTGGTGCGCTCTGCGCACGGCGACGGGCAGCGTCGTGTCAGTGGCTGGTCAAGGCCGCGGGGGCGTCGGCGGGGACGGCGGGGTTGCGCGGGGCGACCGCAGCGACGCGCTCGTAGGGCGATCCCAGCGGTGGACGGGCGTCGTCGTCGCCCTTGTTCGGCCAGAACGACATCGCGCGTTCGGTCATCGCGGTGATCGTCAGCGACGGGTTCACCCCGAGGTTCGCGGTGATCGCAGCGCCGTCGCAGACGTGGACGCCGTCGTGGCCGTGCAGGCGATGCCACGGGTCGATCACGCCGTCGTCGGGGGTCTCGCCGATCGGGGCGCCACCGATGATGTGGGCAGTGGTCGGCACGTCCATCGTCGCCTCGAAGATCGAGCCGGCCGCGATGCCGCCCATCTCCTCCGCGCCGATCCGGGCGGCCTCGTTGGCCTGCGGGATCCACGTCGGGTTCGGGGCGCCGTGGCCCTGCTTGGTCGACAGGTACGAGCCGAACGGGGTGCGCTTGCGGAAGGTCTGCAGCGAGTTGTCGAGCGACTGCATCACGAGGAACGTCACGGTCCGCTCGGGCCACTCCGTCTGGAACATGTTGCGCAGCAGGTCCTGCGGGCGCGTCACGATCATCTTCGCGAAGCGCAGCTGGCGGGGGATCGACCCGCCCCCGTCGACCATCGGTGCGACCAGGCCGCGCATCGCGTCGCTGCCGGATCCGTACCGGACCGGCTCGATGTGGGTGTGCTCGTCGACGTGGATCGACGACGTGATGGCGACGCCCTTGGAGTAGTCCTCGCCGTCGGTGCCGGCCGTCGCGGCGACGATCGCCTCGGAGTTCGTGCGGGTGAGCGAGCCGAGCTTGGGCGAGATCCGGTCGAGCGGGCCCTCGTCAGCGAACTTGTGGAGCAGCTTCTGGGTGCCGAGCGCGCCGGCCGAGAAGATCACGTGGTCGGCGCGGACGACCGTCCGGTCGGCGTTCTTGTGCGGCATGCCACCGGGGTTCTTCCCGAGCACCGCCCACTTGCCGTCCGACGCCTTGCGCATCGAGACCACGCGACGGTCCGGGACGACCTGCACGCCGAGCTGCTCGGCGAGGTGGAGGTAGTTCTGGTCGAGCGAGTTCTTGGCGTTGTGCAGGCAGCCGACCATGCAGTTGCCGCAGCCGATGCAGCCGGTGCGGTCGGGCCCTGCGCCCCCGAAGAACGGGTCCTCAACGGTGACGCCCGGCTCGCCGAAGTAGACGCCGACCTCCGTCGGGTGCCAGGTGTCCTCGACGCCCATGCGCCGGCCGATCTTGAGCAGCAGCTCGTCGGCCGCCGTCACGAACGGGACGGTTGTGACGCCGAGCATCTTCTTCGCCTGCGCGTAGTGCTTGTTGAGCTCGTCGCGCCAGTCGGAGATCCCGGCCCAGGCAGGGTCGTCGAAGAACTGTTCCAGCGGGTCGTAGAGGGTGTTCGCGTAGATCACCGAGCCCCCGCCGACGGCGGACGCGCTGAGGATGAACACGTCCTTGAGCAGGCTCAGGCGCTGCGCCCCGCGGAACCCGAGCGACGGGAACCAGAAGTAGTTCTTGAGGTCGCGGTTGGTCGACGGGAGGTTGTCGCGCGTCCACCGGCGGCCCTCCTCGACGACGACCACCGAGTAGCCCTTCTCCGCCAGGCGCAGCGCCGAGACGCTGCCGCCGAACCCGGACCCGATGATCACGACGTCGGTCTCGATGGTCTCCACATTTGCTCCGTGCTCAGGCGGTGCACGCAGCATGGCGCATGGCACGGCGGACCGCCCACCTCGGAGCGACGGCGAACGCCCCGCCCTCATGACGAGGACGGGGCGTGAGCCGATGTGCGGGCGGCGTCAGCCCTTGCGGCGCAGCGCAGTCGCGGTGCCGAGAGCCATGAGACCGGCGAGGATCGCGCCGCCGCCGGTGGCGGGGAGCGGGTCCGGCTCGGGGGCCGGCGTGGGCTCCTCCGCAGCGGCTGCGGTGACGCAGACGTCGCCGAGGTCCTTGGAGTCACCGCGAGCGACGAACACGTCGCGCGTGGTCAGCGTCTCACCGTTGAGCGTGCAGGTGAACGTCCACTCCTCCGGGGTCTCCGGGGAGAAGAGCAGGTTCTCCGGCTCGCCCTCGTCCGGCAGGGTGCCGAGCGAGATGTTGAGCTGGTACGGGCCGACCGCGGCGAAGTTGATCACGCGGGCGACGTAGGTACCGGGGTTGATGCCGTTGGGCCGAGCGAACTGGATGTACTCGTCGGTGTTGGTCGCGCCGGACGAGCCGATGACCACGAGGTCCGGCGAGTACAGCTCGAGGTCGTAGTCATCGGCGGGGAGCGTCGAGCCCATCGTCAGCGTGATGGCGTCGATGCCCGGCTCGACGACGATCTCGATGTCCTCCGTGGAGACGGCCGGGGGCAGCGGCGTTCCGGTGTGGTCGCTCGAGGAGACCTCGGTCACCGCGGCGCCGACGCTCGGCCCGGTGGAGTACGGGCGAGCCGAGGAGAACGGACGCGTCGACGGGTTCGTGTGGTACTCGAACGTCCCGCCCTTCGCGACCATCGTCGTGGTGACGGTGTCCTCGAACTGCGTCTTGTCCCAGAGCGGGAACGTGCCGGAGCGCGTCACCTGGATCTCGGCGCCCGCCGGCGCGGTGCCGGTCAGGACGGAGTGCGTGGCCGAGTCTGCCGCGTTCTCGAGGGCGAGGAAGTAGGACTCACGGAGCCCGCCACCGACGGTGGCAGCCTCGACGGTCTCGCCCGGGCAGGAACGGCCAGCGCCGGAGGTCACGGCCGACTGTGCGTCGAGCGCGACGCCGGCAGCGGCGTCGGTGTTGCCGACGTACTCATTGATGACGTTGACGAAGGGCGGGTGGAACTCGTCCGGCCCGATCTCGAAGGTGTAGCCGTAGCCGCCGGTTGCGTTGTACGAGTAGTCCTCGGTGGTGCCGGTGGTGTCGTAGAGCTCCCAGCCGAACTGGTTGGAGTAGCCGACCTGAGCTGACATGCGCTCACCGAGCGCCTGCATGCCGTTGTCGCGACCGTCGGCCTGCGTGAAGCACTCGTCCGGCGCGAAGCCGACCGGGAGGTCGTCGGGCCCGATGGTGTTCGGCACGACGCCGACGGGGCGCAGCAGCAGGTTCGAGAACGTGTGGTTGGTGAGCAGCGTCGTGACCTGACGCGTGGAGATGAGGGTGCGGATCGCCTGGGTCTCGGGCTCCGAGAACGGAGCCACGCCCCGGAA
>CBDTYW010000163.1:0-8522 GCA_965364735.1 uncultured Nitriliruptoria bacterium
CGGCCGAGCAGCGCCATCCCGGCCTCGCCCTCGCCGGCGCCTCGCTCGACGGCGTCGGGGTCTCACCGTGCATCGCCCAGGGCCGAGCCGCGGCCCGTCGGGTCCTCCACACGCGTTGAGCCCGCCCGCCGAGTGACCGATGTCGGTGCTCAGATCGCGGTGAGGAGGTCGGCGGAGTCGTTGCGGACGTTGTTGACCAGCGACGACACGGCGCGGGCGTTGAGCGCCGGCGCCTCGAGGCCGGTGAGCGTCAGCTGCAGCGCCTCGGGCTCGACGTCGCCGTGCAGCCACTCGTCCCAGAGCCGGCTCGGCAGGATCAGCGGCATGCGGTGGTGCAGGTCGACCATCTTCCCGCGGGCGTCGGTCGTCAGGATCGCGGCGGAGTGGATGCGATCCGGCTCGTCACCCTCGGCGACGTCCTTCGACTTCCACGACGACCAGATCCCGGCGAACGCGAGCGGCTGCTCCTCCGGCTCGTGGATGTACCAGGCCTGCTTGATCGGCTTGCCGGAGGCGTCCTCGCCGGTGACCTGCCACTCGTAGAACCCGTCCGCCGGCAGGATGCAGCGGCGTTGGCCGAACGACTCCGCGAACATGCGGTTGGAGAGCACCTTGTCGAGCCGGGCGTTGATCGGGCGCGGTGGTTTCTTCGGGTTCTTCGACCAGTACGGGACGTAGCCCCAGGACAGCGCCCCGAGCCGACGTTCGTCGTCGTGGTCGATCAGGGCCGGGACCGACATGGTCGGGGCGACGTTGTAGGAGCGATCGCTCGACGCCGTGACGGTGTCCGCGTGGAAGTACTCCGCCAGATGCTCCGGGTCGCTGATCGCGACGTAGCGGCCGCACATCAGTCGCACCCCTGGGCGCCGGGCTCGGACCGGGCCGCGTCGAGCTGGGCCTGACGCTCGGCCCAGGGGGTCGGTGGCGCGGCCGGTCCGGGCTCACCGAAGGTCGCGACGGCAGTGTCGCGCAGGTCGAGGTGGAAGGTGTGGCCGACGCCGGTGTCGTAGGCCACGTCGAGGTCCGGGCGACGGACGAAGCCGAGCCGCTCGTACAGGGCGTGCGCAGCCTCCATGAAGTCCATCGTCGTGATGACCGCACGTCGCACGCCCTTGACGAACAGGTGCGACACGGCAGCCGACGTGAGCGCGGTGCCGACGCCCTGCCCTTGCGCCTCGGGCGAGACCGCGAGCATCCGAAACCCGCCGTCGCCGTGGACGCCGGGCAGATACTCGAAGTAGGCGTTCGGGGCGACGGTGACCGTCACGGACCCGAGGATCGGCTCGTTGCCGTCATCGTCCGGGTCGTCGACCGCGACCAGCACGATCGCACCAGCCGCGACGCGGGCCGCGGCGTCGGCGAGGGTTGCTCGGTAGGGCGCCCCGTGTGGCCAGCGTGCGAACGTGTCGTAGGTGGCGACGGTCAGCTCACCGACGCGGGTCGCCTCGTCGGGCTGCATCTCGCGGACACGCATCGCTGTCACCTCGTCTTCGGTGGACAAGGATGCCGCACCCGCCGTCACTGGCCCAGACGGAACCGCAGCGTCTCGATGGTCGCCTCGAGCTGCTCGACGACCATGGCGAACCGTTCGTCGATGTCGTCGAGGTCAAGGAGCATCTGCGCGTCGAAGGCGTTCAGCCCGGACAGGGCAGCTGCCTGGAACGTCGCGATCGACGGGTCCTCGTGCAGCTCGGTGTCGACCGGAGCCGCCGGCTCGTCGAGCTCGGTCTGCAGCGCGAGCACGCGGCGCAGCAGCAGAGAGGCCCGACCGTGGAGCTCGCTGACGTCGCCGCGGGGCACGAGCTCGGCGAGCTCGTTGACCACCGCACGCGGGTACGGATCGTCGTCGAGCCACTCGACGACGCGGAGTCGACGGACGCCGACCGACACGCACACCCAGCGGCCGTCCTCGAGCTCCTCGGCCTGGATGATCCGAGCAACCGTGCCGACGCTGCTGCGTCGTTCGCCGCCTCCGACCTCGTGGCCGCGCTCGATCAGGACGACCCCGAACTCCCGGTCGCCCGCGAGACAGTCCTGGATGAGCTCCCGATAGCGCGGCTCGAAGATGTGCAGCGGCAGGACCATGTGCGGCACCAGCACCGTCCCCAAGGGGAACATGGGCAGCTCGCGCGGCATGGGGTGACCTCTCGGGTGGTGGGTTGACGATGCTCGGTGTCGGAGCGTCGGTCATGCTGGGGGCCCTTGCGCACTCGACCCGAAGGCAGCCCGGTGACCGCATCTCGACTCGATGACGCAGCGATCGCCGAAGCGCTCGCCGGGATTGATGGATGGCGTCGCGATGGTGGTGCCATCCACAAGGAGTTCGTGGCAGCCGGCTTCCCGGACGCCATCGCGTTCATCACCAGGCTCGCGTTCGACGCAGAGCGGATGAACCACCACCCGGAGATCGAGAACGTGTGGAACCGCGTGACGATCCGGCTGACCACGCACGACGCGGACGGGCTCACCGAGCTCGACTTCGCGCTCGCCGCGAAGATCGACGCCGCGTTCTGATCGTTCAGACCGCCGCGAGCTGATCGCCGGCGACGATCTTGGCCATGACGCGCTCTGCGGTTGTCCGCCCGATCCCGCGGATGTTGGTGAGCGCCTCGACGGAGGAGTGCACGAGCGCGGTGACCGACGGGAAGGCATCGAGGATCGCCTCGACCCGCTGACGGTTCATGCCGTCGACCTCCCACAGGAGCTCACGTGCCGTGACGGCGCGTCCGTCGCGGATCATCACGTCGAGCGGCGCGCGGCCCACGAGGTCCTGGAGCTGCGCCATCGCGCGGAGCTCCAGCAGGTCATCGAGTCGGGTCACCGTGGGCACTCCCGGGTCAGACGGTCCGTCAAGTCTCCGTGACCTTCGCACATGATGTGGCCGGTTGTCACTGGACGTTCGTCAGGGGGCCGACTTCGCGGGGCGCGGGGACGTCGAGGCAGCTGCCGTCGCGCCGGCCGACCGCGGCGAGGTCCGCGAGGTCTCCTTCGGTCAGCTCAGGATCGCCGAAGCCCGGCGACGGGGCCATCAGCGCGCCGTCCCCGGTGACGTGGTCGAGCCCGAGCACGTGGCCGAGCTCGTGCAGGATGACGATGCCCCAGGACGTGTGGCGCTCGCCGAGCTCCATGTCGAGCGGCCAGGAGGTGTTGAACGCGACCTGCGCGGTCACGATGACCTGCCCGCCCTCGGCGTCGACCGCGACCGGGATCGCGACCGCGCGGTCGGTCAGCTCCAGCGGGAGATCGGTCAGGTCATCGGAGGTCCACCCGATCAGGATCGGCGCCCAGCGGCCGTCCGCTCCGACCGTGGAACGGTCCCGCCCGAGGACGTCCGACGGAGCGTGGTCGGTGGGCGCGAACGGCAGCCGCGTCGCGAACGACAGCTGCTTGAACGCGGCCTCGACAAGCGCCTCGGCGCCGTCCGGAGCCCCCCGCAGGTCATGGGCCCAGCGGATCGGCGTGCACGGGTCCCAGCGAACCGGCGTCCCGTCGTCGCGCACCGCGAAGACGGACACGCCGTCGGCGGAGGTCGTGGTGGGCGTCGGCTCGGCGACCGTCGGGGACGGCGTGGGCGCTGAGGCGCCGTCGCTCGAGCCGACCTGGACTGCGAACGCGATGACCGCCGCGACGACGACGAGCGGCGCGATCAGGACGAGCGCGGTGGCGCCGCCGGACGATCGTTGCTCTGTGGCCATCGGTGGGGCGTCCTCGTCGGGGGACCGGTGTGCGGACCACGATAGGTTCGCCGCGCCCGCAGACCACGGAGACCGCATGTCGAACGCGCGATCGTGGTGGGGTTGGGGCACGGACGCCGCCGCCGTCACGGACGACGAGCTGGTGGACCTGGCGGACCGGGTCGCCCTGCTCGGCGCGAGACCGACGGCCGTCGCACCGCCAGCCCTGCCTGCTGCGGCGTTCGAGGACATCGCGCTGCCGAGGCTCGACGTCGATGTCTCGGCCGACCCGGTGGACCGTGCCCGCCACGCTGCGGGACAGGGGTTCCTCGACGTCGCGCGTGCGATCGACTCGCCCGACGACCTGCGTCCCCCCGCCGCTGTCGTCCGCCCGGCATCGGCCGCGGAGATCGAGCGGGTGCTCGGCTGGGCTGCCGACGCGGACATCATCGTCGTGCCGTTCGGTGGTGGCACCTCGGTGGTCGGCGGCGTCGAGCCGAGCGAGCACGACCGGCGAGGGCGCCGAGTGGTGGCGCTCGACCTCGAGCGCATGTCCGACCTCATCGACCTCGACGAGGTCTCCGGCCACGCGAGGATCGGCGCGGGCGCGATGGGGCCGCGGGTCGAGGGCCTGCTCCGACCTCACGGGCTCACCGCCCGCTTCTACCCGCAGTCGTGGGAGTTCTCGACCGTCGGTGGCTGGGTCGCGACCCGTGCGGGCGGACACTTCGCGACCGGCCCGACCCACATCGACGATCTGGTTGCCGCGATCTCCGCGGTCACTCCCGTCGGACGGTGGGACTCGCGGCGCCTGCCATCGTCGGGGGCAGGCCCGTCGCCGGACCGGATGATGCTCGGCTCCGAAGGCGCGCTGGGCGTCGTCGCCGACGCGTGGCTGCGCGTCCGTCCACGCCCCGTCCACCGTGCCCAGGCGTCGGTCTCGTTCCCGTCGTTCGCAGCAGGCTGCGCGGCGATCCGCGCGATCACCCAGGCCGATCTGCGCCCCGCCAACGCCCGTCTGCTCGATCCGGTCGAGGCGTTCCTGAACGGCGCCGGCGACGGCAGCCATGCGCTCCTCGCCCTCGGGTTCGAGTCCGCCCACCGGCCGTGCGGCGATGACCTCGGCGCCTGTCTCGCCCTCTGCCGCGACCATGGCGGCACCGTCACCGACGG
Source organism: uncultured Nitriliruptoria bacterium (assembly GCA_965364735.1). Classification (GTDB taxonomy): domain Bacteria; phylum Actinomycetota; class Nitriliruptoria; order Nitriliruptorales; family Nitriliruptoraceae; genus CBDTYW01. Next base: position 4,848 of record CBDTYW010000163.1, read on the forward strand.
GCCGGTGGTCCGCACGGGCGATGACTCGGGCACCTCGACGGGCGGCGCTGGCGAGTGGCGGAGATCCTTCGTCCGGGCCCCGTACCTCCGCGACGGGCTCGCGCGGCTCGGCATGGTCGTGGAGACCTTCGAGACCGCGATCACCTGGGACCGTCTCGAGGCGTTGGTCGACACCCTCCGCACGACCGCGCAGGCCGCCGTCACGGAGGTCTGCGGCGCCGGGATCGTCGGTGTCCGGCTGACCCACGCCTACCCGGACGGCGCTGCGCCGTACGTCACGGTGATCGCGCCGGGGGAGCGCGGCGCGCGGGTCCGCCAGTGGCAGGCGATCAAGGACGCCGTCACCGGGGTCCTCGTCGACGGTGGCGCCACGATCACGCACCATCACGCGGTCGGCCGCTGGCACGCAGACGCCCACCGGCGCCAGGTCCCGGCGCCGTTCCACGCCGCGCTTCGCGCCGCGGCCACCGCGGTCGACCCGAACGCGATCCTCAACCCCGGCGTCCTCGGCCTTCGCTGACGCCCGCCCCATGTGTCTCCACAGCAAGGAACCTCCACATGTCTGTCCTCGTCATCGTGACCGGCGGCTCCGCCGGCATCGGCGCAGCCCTGCTCGCCGCCGCTCCGGAGGGCTCCGATCTGGTCTCGTTCTCCCGCTCTGCGGGCGCGGCCCCCGAGCACGGCGCGCGCCACGTCAGCGCGGACCTCTCCTCGGAGCCCGGCCTCACCGACGCGGTCCGTGAGATCGCCGAGATCATCTCGACGAGCCAGGCCGAGCGGATCGTGCTCGTGCACAACGCTGCTGGCCTGACACCGACGGGCTTCACGGGCGAGATCAGCATCACCGGACAGATGCAGCAGGCGATCCTCGACGCCGTCGCCCCGCAGGTCATCGGCGCGGCGCTGCTCGCGGCGGTGTCGACCCGAGAGGTCCGAGCACAGCTGCTGCAGATCACCTCCGGCGCGGCGCGCGGGGCCTACCCCGGCTGGGCCGTCTACTGCGCGTCGAAGGCGGCCGTGGACATGTGGGTCCGCACGGTGGGCCTCGAACGCCAGCAGCGTGGCGACACCGCCACGACCGTGTTCGCCGTCGCTCCCGGAGTCGTGGCGACGGACATGCAGGCGGTCATCCGTGACACGCCCGAGTCCGACTTCCCGGCCGTCGAGCGCTTCCAGCAGATGCACGACGAGGGGGCGCTGTCGTCGCCCGACGACGTCGCCGTGGAGCTGTGGCGACTCCTCGACCTCGCCGACGCCGGGAGCATCGAGAACGGCACGGTCCTCGACATCCGCGACCTCCCCGAGTCGCTGCGAGCCTGACCGGTCCGCCATCATCTCGTGTCTGAACCCTGCACTGGAGTCCTGCGTGTCCTCACCACTCGACGGCGTCCGCATCATCGAGATCGCGGCGATCGGCCCCGCCCCGTACGGGCTCATGCTGCTCGGCGACCTCGGAGCTGACGTCATCCGCATTGATCGGATCTCGTCCGCCAAGGGAAGTCCCGGCATGGAGATCGGGATGTTCGGGATGTCGCGCAACCGTCGGTCGGTGGCGCTGGACCTCAAGTCCCCGGAGGGCGTCGAGCTGCTGCTCCAGCTCTGCGAGACCGCGGACGTGATCGTCGAGGGCTTCCGGCCCGGGGTCATCGAGCGCCTCGGCTTCGGCCCGGAGGTCCTGCTCGGGCGCAACCCGCGCCTCGTCGTCGCACGGATGACCGGGTGGGGCCAGGAGGGCCCGATGCGCGACCGCGCCGGGCACGACGCGAACTACATCGCGCTCGCCGGAGCGCTGCACCCGATCGGCCGCGTCGGCGAGGCGCCGCCTCCGCCGCTGAACCTCATCGGGGACTTCGGCGGTGGCGGGACGTTCCTCGCGATGGGCGTGATGGCGGCGCTGCTCGAGCGCCAGACCTCCGGCAGGGGCCAGGTCGTCGACGTGGCGATGGTGGACGGCGCCGCGTCGCTGACCGCGATGATGCACGGCTTCATCGGCCTCGGTGCGTGGCGCGACGAGCGCGGCAGCAACATGCTCGACGGCGGCGTCCCGTACTACGACAACTACATGTGCGCGGACGGCGGCTTCGTCGCGGTCGGAGCCATCGAGCCGCACTTCCATGCGCAGCTGCTCGAGGGCCTCGGCATCGACCCGGAGACCTGGCCGCAGAGCGACACGTCCCAGTACCCGCGTCAACGCGCCGAGCTCCAGCGGATCTTCTTGACCAGGACCCGCGACGAGTGGGACGAGATCTTTGCCGGCACCGACGCCTGCGTCCTCGCTGCCCGCTCGCTCGTCGAGGCGACGACGCACCCGTTCAACACGGCCCGCGACGTCTTCATCGACGTCGACGGCATGAAGCAGCCGGCCCCCGCGCCCCGCTTCTCCCGCACGCCGGGCAGCGTCCGTCGGGGCGCGCCCCAGTTCGGCGAGCAGACCGACGAGATCCTCGCCGAGATCGGCCTCGACGCGGATCGACTCGCCGAGCTCCGCGCCGCCGACACCATCGCCTGAACGCGAACCGCCCGCCGCGAGGAGCGACGGGCGGTTCGTGACGTGCCGGGATCAGCCGATCAGAACGCGGCCTCGGGGAGCTTCATGAGCGAGCCGTTCTCGGCCTCGGCCGCGCTGCGACGCAGGGCGATCTTCGGGAGGACCCGCTTCGAGAAGTACCGGACCGCAGCGATCTTCCCGCTGTAGAACGAGGCGTCCGCCGGCGATGCCGTCGGCAGCTTCGCGGAGGCGACCTCTGCCTGGCGCAGCAGAAGCCACGCGATGGTGACCTCCGACAGCGAGGCGAGGAAGTCCGTCGTGTGCAGGGCCGTCTTGTAGATCTCCGTGCGGGCGTTCTCGTCGAGCGACGCCATCGCGTGGTTGACCATGACCGCGAGGTGACCCTGGACGTTGTCCAGCGCTGCGCCGAGGGCGTCGCGCTCGATGGCGAACGGGTCGCCGTCGGGGCCGGCCTTCGCCAGCAGGCGGATCTGGTCGGCCAGCCACGTCAGGGTCGCGCCCTGGTCGCGAACGATCTTGCGGAAGAACAGGTCGAGGCCCTGGATCGCCGTCGTGCCCTCGTAGAGGGTGTCGATCTTGGCGTCGCGGATGTACTGCTCGATCGGGTAGTCCTGCGTGAAGCCGGAGCCGCCGAAGGTCTGCAGCGAGAGCGCGAGCAGCTCGTAGGCCTTCTCGGAGCAGTAGCCCTTGACGAGCGGGAGCATGAAGTCCTCGCGCTTGAGCCACTCCTTGTGCTCGTCGCCCTCGGCCATCGCGCCTTGGTCCTGCACCCATCCGGTGAACAGGACGAGCGCGCGCATGCCCTCCGCGTGAGCCTTCTGCTCCATCAGGATCCGACGGACATCGGGGTGCTTGATGATCTCGACCTTGGCGGCGTGCTTGTCGGCCATCTCGGTGAGGTCCGGGCCCTGGACGCGGATCTTCGCGTACTCGAGGGCGTTCAGGTAGCCGGTGGAGAGCGTGCTCATGGCCTTCGTGCCGACCATCATGCGGGCGTACTCAATGACCTGGAACATCTGCCGGATGCCGTCGTGGACGTTGCCCACGAGGTAGCCGACGCAGGGGACGCCGTCGGTGCCCATCGAGAGCTCGCAGGTCGCGGAGCCCTTGATGCCCATCTTCTTCTCGATGTTCGAGACGCGAACACCGTTCTTCTCGCCGAGCGA
>CBDTYW010000164.1:0-8494 GCA_965364735.1 uncultured Nitriliruptoria bacterium
CCCCGCCGATCGAGCGCGGTGTTCACCGGCTCAACCAGATCCGCTCCAGCGGTGTCGTCACGAACGTGCCCGGCCCTGCCATGCCGCTGCATCTCGCCGGTGCACGGATCGAGGGCATCATCGGCTGGGGAGGCATGACCGGGCAGCTGAACCTGGGGGTGGCCTTCATCAGCCTCGGCGGACGGGTGTTCTCCGGCGTCGTCACCGACGAGGCGATCACGCCCGACCCGGACAGGATCCTGAGCCTGCTCCATGACGAGTGGACCGCCCTCCCGGGCCGTGTCGCAGCCTGAGCGGGCAGCGTCAGCCGGTCAGACGCTGACGGACTCCGGGGCCTGGTGGGCGATGTCGGAGTCGTCGTCCCTCACCTGCGGCCCGTTGGGCGGCTTGGCGAAGAACTTCAGCCACACGAACCCACCGACGCCGGAGATGAAGGACGCGGCGAAGATGCCGAGCTTCGCCTGATCGTTGTAGATCGCCAGTGATTCTCCGGCGAACGCGAGCTCGGACACGAACAACGCGACGGTGAAGCCGATGCCTGCGAGCAGGGCCAGGCCGAAGACGTGACCCCAGCTCGTGTTCCTGGGGAGCGTGCCGATGCCGGTCTTGACCGCGATCCACGTGAAGCCGACGACGCCGAGCAGCTTGCCGAGCACGAGCCCGAGGCCGACCCCGAGGAAGACCGGCTCGGTCACGATGCCGTTGAGCATGTCGCCGCTGATCACCACGCCAGCGTTCGCGAACGCGAACAGCGGGACGATGAGGTAGCTCGACCACGGCGTGAGCGTGTCCTCGAGTCGCTGCAGCGGCGGAACGGAGTCGTCGGAGAGCCGGTTCAGGTCGCGGGTCATCGCGTGGACGCGCGCCTGCGTGTGGTGGTCGACTTCCCTCATGTCGTCGACGTCGGGCATGTACTCGTCGATCCGGTCGATGAGCTCGTGAGCGCGGGCCCGGAACTTGTTCGGCGAGTAGAACGAACCGAGCGGGGTCATCAACGCGATCGCAACGCCAGCGAGCGTGGCATGGACGCCGGACTCCAGGACACACAGCCACACGAGCACGCCGACGATGACGTAGGCGGTGATCGCGCGGACCTGTGCGCGCTTCATCAGATGGATGACGACCAGGCCCACGGCGGCGCCGACGAGCCACAGGGCAGCGAGCTCTTCGGTGTAGAAGACGGCGATGACCATGATCGCGCCGAGGTCATCCACGATGGCCAGCGCGAGCAGGAAGAGCTTCGCGGCGATCGGGACCGACTTGCCGACGAGCGCGATGACGCCGATCGCGAAGGCGATGTCGGTCGCCATCGGGATCCCCCAGCCGCCGGAGGATTCCAGACCTTGGTTGAAGTAGACGAAGAACGCGGCGGGGACGACCATGCCGCCCAGCGCCGCAAGCGCGGGAAGGGCTGCGGCGCGCGGGTCGCGGAGCTCCCCGACGACGAGCTCGCGCTTGATCTCGAGCCCGACCACGAAGAAGAAGATCACCATCGCGGCGTCGTTGATCCACAGCTTCAGCGACAGGTGGTCGATGTGGTGGAAGGGATCCCACTCTCCGAAGCTGATCGTGATCGGCGTGTTGAAGAACGCTGTGTATCCGTCACCGAGGGGTGAGTTGGCGATGGCGACCGCGGCGATGGCCGCGAACAGCATGATGATTCCGCCGGACGCCTCGGCGCGCATGAACTTCAGCGCAGGCTGCACGATCGCCTTGGCCACCGGCCGGTCGCTGTGCACGAACGTGCTCGGGGCGGGCTCGCCCTTGAGCGATCGGAGAGCTGACTTCCCGTCGTTGGCCACGGTGGGTCCTTCGTGCGCTGCTGGACACCACGTGGGGGGAGGACGTGGTGCTTCTCCGACGAACCCGGTCCAGCGTCGAGCCGCCCCGGGTCTGTCAGGAGTCTATGCGCCGAGCATCGCTCGGTGGTGTCTCACGGCTGCCGATGGCTCAGCTGCCCGTTCCCGCGAGGTTCAGGCAGTCGATCGCGGCAAGGTCGGCAAGGTAGCCGTCCTGCGCCGTGACTCCTCCGAGGTAGGCGTCACGGTCGATGCACGCGTAGCCGATGGTGCGTGCGCGAGCGTTGCCCAGCGCGCCGGAGAAGCGTTCGGTGGCGATGATGACCTGCGTCGCGGGCTGGGACAGCAGCGCCGCGTAGACGGGCTCGTCCACCTGGCGGTACTCGATCCAGCCCTGGACGCGGACGTCCATGAGCGCATCGATCGCCGGGTCGAGGTCGACCGTGGCGAGCGCGATGTGGGCAAGCTCCAGGCGATCGTTCGCCTCGAGGACGGTGAGCAGCGCAGCGTCGACGACGCCACCGGCGTAGTCGGCGCCGGTCGCGACACCATCACCATCGCGGTTGCCGCGCGGGAGACCGAGGTCGTGGGAGAGCGCCTCGTCGGCGAGCTCCAGGCCGTGGCCATAGACGATCCACGCACGGGCTGCGTCACCGACGGCACCGGCGACCGGACCCTCGGCGCGTTCGGCGCGCTCGTAGAGCTCACGGAAGTCCGGCTCGAGCTCGGTGAATGCGGAGCGCTGACGCGCCACGTTCGCGAGGGAGTCGAGGATGACCTTCTCGGCCTCGTTGTCGAAGATCACGTCGTCGATGTCGGTGCGAGCCGACGACTCGACGAGATCCGCCGCAGCGAACTCGTCCTCGAGCTCGACGAGCCGGGACACGAGGTCGACCGCGACGTTGCCGGTCGCTGGCTGCGCCGCGACAGGGGCTTCACCTTGAGCGACACCTGCTCCCTGGCTGCCGAGCAGCCAGGAGGCGAGGATCACCCCTGCGAAACCGATGGTCAGTGTTCTACGAGTGGCGGCGTACACCAGGCCCTCCTACATCGCGGACGGGGCGCGCGGATCTCTCCGCCCTGTCGGCACAAGTTGGCTCCGACCGAAGGTGCGGGATGGTGCGAGCGCGCTGCGCGCGCCAAGCGCTCACCGGTGGCGGACGCAAACGCGCCCCGGCCGAAGCCGGGGCGCGCTCGAGAAGCGGTCTGAGCGGTGCGCTCAGTAGCGGTACGTCTCGCTCTTGAAGGGTCCGTCCACCGAGACGCCGAGGTAGTCGGCCTGCTTCTCGGTCAGCGTCGTGAGCTTGGCTCCGAGCTTCTCGAGGTGCAGACGCGCGACCTCTTCGTCGAGCTTGCGCGGCAGGACGTAGACGTCCTCCTTGTAGTCCTCGTGGTTCTCCCAGAGCTCGATCTGCGCGAGCACCTGGTTCGTGAAGCTCATCGACATCACGAACGACGGGTGGCCCGTCGCGCAGCCGAGGTTCACGAGGCGCCCCTCGGCGAGCAGGATGATCTGCTTGCCGTCGGGAAGGTTGACGAGGTCGACCTGCGGCTTGATGTTGGTCCACTCGTACTCGCGCAGCGCGGCGGTCTCGATCTCGGTGTCGAAGTGGCCGATGTTGCAGAGGATGGCGTGGTGCTTCATCTTCAGCACGAGGTCACGGGTGACGATGTCGTCGTTGCCGGTGGCGGTGACGACGATGTCGGCGTTCTGGATCTCGTCGGCCATGCGGACGACGCGGAAGCCCTCCATCGCAGCCTGCATGGCGATGATCGGGTCGATCTCGGTGATCCAGACCTGAGCGCCCATGCGCTGCAGCGCCTGAGCGGAGCCCTTGCCGACGTCGCCGTAGCCGGCGACGATCGCGATCTTGCCGGCGATCATGACGTCGGTGGCGCGCTTGATGGCGTCGACGAGCGACTCACGGCAGCCGTAGAGGTTGTCGAACTTCGACTTCGTGACGGAGTCGTTGACGTTGATCGCCGGCATGCGCAGCGTCCCGGCCTTGACGCGCTTGTTGAGCGCCCCGATGCCGGTGGTCGTCTCCTCGGAGACGCCGAGGATGTCGCTGAGCAGGGACTCGTACTCCTCGTGGACGAGGTGCGTCATGTCGCCGCCGTCGTCGAGCAGCAGGTTCGGTCCCCGACCGTTGCTGAACTTGAGCGACTCACGGACGCACCACCAGTACTCCTCCTCGGTCTCACCCTTCCAGGCGAAGACCGGGACACCAGCAGCGGCGATCGCGGCGGCGGCGTGGTCCTGGGTGGAGAAGATGTTGCACGAGGACCAGCGGACGTCGGCGCCGAGCGCGGTCAGGGTCTCGATGAGCACGGCGGTCTGGATCGTCATGTGCAGACACCCGGCGATGCGCGCACCGTCGAGCGGCTTCTGGCCGGCGTAGCGGTCGCGCAGCGCCATGAGGCCGGGCATCTCGCCCTCGGCGATGTTGATCTCGGCGCGGCCGTAAGCAGCGAGGCTGGTGTCCGCGACCTTGAAGTCGTCGGCGCCGTCAGCGGTCTTGGGAAGGTTGGCAAGGTCAGTCATGGAGCGTGCAGCCTGTTCGGTGCGGGGATGGCGAGCGGGTCCCGGCTGCAGCAGACGTGCGGCCGGTGCGCCGGACGTCCTGGAAACGGCGCGCAACAGGAGCGGTTCGGGCTCGATGCGCCGCAGGACGGGTCCGGGGCGGAGGTTGCACCCCGCGGGCTCGCGATCAGCGGGTGCAGCAGTGAGGGTAACGCGTGGGGGGCTCAGAACTTCCCAGGGTCGGCCAATCGTCCGGTCGCCGCGCGGGTCAGCGACGGACCTCTCGCTCGACGTTGCGGAAGAACTCCCGCGTGCCCCGCTGCAGCTCGCGCACGATCACGGAGCGGACCGTCCCGGTGAGCAGTGACGGGATGCCGAGGTCGAGGCGCAGGTCCAGATCGAACTCGAGATCGGTGTGGCTGCTCCCCCGCTCGGTCAGCTCGAACTGGCCGGCGGCGTGGATCCCCTCAGCGGCCGTGCGGCCCGCGGGTCGGAAGGTGACGCGCACCTCCGGCTCGGGCGAGATCTCGACGTCGAACTCCGGCGTCACCTGAAACCCCAGAACCCGGTAGGTCTGGAGCCGCCAGGCCCACCTGTTCCCGTCCGCCACCACGGAGGTGGCCGCCGGCATCAGCCGGGCGACGTGGACCGGGTCGATGACGAGTGCCCACACCGCCGACCGTCCCGCAGCGATCCGCTGGGAACGGGAGAAGTCGATCTTCACGATGGACAGGCACAGGCCGATCGGATGAGGTGGGTGGACAGCATGCCGTGGCGTGCCGACAGGATCCGTGAGGCGATGCAGACCGGGCCGTCACAACCGGATGCTGGTGATCGCTCCGTCTTCGAGGAGCAGCATGGTGGCGGTCGCGACGGGCTCCCACCCGGCGTCGTCGTCGAGCGGCTCGGAGGCGACGACCCGGCTGCTGGGCAACGCGGCCGTGCCGTTGGGGGCGACGTAGAGGGAGTTGGCGGCATGGTCGCGTGCGTGGCGGGCGACCACGGTCGCATCGGCCTCGGCGGCGATGATGTTCATCGTGGACTCACGCCCGTGGTCAGCGCACACCGTGGCAGCTTCCTCGATCGCTGAGGCGACGGCGCCCTCGAGCCCCGCAGACGGGTCGGCGGCTCGGTGCTTCAGGACGGTCAGGAAGAGCGTCATGCTGTCCGACACCGCGTCGAGATGGCGGTACTGCTCGGGCGGGAGACGTCGGCTGAGCTCCTGGCCGACGCCGGTCCGGAACCCGCCGAGCCATCCGTTGTGCGCGAACGTGATGCCGTCAGCGATGAACGGGGCGACCTGGGACGCACCGACGGGGATCCCGGGGGTCGCCGAGCGGACATGGACGATCAGGCGCTCGGCGAGCAGGCGGGGCGCGAGCTCCGGGAGGTTGGGGTCACCCCAGGTCGTGGAGACCGTCCGGTAGCGCAGCGGGTCGCGCTCCCCCGGCGCCCACCACGCGACGCCGGTGCCGTCGACGTTGATCCTGCCGGCGAGCATCTCGCGCGGGACGATCGACTGCTCCTCGAGCGAGTGGACCGGACGGTAGAGCAGGTCGGCCACGGTGATGACGGGGCCCTCGTAGTAGCCGAAGCGGCACATGTCGGTCCCTCTCAGGCGCGGCGGATCAGCGAGAGGCTGAACCAGGCGCGTTCGTCGGTCCAGGTCTCGACGATCGCGAGCCCAGCACGTGCCAGCTCGTCGCGGAGGCCGGCGATCCGGAACTTGCAGCTGAGCTCGGTCCGGATCCCGTCGCCGGCGGAGAACGACAGGTCGAGGTCGAGCGCGCCGATGCGGACGTCGAGGTCGCGTGATGCGTTGAGCCACATCTCGATGCGCTCCTCCCCGACGTTCCAACGGGCTTCGTGACCAAAGGACTCGACGCGGAAGTCCGCGTCGAGCTCACGGTTGATCACGCGCAGCACGTTGCGGTTGAAGCCGGCGGTGACCCCGGCGGCGTCGTCGTAGGCGTTCACGAGGACCCGCGCCTCCTTGACGAGGTCGGCGCCGAGGAGCAGGTGATCGCCGTCCCCGAGCACGTCCGCGAGCCGGACGAAGAAGTCGTGGCGCTCACCGAGGTCGAGGTTGCCGATGGTCGATCCGAGAAACGCCACCAGCCTTCGGTCGGCCTCGGGCAGCTCGTGCAGATCGGTCATGAAGTCCGCGACGTGGCCGTCGACCTCGATCCAGCTGAAGCGTTCAGCCAGCGCGGACCCCGCAGCGGCCAGCGCGCTCCAGCTGACGTCGAGCGGGAGGTAGCGGGTGCCGCCGGTCTCCTCGTGCATGGCTTCCAGCAGCGTCGTGGTCTTCACCGACGAGCCCGATCCGAGCTCGACGAGCGCCTTCGGCTGGGCGAGACGCATGATGTCCGAAGCGTGCTCGGTGATGATCGCCGCCTCGGTTCGCGTCGGGTAGTACTCGTCGAGGACGGTGATGTCCTCGAACAGCCGCGATCCCACCTCGTCGTAGAAGTACTTGGCCGGCAGGGTGCGCGGCGTCGCGGTCAGGCCGGCCCGGACATCGCCGGCGATGTCGGCAGCGGGATCGCCGAGCTCTCCGAGCACCGTGAGCCCGTCGAAGCGGTCGTCGCCTGCGGCGTCGGTCGGCGGCGGGTCGATCGTTGGCACGAGGCAGGCCTGTCAGCTGATGGGGTGGACGACGCGGATGCCGGCGAAGACCTGGCGTCGGTAGGGATGGTCCCAGTTGCGGTACGTGCAGCGGGCGATGGGGGCACAGATGACGGCCGAGGAGCCGCGCAGGACGCGGTAGTCGTGTCCGCCGAAGAAGACCTCGGAGTACTCCGAGTACGGGAACGCCGTGAAGCCCGGGTACCCCTCGAACGCTGACGTCGTCCACTCGTAGACGTCGCCGGCGAGCTGCTCGACACCGTAGGCCGACGCTCCTGCGGGGTGGGATCCGACCCGCTCGGGACCGAACCGACGCAGGCCGACGTTGGCGTGCAGCGCCGTCGGTGACGTCTCGCCCCACGGGTAGGTGCGGGCTCGCTGCGCTGCGGGATCCCAGGACGCAGCCTTCTCCCACTCGAGCTCGGTGGGGATGCGGCCCCCGACGAACGCGGCGAACGCCTCGGCCTCGAAGAAGCAGACGTGTTGCACGGGCTCGAGCGGATCGAGGGTGAGGAGGTGTCCGTGGCGACGGACCTGCCACGAGCCGTCCGCGGCCCGCATCCATCCCTGGGGCGCACGGTGACCGTGCTCGGTCAACCACTCCCGGCCGCGTTCGGACCACAGATCGTCGCGGTCGTATCCGTCGGCGGCGATGAACTCGGCGTAGCGGCGGTTCGTGACCGGGAAGCGCTCCATGGCGAAGCCGGGAATCTCGACGTCGTGGCGGGGGCGTTCGTTGTCGTAGGTCCAGCGCAGGTCGTCGGTGCCGATCGTGCAGCGGCCGCCGGGGATCATGATGCGTTCGGTGTCGTCGACGTCGCGCGCGGGCGGGCGTGGCTCGGGTGCGGCCATGGCGAACGGAGCGAGGTCCTCGCGCAGATCCAGCGCCTGCAGGATCGTCTCCTGGTGCTGGGACTCGTGCTGGACGAGCATCCGATGGACGTAGCCGTCGAGCACGAGCGGCTGATCAGGGTCGTTCAGCGCCAGCGCGTCGAGGAGTGCCAGGACGTCGGCGCGCACACCCTCGAGGTAGGGCCTCGCCTGGTCGCGGGTGAGGATGCTGAGCTCGCCACGGCTCCAGCGCGGGTTCTCGAACGCGTTGTAGAGGAGGTCGAGACGCGGGTCGTGGGCGGGACGACCATCGAGCTCACGGAGCAACCACAGCTCCTCGAAGTTGCCGATGTGACCGAGGTCCCAGACCACGGGGCTCATGAACTCGAACCACTGTGCGTGGACGTCGTCGTGACCGAGAGCGTCGAGGAGGCGGTCGGTTCGTGCTCGCGCCGACCTCAGCTCGAAGCCGAGCTCGCGACGGATCGCGGCCGGATCGGCGACGCGTCGTCGTCCAGCCTCGAGGGCCGCGGCAGGCAGCATGGCGGACAAGGTCGGAGCCTTCGTCGGGCGCGGGGTCAGACGTGGAGTGTTCGGGTGGGGACCGGCTCGCGTGCCCACGCCAACGCTGCTGCGGGGGCGTGGAGCAGGTCGCGCAGCTCGTCGGCCGGGCATCGTCCACGGACGGTGAACCGGTCGATGAAATCGGCGG
>CBDTYW010000165.1:0-8476 GCA_965364735.1 uncultured Nitriliruptoria bacterium
GGCGAGGTCGATGTCCTCGTCCGCAACCCGCCATACCTGCCCGCCTCGGACCGTGGCAGCTGGCAGCCGGAGGTCCGCGACCACGATCCCGACGCGGCGCTCGTCGGCGGTGCGGATGGACATGAGGTCGTCGACCGGCTGCTCGACGCCGCGATGAGGTGGCTGCGTCCCGGCGGGACGGTCGTGATCGAGATCGACGACCGTCGTGGGGAGGACGCGCGCCGCGCCGCGGAGCGGGTCGGCTTGCAGGCGGTGCGTATCGTGGCGGACCTCACCGGTCGCGACCGCGCTGTCGCTGGAGAGCGCTGACCCCCGACGGAGCCTGCAATGTCTGAGCCCACCACCGAGTCCTTCGACGCCCGCGGCGATGACCGTGATGCCGCCGTTGCCGCCGCCGCCGCCGCGCTCCAGCGTGGCGAGGTCGTCGTCATGCCGACCGACACCGTCTACGGGATCGCTGCCGACGCGTTCAACCCGACGGGGACGGGACGGATCTTCGCCGCGAAGCGTCGCGGACGCTCGGTCCCGCTGCCGGTCCTGATCCGCAGCCCCAAGCAGCTGCTCGGGCTCGTGACCCGTGTTCCCGTGGAGGCGGATCGGCTCATGGCCGCCTACTGGCCGGGGCCGCTCACGATCGTCGTGCAGGCCGACCCGAACCTCCAGTGGGACCTCGGCGAGAACGACGGGACCGTCGCGGTGCGCATGCCGTTCGACGAGGTCGCGCTCGAGATCATCCGCGCGGTCGGACCGCTCGCGGTGACCTCTGCCAACGTCCATGGTCAGCGCGCCGCCGAGACCGTCCCGGACGCCCAGGGCCAGCTCGGGGCCAAGGTCCGCGTCTACGTCGACGGCGGTCCGCGTCGTGACCGTCCGGCGTCGACCATCGTCGACCTGACCCGCGCGGAGCCCCAGATCCTGCGAGCAGGGCCGCTCGACGCCGACGAGGTGCTGGCGGTCGCGCGTGGCGAGCTCGACCCGCTCGACGCGACCCAGATCGTCGCCGAGCCCGTGCACGACCCCAAGGAGGACGGCGTCGTCGCGACGATCGAGACGACCGACGAGCTCGACGGTGACGCGGTCCGTTGAGCGGAACAACGTTGGTCGACTCGCCTTCGTTACCCTCGCCTCCGCGCTGCCACCCACCACATCCCGGCAGGCGTCGATGATGGGGCCGCAGTGACCACCGGAGCAGGCACGCTCGTCGTCGTGCCGACGTACGACGAGGCGATGAACCTGCCGGTCTTCGTCAAGCGGCTGCGCGCGGTGCTCCCGGAAGCCCGCATGCTCGTCGTTGACGACGCATCACCGGACGGCACCGGTGACCTCGCGGACAGGCTGGCAGCCGAGCATCCGATCGACGTCCTGCATCGGCCGCGCAAGAGCGGGCTGGGCTCGGCCTACCGCGACGGGTTCGCTTGGGCGCTCGAGCGTGGCGGGCACGACGTCATCGTGGAGATGGACGCGGACCTGTCCCACGATGCCAAGCGCCTTCCGCAGCTGCTCGGCGCGCTCGCGTTCCACGACCTCGTCATCGGGTCGCGCTACATCCGGCACGGTGGGGTCGAGAACTGGCCACGCCGCCGCGAGCTGTTGTCGCGCGGCGCCAACCTCTACGTCCAGGCGTGCACCGGGCTGCCCGTGCACGACGCGACGAGCGGGTTCCGCGCGTTCCGGCGCTCGACCCTCGAAGCCGTCGACGTCACCGCGCTCACGACGGACGGCTACGCCTTCCAGATCGAGACGGCCCTCCGGGTCTGGGAGGCCGGACTCAGCGTCGGCGAGGTCCCGATCATCTTCCGCGACCGGACGGCCGGACAGTCGAAGCTGTCCAACGCCGTGATCCGGGAGGCGCTGCTCGCGGTGCCGCGCTGGGGGCTCACGTCGCGCAGGGCGCGGCGGGCCGGCGTCGCCGAACAAGCCGCTCGGGCATCGGGCTAGGATCGACGGCCCGACCCCACGTGTGAAGGCCATCCCTCCATGTCGACCTACTTCGGACCGGACTTCGCGGCCCTCCAGGCCCAGGACCCGGAGGTCGCCGGTGGCCTGCTCGACGAGCTCGCGCGCCAGCGCCGCGATCTCCAGCTCATCGCGAGCGAGAACTTCGCCTCGCCTGCCGTGCTCGCGGCCCAGGGATCGGTGCTGACCAACAAGTACGCCGAGGGCCAGCCCGGGAAGCGCTACTACGGTGGCTGTGAGGTCGTCGACCGTCTCGAGAACCTCGCGATCGACCGTGCCAAGCAGCTCTTCGGCGCCGACCACGCCAACGTCCAGGCCCACTCGGGCGCCTCGGCGAACATCGCGGCCTACTTCGCCACGGTGATGCCGGGGGACAAGGTCCTCGCGATGTCGCTGCCTCACGGGGGCCACCTCACCCACGGGATGCGGATCAACTTCTCCGGCAAGTGGTTCGACGTCGCCTCGTACGGCGTCGACAAGGAGACCGAGACGATCGACATGGACGCCGTGCGCGCGGCCGCGCTCGAGCACCGTCCCAAGATGATCATCGCCGGCTGGTCCGCCTATCCCCGTCAGCTCGACTTCGAGGCGTTCCGCGCGATCGCCGACGAGGTCGACGCGACCCTGATGGTCGACGCGGCGCACTTCATCGGCCTCGTCGCCGGCGGCGTCCACGCATCACCCGTCCCGTACGCCGACATCGTCACGTTCACCACGCACAAGACCCTGCGGGGCCCGCGTGGCGCGATCATCCTCTGCAAGGAGCACCTCGCCCAGAAGATCGACAAGGCCGTGTTCCCGGGCATGCAGGGTGGACCGCTCGAGCACGTCGTCGCCGCGAAGGCCGTCGCGCTCAAGGAGGCGATGGAGCCCGAGTTCAAGGAGTACGCGACCCGGATCCTCGACGACGCCCGAACCCTCGCCCAGGTCATGGTCGACAAGGGCATGCGGATCACGTCCGGTGGCACCGACACGCATCTCTTCCTCGCCGACGTGACGCCGCTCGGCCTCACGGGCGCGGAGGCGGAGGACCGCTGTGCCGAGGCGGGGATCGTCCTGAACAAGAACGCCATCCCGTTCGACACGAACCCGCCGGCCGTCGCCTCGGGCATCCGCATCGGGACCTCCCTCGTCGCCACGCAGGGGATGGGCCCCGAGGAGATGGTCGTCGTCGGCGACCTCATCCACCGCGCCGTCACCGGCGACGCAGCCGAGCGCGCGACCGTGCGTGGCGAGGTGACCGAGCTGCTCTCGTCGTTCCCGGCCTACCCCGAGTCCTGAAGAGACGGCCGCACGGGCACGGCGTATTGCTGAGGCCCTGCGGCCTGAGGCCGTAGCCTGCATGCGATGACCGCAGCGGCTTGCTGCTGTCGCGAGCTCGTCGATGGAGGGTGCGTGGACAGCGTTCCCTTCGGTGCCTACCTGACGATCTTCGTGGTCGCGTCCGCCTCGACGGCGGCCGTGACGCCGCTGGTCGCCCGGTTCTCTCGTCATCTCGGCGCGGTGGACGTGCCGAGCGATCCCCGACGGGTCCACCGCGAGCCGGTCCCGACCGCCGGGGGCCTCGCGATGGTCGTCGGCTTCATCGTCTCGTTGGCGGTCGCGTCGCAGCTCACGGCGTTCGAGGAGCTGTTCTCCCTGACGTCACAGCCGCTCGGGCTCCTGCTCGGCGTGCTCGCGATCGCTGCCCTCGGGCTCTACGACGACGTCCGCGAGCTGCCGGCCAGCAGCAAGCTCGCCGGCCAGCTGGTCGCAGCGCTGATCCCGGCGTTGTTCGGCATCCAGATCGTCTACACGTGGCTGCCCGGGCTCGACGTGGTGTCCGTCTCGTCGGATCTCGGCCTCCCGCTGACGGTGTTCGCCATGGTCGCGATGATCAACGCGGTCAACCTCATCGACGGGCTGGACGGGCTCGCAGCGGGCGTGGTGGCCATCGCAGCGATCGGCTTCCTCGTCTTCACGGTCGCGGCCAGCGGACGGGGGCTGGTGGAGGACGTGCCATCCTCGGCCGCCTTCGTCGCGGTCGCGTTGACGGGCATCTGCATCGGCTTCCTGGTCCACAACTTCCATCCCGCGTCCATCTTCATGGGCGACACCGGCTCGATGACGCTCGGTCTGCTGCTGGCCTCGGCCGGCGTCTCCTACGTCGGGCGGACGACCTCGCCCGCGTCGGTGGACTTCGCCGGCACCGTGCCGCTGCTGATCCCGGCGCTCGTGCTCGCGATCCCGTTCATCGACTTCGTCTTCGCCGTGGTGCGACGGATCTACCGCCGGCAGCCGATCCACGTCGCTGATCGTGGGCACCTGCACCATCTGCTGATCGCGTTCGGCTACAGCCATCGACGCGCCGTCGTGGTGCTCTACATCTGGTCAGCGACGCTCGCGGGGATCGTGCTCGCCCGGCTCTGGACCGACGAGGTCGCGTGGGTCGTGCTCACCGGGCTCGTGCTGGTGGTGGCAGGGCTCGCGACGGCCCTGCTGCAGGTCAGCGCCAGAGCGTTGCTGGCCGAGCGGCGGCGCGGGGAGCGTCGGAAGTCGGACCAGCCGACGCCTCTGCACGACCGCAGGGCGGAGGATCGACGCCAGGATCGCCGCGGATCTGCGTGATCCCGGCCGGCGTGCGCTGCGACCCGTGGTCGTTGGCGCCTCCGTCGCCACGCTCAGCGACCTTGGGTAGGCTTCGCGACCATGAGCAGCATCAACCTCCCGCGCCAGGACCGAGCCCCCGACGGGGATCGCAGCGCGAACAGCAGCGTCGTCGGCCCCAACGCGGGCTGGCGCGACGCTGACGTTGCGTGGAACATGATCGGCTCGTTCGTCTCAGGTCCGATCGCGTGGGGCGGCATCGGGTGGCTGCTCGATCGCTGGCTGGACACCGCTCCGCTCTTCATCGCCATCGGCGCAGTCATCGGCTTCGTCCTCGGCTTCTACCTCGTGATCATGCGCGGTGGCGGCTTCAGCCCCGCCCGCCCACCGTCCCCGTACGAGCGCACGCCCGCGCAGCCCGCGGATGACGTCGTCCTCCCCGACGCCGCCCGCGACTGACGATCTGCTGTCAGCACGACACCGCCACGAGGCCACGATGAACGACGCGAGGGAGTGGGCGTTCGCGCGCGCCGTCGTGCGTTGGGTCGGCCCGCTGGCCATCGTGTGCACGGGCGCCGCGTTTTTCCTGCGCGGGATTGTCGGCATGTGGACTGCCTTGGGTACGGTCTCGCTCGTCGGGCTGATCTACGCAGGCAGCGCTTACGCGCAAGGCTTCGCGAGTCGGTTCGGACCGAACGCTGCGCAGCTTGTGGCGCTCGGTGGGTTCTTCGCCAGACTCGCTGTCTACGCGGCACTGCTTCCGATCCTGGCACCACTTGCTGATCCTGAAACGGGGATCGCCGACCGCCCAACACTGGTGGTCGTGGGGGTGCTCTCGATCGTGGGGTCACTCGCTGCGGAGTGGTGGACGGCGTGGAGTCGCCCGGAGCTCTGGTGGCTGTCGCTGCCCGACACGGATGGCAGACGCCCCACGGCAGCTGAGTACCGACCCCGCCTGCGGCCCAAGCCCACCCGGCTGAAGCCGAACACGACGGCAACGACCACCTCCCGCGCCCCGCGCACCGACGACCCCGCCCGCGCTGACCTCACGGTCGGCGCGACGCCAAAGGATCACGCGTGAACCTGCTGCTCGCCGCTGGCGCCTGCGAAGGACTCCCGGAGAACTGCTTCGAGATCCCCTCGCCGCCGAACCCGTTGTTCGACTTCCCGCCGTTCCTGCTCAAGAACAGCGAGTGGTTCGCGATCAACCGCACCGCGATGCTCTACCTGCTCGCTGCGCTGATCGTGATCACGATCATGTGGATCGCATCCACGCAGCCGAAGATCGTCCCCGGCAAGCTCCAGGGAGCGATCGAGGCGATCATCGGGTTCATCCGCGACGACGTCGTGATCCCCGCAGCCGGCCACGGAGCGGTGCGCTACCTGCCGCTGCTGACCTCGATGTTTCTCTTCATCTGGATCAACAACCTCTACGAGGTCCTGCCGTTCGTCAACTTCCCGACGACGTCGCGCATGGCGCTGCCCATGATGCTGGCGTTGCTCGTGTGGACCACGTTCATCCTGGTGGGGATCAAGGCCCAGGGCCTGAAGTACTTCACCAACGTGATGTTCCCGCCCGGTGTCCCGAAGGCGCTGTACCTGCTGATCGCGCCGATCGAGTTCGTCTCCACGTTCCTCGTTCGTCCGCTCACGCTCGCCGTCCGACTCTTCGCCAACATGGTCGCCGGCCACATCCTGCTGACCGTCTGCTTCACCGCAGCGAACGCCTTCATCATCGGGTTCGGGCACAGCTACGACCACTTCTTCCTCGGTCTGAACAACGTCGCGGCCATCCCGATCGGCCTTGTCGGCCTCGTCGGGGGCATGGCGCTCGTGGGCTTCGAGATCCTCGTCGGCTCGCTTCAGGCGTACATCTTCACGATGCTCGCCGCCGTGTACATCGGATCCTCGATGTCCGCGGACCACTGATCACCCTGATCACCACCAGTTCTCGGTGAGGCTCCCGCTTCACCGTCGCACGACCCGCAAACTGCACAACCCCAGCGTTCCGCGTCGGAACGCCAACACAGGAGATACTCATGGAGGTCATCGGTAAGGGACTCGCGTTCGGTCTCGGAGCCATCGGCCCGGGCATCGGCATCGGGTTCCTCGTCGGCAAGGCGATCGAGGCCATGGCCCGTCAGCCTGAGGCCGAGGGATCGATCCGCCAGACCATGCTGCTGGGCATCGCGTTCGTCGAGGCGCTCGCGCTCTTCGGCTTCGTGCTCGCTCTGATCCTCAGCTGACGTCGGTCGCATCGACCAGCCCAGCTGACTTCAAGGAGCACACATGAACACGCTGCTACTCGCAACCGCAGCCGAGCCAGGCGCGCTCGACCTCATCCTGCCGGCCCCGGCAGAGCTGGTCTATGGCGCGATCGCGTTCCTCGCGGTCTTCCTGGTGATCAAGGCGAAGGCCTTCCCGGCGCTGGACAAGGCGCTCGACGCCCGGTCCGACGCCATCCAGGGAAAGATGGAAGCGTCCGAGCGTGCGCTGCAGGAGGCCGAAGAGGCCAAGCGCGGCTACGAGTCGAACATCCAGAACGCCCAGGGCGAGGCCAACCGCATCATCGACGAGGCCAAGCAGACCGCTGAGGCGCTGCGTCGCGACATCGTCGCGAAGGCGGAGTCCGAGGCGCAGACGATCGTTGCCCGTGCCCAGCAGGATGCAGCCGCCGAGCGCGACCGCAACCTGCAGGAGCTGCGCGGCAAGGTCGGCACGCTGTCGGTCGAGCTCGCATCGAAGATCGTCGAGAAGGAACTGGACGCGTCCGCGCACCAGGGCCTCGTCGACCAGTACATCAACCGGCTGGCCAGCTCGAACTGAGCTGACCTTCACCAGCTGACCACCCCTGCAGGACGAGGACGGATCGCCATGAGCGGACGCATCGACACCCACGCAGCCGCGATCGTGCAGATCTCGGCAGCCGAAGGCGCGCTCGACGTCGTCGAGACCCAGCTGCTGGAGATCGCTCGCGCGGTCGACAGCAACTCTGCTCTGCGCGAGCGGCTCGGCGACATCCACATGCCCGTCGGGCAGCGTCTGGCGTTCATCGAGTCGCAGGCCCTCTCGGCTGCGCACCCGGCCACGCGCTCGGCGCTCGCGCTGATCATCTCGGCCGAGCTCGGCGGTGACCTCACCGACGTCGCACGCGCGGTGGCCCAGCGGGCCGCCACATCGCGAGACGAGGAGCTCGCCGAGGTCAGCGTCGCCGTGGCGCTCAGCGACGAGCAGAAGGCCGCGCTCAAGCGCGCGCTGGAGCAGGCCACGGGCCGGACGCTGGACGTCAAGTTCTTCGTCGACCCGTCGATCCTCGGCGGAGTCCGCGCGAAGATCGGCGACAGCGTCATCGACGGCTCGATCGCCGCACGCCTCTCCGAGGTTCGTTCGCGGCTGTCTGCCTGACACCGCTGCTCGACGGCGCTGCACGACGGCACCACAGCACCCCCACGCACATCATCCGGGCCCACGACGGCCCACGCACACGAGGACGCACGCGATGTCAGACCTCAGCATCCGGCCCGAGGACATCACGGCCGCGCTCAAGGACATGGTCGACGGCTACACGCCGACCATGTCCCAGGAGCAGGTCGGCCGAGTCGAGTCGACCGGCGACGGCATCGCCACGATCACGGGCCTGCCCGGGACCATGGCGAACGAGCTGCTCGACTTCGGCAACGGGGTCTTCGGCATGGCGATGAACCTCGACGAGCACTCCATCGGCGCGGCGATCTTCGACTCCGCGTCCTCCGTCGAGGAGGGCATGACGGTCAAGCGGACCGAGTCCGTGCTGTCGATCCCCGTCGGTGACGCCATGCTCGGCCGCGTGGTCGACCCGCTTGGTCGCCCGATCGACGGCAAGGGTCCGCTCGACGCCGCGAAGCTCGAAGGCACCCGTCCGCTCGAGGTCCAGGCTGCAGGCGTCACCGAGCGC
>CBDTYW010000166.1:0-8472 GCA_965364735.1 uncultured Nitriliruptoria bacterium
TCAGCTCCGGGAAGTGGGTCGCGATCTTCCCCGGCGTGTACTCCAGCCCGACGACGCCACAGACGCCCATGCTGATCCTGCACGCGCTGCAGCTGCGCGCCCCGACGTCGATCGCCTCACATGAGACGGCGGCCGCGCTCTGGGGCCTGATGGGCCGACACGAGATCGGCCCGCCGTTCCACGTCACCAAGCCCGGAAGTGGATCGCTCGACCTCGACGGGGTGCTGGTGCATCGCCGCACCACGCCGATCGCTCACGAGGTCGTCCACGGGATCAGGACCACCGACCTCGCGACGACGCTGGTCGACTTGGCCGCGACGATGACCGAGGCGCGGCTCCTGCCGATCGCCGCCGACGCCTGCCGTCGGCTGGGCGCCACCCCGCGGGGGATGATCGCCGCCGTGGCGCCGCGTCGCGCAGGGGCAGGCGTCGCGAGATCTGTCGCGGGTCGGCTGGGGCTCGACCGGCCCTCGCGCTCCGGGGCCGAGTCGCGGTTCCAGGAGATGGTCGCGCAGATCCACGGCGCCACGCCGCCGGAGCTCAACGTCACCGTGATCCTGAGCAACAACCAGACCACGGAGTTCGACGTGCTCTACCCGGTGGAGCGTCTGGTCCTCGAGTACGACGGGGCCCCCTACCACCGGCTGCGCAACGACCGGCTCCGCGACTTCGCGCGCGACGCGGCCGCGCGCCGTGACGGCTACACGGTCGTGCGCTGGACCGACGAGATCCTCGACGCCCCGCACCTGCTCGTCGAGGACACCCGCCGTCGGCTCGCGGCGCTTGCCGCGAGGTGAGCCGGGTTCGGCGACAACGCCGGATCGTCGTGGAACCCTGCCCGCGGCGCGGTTGTCGTGGAAACCACGCCCCGCTCGGGAAACGCGACAACCGGCACCGTGAACCGGGTTCGGCGACAACGCAGGATCGTCGTGGAACCCTGCCCGCGGCGCGGTTGTCGTGGAAACCACGCCCCGCTCGGGAAACGCGACAACCGGCCCCGTGAACCGGGTACGGCGACCACGCCGGATCGTCGACAAACCCTGCCCGCGGCGCGGTTGTCGTGGAAACCACGCCCCGCTCGGGAAACCTGACAACCGGCACCGTGAACCGGGTACGGCGACAACGCCGGATCGTCGACAAACCCTGCCCGCGGGCCCGGGACATGCAGAACGGGCCGCCCGGAGGGGCGGCCCGTTCTGCGGTGTCGATCGGGTCAGTCGAACGTGATCCCGAGGACGTTGATCATCTTGCCGGTCTGGTCGCCGACTCCGCCGGTGAACTCGGAGGCGTCCGGGCCGATCTCCATGATCTCGTCCCAGCGCGCTGCGACGTCCTCGATGGTGAAGCCGTCCATGCCGAACGAGAGACCCTGACCCTCGAGGATCGCGACGCGGGCGACGTAGCCGCCGCCGACGGAGAAGATGCGACCGGTCTCGGTGCAGGTCTCCGACGCGAGGTAGGCGACCAGCGGGGAGACGTTGGCGGGCTCGAGCGCCGCGAGCATCTGCGGCGGCATGAGGTCCTCGGTCATCCGCGACGCGGCGACCGGGGCGATGACGTTGCACGTGACGCCCTTGCGCGCGCCCTCGATGGCGAGCGTGCGGGTGAGCCCGACGAGGCCGAGCTTCGCCGCGGAGTAGTTCGACTGGCCGAAGTTGCCGTAGAGGCCCGAACCGGAGGTCGTGTTGATGATGCGGCCGTAGCCCTGCTCGGTCATGTGCGGCCAGGCAGCCTTCGCGCAGTTGAAGCCGCCCTTGAGGTGCACCGCGATGATGATGTCGAGCTCGGCCTCGGTCAGCTTCGCGAACGACTTGTCGCGGAGGATCCCGGCGTTGTTGACGAGGATGTCGATCTTGCCGAACGCGTCGATCGCGGTCTGGACGATCGCCTGGCCACCCTCCCAGGTGTGGACGCCGTCGTAGTTCGCGACGGCCTCGCCACCGGCGTCCTTGATCTCCTGGACGACCTGGTCGGCCATCGCCGATCCGCCACCGGACCCGTCGCGTGAGCCGCCGAGGTCGTTGACGACGACCTTCGCCCCGCGGCTGGCCAGCAGCATCGCGTGCTCACGGCCGAGGCCACCACCGGCGCCGGTCACGACCGCGACGCGGCCTTCGAAGTTGATCTCTGACACGGTGTGTTCCCCAAGGGTCGGTGGCTGGAAGTGCAGGAGATCCTAGGAGCCAGACGGCCGCGGCTGGCAACCTCGCGTCCGACGCTGACCACAGGTGAACGCGTGACTGACCGACAGACCGTGCTGATCCTCTTCGGCGGCCGCTCGAGCGAGCATGAGATCTCGTGCCTGTCCGCACGGCTCGTGCTGTCCGCGATCGACCGCGACCGCTACGACGTCATCCCGGTCGGCATCACCCGGGAAGGCCGCTGGGTGCTCACCGACGGCGAGATCGTCACCCCCGCGGGCCGCGCGCTGCCCGAGGTCGACGGGACGAACCAGCAGACGGTCGCGCTCGTGCTCGGGCGCAGCGGTCCCACGCTTGTCCGGTTCGACGACGACGTGGCCACGACGGTCGCAGGGATCGATCTCGCGTTCCCCGTCCTGCACGGTCCGTACGGCGAGGACGGCACGATCCAGGGGCTCCTGGCCTCGATGGGCGTGCCCTACGTGGGCGCCGACGTGGTCTCGTCGTCCGTCGGGGTCGACAAGCGCGCCATGAAGCAGGCCTTCAAGGCGCGCGGGCTGCCGCAGGTCCCGTACCTCCCAATTCGTCGCGACCGCTATGAGACGGAGCGCTCCACCGTGCTCGACGAGATCGAGTCCGCGCTCAGCTTCCCGATCTTCACGAAGCCCGCACGGCAGGGCTCCTCGATCGGGATCACGCTGGTGCGCCACCGTGACCAGCTCGCCGACGGGCTCGCAGAGGCCTTCCGCTACGACCGCGTGGCGATCGTCGAGCAGGGGCTCGAGCGCCCCCGGGAGCTCGAGGTGGGCGTGCTCGGCAACGAGTCGATCGACGTCACGCCACCGGGCGAGATCCTGCCCAGCCACGAGACCTACGACTTCGAGGCGAAGTACCTCGACGACTCCGAGCTGGTCATCCCCGCCGACGTCGACCCCGAGATCGCGGCGATGATCGACCGCTACGCCCGGCAGGCGTACACCGCGATCGGCTGCCGAGGGATGGCGCGCGTCGACTTCTTCCTCGACTCTCGCGGTGACCTGTACCTCAACGAGATCAACACGATCCCGGGCTTCACCCCGAACTCGATGTTCCCGCGGCTGTGGGAGGCGGACGGGGTGTCGAACCGTGAGCTCGTCGATCGGCTGCTGGACCTCGCGAGCGCCGCAGCGGACGTGGATGCCCGCTTCTCGCCGTGACGAGAACGGACGGCGGGCTCAGAAGCCGGGGTGGTCGATCACGGGGCACGTCAGCGTCCGGGTGATCCCGGTGATCGTCTGGATGCGCGAGACCACGAGCCGGCCGAGCTCCTCGACATGGGGGGCGTGCACCTTGACGATGACGTCGTAGGGGCCGGTGACCTCGTTGGCGGAGTCCACGCCTTCGACCTTGGCGGTGGCCTTCGCGACGTCGGACGAGCGGCCGACCTCGGTCTGGACGAGGATGAACGCGGTGACGGCCATCGTGAGCTCCCGGCGGGTCGGCGACGTCTGGAGCCTAGAGCCTCGATGTGTCGTCGTCGCCGAGTTGTTGGTCCGGATTGCGGTCGGGCTCCGGCGCTGCGTGATGGCTGACCCGTGCGATGGCACCTGCACCCCGGCGGACCTGTCGCCCCGTCGCGGTGACCACGCGCGCCCCGGCGACCGGGACCCGCATCACCTGACCGAGCAGCGGGATCTCCATGACGTCGCCGAGGCTCACCCGTCGACGGTGATCCGCGGCCTTCTTCGCCCTCGAGCCGATCCAGCCTCGGTGCCGGAACCAGGTGAGCTGGGCGCCCACGATGATGATGAACAGCCCCCACATCGCCGGGTAGGCCCAGCGGTAGGCGAGCTCCGGCAGGTACGCGAAGTTCGTGCCGTAGATCCCGGCGATCACCGTCAACGGCAGCAGCACCGCGGAGACGAGGGTCAGCACGCGCAGCATCTCGTTGAGCTTGCCGTCCTGCGCGGAGCGGTACGACGACATCGCCGAGTCCAGGAGCTGGCGGTAGGAGTCCGACAGCGCGGCGAGGCGGTGCAGGTGGTCGTAGACGTCACGGAAGGCCGCGGCGTCCTCGGACGTCAGCAACCCGATCGGGTCGCGGCCGAGCCGACGGATGACCTCGGCCTGGGGCACGACGGCGCGACGGAGCTGGATGACGTCGCGCTGCAGCGCGTAGATGTCGCGGCGCGTGTGGTCGCCGGGGTCGTCGAGGAGGTCGTCCTCGATGACGTCGAGCCGCTTCTCCATGAGGTCGAGGAACGGCAGGAACACGTCGGTCATGACGTCGAGGAGGCGGTGCAGCAGCTGGGCGGGGCGGGTGATGCCGTTCGCGCCGACGCGGTCGAGCCGGTCCCCGAGCGCGGTGACCGACGCAAGCGGCTTGACGTGGAAGGTGACGATCATCCGCTGGCTCGCGGCGACGTCGAGCTCGCGCGTCTGGATCTCGAGCTCGACGGTGTCGAGCGCCATCCCGTGCACCGTGAGGGAGAGCACGTCGTCCTCGGCGTCGAGCTTGGGCAGGTGTTGATCGTCGAGCATGTCCTCGAGGACGCGCGGGGGCAGGCGCAACGCCGGGTGATGCAGCACCTCGGTCTCGCCGGGCGCCGGGTCGCCGAGGTCGACCCACACGAAGCCCGGCTGCTTCAGCACGGCGGGGAGCTCGTCGAGCATCACCCTCCTGACCTGCTCATCGACGACGTGGCGGATGATGAGCACGGGTCAGCCTTCGTCGGTCCACGTCGAGCGGGTCGGGGTCGCTGCGTAGGATGCCCACACCACCCCTCACGATCCCGGCAACCGATGCACGGGGCAGGACCGGACAAGGCGGCGACGACGTGTCGAGCAGCACCCGCGGCGACGACGCCGAACGCCCGCTGTTCGCGGTCATGACCCGACTGCACGCGGTGATGGTCCGTCACCGTGACGAGATGAACGCGCTCAACGTCTTCCCGGTCCCGGACGGTGACACCGGCAGCAACTTGGCGGGGACGATGTCGGCGACGTGCGCCGCGCTCGCGTCCGCGTCGCCGGCGGACGCCGAGGATCTGGTGGCCACCGCGATCGACGGGGCGGTGCGCGGCGCCCGCGGCAACTCCGGCGTCATCTTCAGCCAGGTGATCCGCGGCTGGCTCGACGCGTGGGGACTGACCGTCAGCGACGGGGGGCTCCCGACCAGCGAGCAGCTCGTCTCGGGGAGCCGAGCCGCAGCCGGGCTCGCTCGCGCGGCCGTCCAGACCCCGGTCGAAGGCACGATCCTCTCCGTGCTCGACGCGGTCGCCGCGGTGCCGGCCGTCGAGGACGTGACGAAGCTCGCGCAGGACCATCTCGCCGCCGCCGAGGCTGCGCTGGCCAGGACCCCTGAGCAGCTCCCGGTCCTTGCCGCTGCTGGTGTCGTGGACGCCGGTGGCCGCGGCGTGGTCGTCGCCCTCGCAGCGTTGCGTCGGTGGATCTGCGACGAGCCCGAGCCCGAGGGGTCGGTCCCGGTCCTCGTGAGGGCGCGTGAGGTCACCACCTGGGACGACGCACGTCCGCCCGACGGCCGCTACGAGGTCATGTTCCTCATCGACGCGGACGACGCGGCTGCGGGGACGCTGCGGGACGACCTCGGTGCGATCGGGACCTCAGTGGTCGTCGTGGGCACGGGCACGGTCGTGACCGCCCACGTCCACACCGACGAGATCGGCGCGGCCGTGCAGGTCGGGCTGCGGCACGGCCGTCCCACCGATCTGCGGGTGACCGACCTGCGCGACCAGCCGTGCGACGGCGGTGACGCGGATGCGACGTCCGTCGTCGCGGTGCTCCCCTCGGGGCGGCTCGGCGACGTGGGCCGCGGTGCAGGCGCCGTCGTCGTTGACGGCGAGGCCGGCGATCTGCCGTCCGTCGAGGACCTGCTGACGGCTGCGGGGACCGGCCCCGGTCGGACCCTCGTCCTCCCGGGCCACCGCAACGTCGTCCCGACCGCCTTCGCGGCGGCGAGCCTCGGGGGCGACGACCGGCTCGTCGTGATCGAGGAGGCCGACTCCGTCCCGGCCGTGCTCGCGGTCCTCGCCGTGGTCGACAGCCAGGCGTTCACGTCCGAGGACATCGCCCGGCTGCGCGACGTGGCCAGGGCGAGTCGCTCGGCGGAGGTCGTGGCGGCGGTACGGGACGCCGAGACGCCGATCGGCCCGGTCCTCGCCGGCGCGATGCTCGTCGTGGTCCGGGGAGAGGTCGTGGGGGTGCACGACGACGCGGTCGACGCGGTCGTCGACGCCGTGGGGCGCATCGTCGACGGACACGAGCTGGTCACGATCGTCGCCGGCGCGGACGCCCCGAGCGCGGAACGGCTCCGCGTCGCTGCGGCCCTCGAGGCCTCCGAGCATGACGTCGAGGTCGAGCTCATCGAGGGCGGGCAGCGTCCCGTGCGCTACTTCGTCGGTGCCGAGTGAGCGCCCCGCTGCGGCTCGAGGACGCGGTCACCGCTGTCGAGGGCGTGGGCCGTCGGGCTGCCGACGAGCTGAAGTCCTCGCTGCAGATCGAGACCGTGCGTGACCTCCTCGAGCACGTGCCTCGCGCCTACGAGGAGCATGGCCAGCTGACGGATCTGCTCCAGGCTCGGACGGGGGAGAAGGTGACCCTGATCGGGCGCATCGGGCCGTGGTCGCAGGCGGGCGGGCGTGGCCGCGTCAAGCGGACGTCGGCGCGGGTCACTGACCGGTCCGGCCGGATCTTCGAGGTCACGTTCTTCAACCAGCCGTGGCAGGCCCAGCGGCACCCCGCCGGGACGGTCGCCGCGTTCTCGGGTGAGCTCAAGCGGTTCAACCAGGCGCTGCAGATGGCGAACCCGCAGATCGCGGCGCAGTCCTCGCTCGACGTCGAGGCACCGACGTTCTCCAACGACGGGCTCCAGCCGGTCTACCCCGCGACGGAGTCCGTCCCGACCGGCCGCCTGGCGAAGTACGTCCACGCGGCGATCCGTGACCTCGTCCCGGTCGTCGACCACCTCGGCGAGGAGCTGCGCGCAGCCCACGACCTCCGCGATCTGCACTCCACCTTCACCGCCATCCACCAGCCACGGGACCGCGACGAGGTCGCCGCCGCACGCCGCCGGCTCACCTTCGACGAGCTCTTCATCCTCCAGGTCGGGCTGCAGCTGCGCCGCCACCGCCTCGAGGTCACCTCACGGGGCAAGCCGAGCCCGCCCGTCGCCGCCGGCCTGGCGGACCGCTTCCTCGCTGCGCTGCCGTTCATGCCGACGAAGGCGCAGAGCAAGGCCTTCTCCGAGGTCGGGGAGGACCTCGCGGCAGCCCGGCCGATGCACCGGCTGCTCCAGGGCGACGTCGGTGCCGGCAAGACCCTCGTCGCCGCGTGGGCGATGCTGCAGGTCGTCGACGCCGGCCGCCAGGCGGCCCTGATGGTCCCGACGGAGGTCCTTGCCGAGCAGCATCTGCGCACCTTGGTCGATCTGCTGACACCGCTCGGCGTGAACTTCCTCGACGGGCCACGGGTGGAGCTCCTGACCGGCTCCTCGACGACGTCGCACCGTCGGCGGGTCCTGTCCGAGCTCCTCGTCGGCACGACCAACATCGTCGTCGGTACCCACGCCCTGCTCGAGGAGGGCGTCCGGTTCGCCGATCTCGGCCTCGTGGTCGTCGACGAGCAGCACCGCTTCGGCGTCGAGCAGCGGGTGACGCTGAAGGACAAGGGCGCGGATGACGGCGACGAGGACGCGCTTCCGGTCCTGCCCGACGTGCTCGTCATGACGGCCACGCCGATCCCGCGCTCGCTCGCCCTGACCCTGTACGGCGACCTCGACGTCACCGTCCTCGACGAGCTGCCGGCGGGGCGTCAGCCGATCGTCACGCAGCTCATCACGCCCGACCAGGCGGGGCGGCGCGAGAAGCTCGAGCAGTTCATCGAGGACGAGGCGCTCGCGGGGCGTCAGACCTACGTCGTCTGTCCGCTCGTCGAGCCGTCCGACGAGCTCGAGGGCGTCCGATCCGCGGTCGAGGAGCACGAGCGGCTGACCGCGCGGTACCCGACCCTGCAGGTCGGCCTCGTCCACGGACGGCTGCGCCCCGCCGACAAGGAGGCCGCCATGCAGGCCTTCCGCGACGGCGAGACGCACATCCTCGTCTCCACGACCGTCATCGAGGTCGGCGTCGACGTCCCGAACGCCACCATCATGGTGATCGAGGACGCGAACCGGTTCGGCATCAGCCAGCTGCACCAGCTCCGTGGCCGCGTCGGCCGTGGATCGGCACGTTCCTACTGCGTGCTGTTCACCGACCTGACGCCGGCCGCATCCGAGGGCGGAGGGAACGGGCTGGAGCGGCTCGAGGCCGTGGCGGCCACGACCGACGGGTTCAGG
>CBDTYW010000167.1:0-8392 GCA_965364735.1 uncultured Nitriliruptoria bacterium
AGGCTGCGCTGGCAGGAGGCCGCGACGGCCGTCCGGCGCTTCAAGCGCGTGGAGCTGCTCGGGATCGTGGCGCGCGACCTCGACGGTCAGATCGGTCCGGTCGGCGTCGGTCAGGAGCTGACGGCCCTGGCCCAGGCCTGCATGCAAGCTGGGCTCTCGGCGGTGCTGCAGCGCCTCGCGGCCGAGCGTGACGTCGAGGTCGATGCGCTCCCCGCGAGGGTCACGATCGTCGGGATGGGGAAGTTCGGCGGGCGTGAGCTGCAGTACTGCTCGGACCTCGACGTGCTCTTCGTCCACGCCCCACGCGACGGGATCTCGAGCGCAGATGCGACCGTCTTCGGCAACGTGGTGGCCGAGCGGGTCCTGCGGCTGCTCGCGGAGATCACGCCCGAGGGATCTGCGTTCGAGGTCGACGCCGACCTGCGGCCGGAGGGCCGCAGCGGCCCGTTGTCACGATCTCTGGAGTCGTACGCGATCTACTACGACCGCTGGGCGGAGACGTGGGAGCGCCAGGCGCTGCTCCGCGCCCGGGTGGTCGCAGGCAGCGAGCCGCTCGGCCGCCGGTTCGAGGATCTGATCGACCCCCATCGGTACGCGGTGGGATTCGGTCAGGCACAGGCGCGCGATGTCCGGGTGATGAAGGCGCGGATGGAGCGTGAGCGCATCCCTCGGCGCGTCGCGCCGACCGATCACCTGAAGCTCGGTCCTGGGGGGCTCTCCGACATCGAGTGGACCGTCCAGCTCCTCCAGATGCAGCACGGCGCGGGAGACCCGCGCCTTCGTACGCCGTCCACGACCCGTGCGCTGGACGGGATCGGCGAGGCGGGGTTGCTGGGTGAGAACGACCTGCGCTGGCTTCGTGACGGCTACGCGCTGATGACCCGGATCCGCAACCTGCTCTACCTGCTCGGTTCCCGCAGCGTTGACGTCCTGCCGCAGAACCCGCTGGAGCTCTCCCGGCTCGCGCGGGCGCTCGAGCTGGGCGAGGGGTCGGCGCAGGACCTCGATGAGCTGTGGCTGCGGACCCGACGTCGGGTCCGTCGCGTGACCGACCGGGCCTTCTACGAGATCGATGCTGATGTGACTGGATGAGCGGAACGCACACGCGTGCGGCGGCTCGGTCGTAGGATCGCGGTTCGACGACCCTGGACCGATTCCTGTTGTCCGATCCCGATGCTGAGCCGCCACGGCATCAACGGCTCTGGCGTTGGTCTCTGCCGGTCTGGGTGACGTTGGTCGTCGGCCTGGTCTCCACGGCAGCGGTGCTCACCTTCGTCGTGACGTCGGTGCGCGCGGACGCTGACGCGCGCTTCGCCGCGGCGACCGCCCGGGTCTCCGACCAGATCACGTTCGGCTTCGATCGCTACGCCAGCCGGTCGATCGATGCCAGCGTCATCGCGTTCGACCGTGATCGGCCGATCAGCCAGCAGAGCTGGGAGCGGGCGCTGGACTTGACGACGCCTGCGGACGGCCTCCCGGGAATCGCGGCGACGGCGCTCAGCCTCTGGGTCGAGGCGGATGACGTCGAGTCATTCCTCGAGCGTCGACGCACCGTCGACCCGGACTTCACCTTCACCCCGACGCCCGGCGCCGAGGGGTATGCGGTCATCGTCGTCACCCACCCGCTGGAGCCGAACCGAGTCTCGGTCGGGTTCGACATCCTGACGAACCCCCTCGCCGGGGCAGCCGTGCTCGATGCGGCAGCGGCACGGGCGCCTCGGCTGAGCGAAGCTCTGTCGTTGGTGCAGGACCAAGGGGGACAGACCGGGATCGTTCTCTACACGCCCATCTTCCGGAGCGATGCACAGATCTCTGACGGCGTCGCCGGCGACCTCTTCGGCTGGGCCTCCGGGGTCTTCCGTGGTCAGGCGCTGATCGACAACCTCGGAGCATGGCCGGCGGGTGTCCGCTTCGTCCTGAGCGATGAGGTGAACGGTGAGCTCGTCGAGATCGGTCGGCATCCCGCAGAACATGGCCCGTCGGACGAGGTGATCCGCACCACCACGCGCGAGATCCAGGTGTTCAACCAGCAGTGGACGCTGGTCGCCGAGGGGCTCCCGGAGCTCGTGAGCGACACGGACCAGGCCGCGCCGTGGATCACCCTGCTCGCGGGGCTGGTGCTCACCGGGTTGCTCACCTGGCTCGTTGGACTCACGACGTCGCTGCGTCATCGCGCAGAGGTGAAGGTCGGAGAGCGCACCGCGGCGCTGCACCGCGCGAACGCGGCGCTCGAGGAGCGCAACGTCGAGCTCATCGAGGCGGCCCGGCGTGCGGCGGACGCGAACTCGGCCCTCGAGATGGTGAACGAGGAGCTCGGTGAGGCCAACGAGCAGCTGCTCGGCGCGAACGAGGTCAAGGACGACTTCCTGGCCATCGTGAGCCACGAGTTCCGGACTCCGCTGACGGTCATCCGGGGCTTCGCCTCGACGATCCTGAACTCCTACGGGACAGCCGGTCTGCCGGACGCCGTGATCGACGCCCTGCACCGCATCGACCGCAACGCTCGCCGGCTCAACTCGCTCGTTGATGACCTGCTCATCGCCGCGCGCATCGAGCGTGGGGTGATGGCTCCGCGCCCTCGCCAGGTCGAGATGTCGTTGATGCTCTCGGAGGCGGCAGAGGAGTTCACCACGACCGGCAAGCTGGTCCGCTCGGCGGCGACGCGCGACCTCATCGCCCACGCGGACCCCGGACACCTCAACCGCATCATCATGAACCTGCTCGCGAACGCCAGCAAGTACGGAGCGCCGCCGTTCGAGCTGACCGGTCGACGAGCCGCAGACGGCTCCGGCGCGGTCGAGATCTGTGTGATCGACCACGGCGTCGGCGTCGAGGATGACTACCGAGATGCGCTCTTCGATCGGTTCACCCAGGGCGACGAGGGAATGACGCGGAAGGCTCAAGGAGTCGGGATCGGTCTGTTCATCTCCCGCGAGCTCGCCGTGATGAACGGCGGGACGTTGCGGTACGAGCACACCCCCGGCGGCGGAGCGACGTTCGTTCTGAAGGTGCCGACCGTTCCACCGATCGGGGTGCCGGCGACGACCCCGACGACCTGACCCGCAATCAGTCGTTCAACGCTCTGGCCGCCATCTTCGCGACGAGCGGCTGGTAGGCGGAGCCGAGGACGCGCTCCATGATGCGGGCAGCGCGGGCGTCGGCCCCGATGAGCACGCGACGTCGACCCTTGAGCGCCCCGCTGACGATGAGCCGCGCCGCTCTCTCGGGCGTGGTGAAGGCCACCTTCTCGAAGGTGTCGATGAGGTCGAACCGCGCGTCCTCCGCGGTGATCCTGGCCGTGCGCGCGAGGTTCGTCTTGACGCCGCCGGGATGGACGCAGGTCACGCGGACGGGGTGGCCAGCTGCCTCGAGGTCCATCGCCAGCGACTCGGAGTAGCCGCGGACCGCGAACTTCGCCGCGGAGTACCCCGACTGCATCGGGGCGCCCATGAACCCGAGGATGCTCGACAGGTTGACGAGGTGACCGTCACCGGAGGCGATGAGGGCCGGGAGGAACGCCTGGCAGCCGTTCACGACCCCGAAGAAGTCGATCCCGAACACCCACTTCAGGTCATCGATCGCGTCGTCCATCGCGCTGCCGGCCAGGTTGACGCCGGCGTTGTTGATGACGATGTCGACGCGGCCGAGCTGGTCGACGACGTCGTCGGCGTGCTCGAGCATCGCGGTCTCGTCCGAGACATCGACGACCTCTGCGATGACGGTCGCGCCTTGTCGCCGGACCATCTCTGCGGTCTCAGCGAGCCCGTTGACGTCAACGTCGCTGATCGCCACCGACGCACCGCGCACGGCGAGCTCGATCGCCAGCGCCCGTCCGATGCCGCTCGCGCCGCCGGTGACGACGCCGACCCGTCCGTCCATCTGGCCCATCACGTGCTCCCGTTCGTCGAACCGCGACTCTAGGCTCGCCAGCCCTTCCCCGACGGCTGGATCGACAGATGGACGCTGGGCTCTTCGTGCTGCGGATGCTCGGCGTCGTCTACGCGCTCCACGGCTTCCAGAAGCTGTTCGGCTGGTTCGGCGGTGGCGGTCTCGACGGCACCGCGTCCTGGTTCGACTCCATCGGGTTCCGGCCCGGCCGCCGCGCTGCGATCATGGCGGGGGCGTCGGAAGTCCTCGGCGGCCTCGGCATCGCCGTCGGTCTGCTCGTCCCGATCGCCGCTGCAGCCGTGCTCGGCACGATGACCGTCGCGGCGAAGGTCAACCACGAGGACAACGGGTTCTGGTCCGCGAAGAAGGGCTGGGAGTACAACCTCGCCCTGATGCTCTGGGCAGCCGGCCTCGCGATGACCGGCCCTGGCGCCTGGTCGCTCGGCCACCTGCTCAGCTTCGAGATCGCGTCACCCGCGGTCGGCGCCGCCGCGATCGTCGTCGGCATCGGCGGCGGCCTCGCCCAGCTCGCCGCCCGTCAGGACGTCTGAGCTGGCGCCTCTCACCAGGCGGCGTCCAGCGCCCCGGAGAGGGCGATGTTCCCGCGGCGGCCCTGTCCTTGCCAGCCGACGTGTCCGTCGCTGTAGGTCGTCAGCAGCCACGTGTGCGTGCGGTCGTACTGCTGGCCGACCACGTGTCCGTCGAGCGTGAACTCCGCCTCACGGATGCCCTCGCCAGGCTGGACGAGCACCCCGGTCGCAGGCGTTGCTCCCGCTTCCTCGAAGATCAGGGTGTCCTGCTCGCTGACGATGAGCTTGCCGTCGGCACGGAACGCTGGAGCGATCCAGCCGACGCTGTCGTCGCCCGAGCTCAGGACCCCAGCGTTGTCGAGGTCGGTGCTCGACGACCCCAGGTCGACGATCAGCATCCTGGCCTGCTCGCCGCCCGGTGGGAACCACGGCACCGCCATGAGCGTGCCGTCCGGCGAGATCGCGGGACGTCCGAGCCCGCCCGCCTCGAAGCTGTCGATCTCGTCGTCGAACGCGTATCGGCGTTCCTCCCCGGAGCCGTCGATGGCAGCGACCACGACCGAGGCGAACTCGACGCGGGCCACGAGGTCGCCGCCCACCGCGGGGGCGAGCCCGAACAGCCCGATGCCGAACTCCTCGCCGCCGTCGCTCAGGTCACGGACCTGCACGTGGCCCACGGCCGGCTCGCAGCAGACGTCGACGAACACGAGGCGCCCGTCGTCACCGACGGCGATCGCGGACAGGTAGGCCCCGATCTCCTCATCGACGGTGGGGTCGTCGAAGGTGGCGATCGTGCCGATCACGGGCGGCGGATCGTTGTTGCGGTTCGTCGCGACGATCTCGAGTCGCCCGTCGTCCCACGCGATCACGGCGCGCAGCGGCGGGGTCCCCGGGATCGGTTCGGGCAGCGGCTCCACGACCTGCGACGGCCCGCCGACCGTCGGCACCGAGGTGGGTGTCGAAGACGGCGTCGCCGTCTCGGTGACCGTCACCGTCGCCGACGGCGCCGCCGTGGGCTCGGTGGTCCCGCCCCCGCAGGCCGCCGACATCAGGGCAACAGCCAGCACCGTCGTCGTCATCGAGCTTCGTCGCATCCGTGTCCCCGTCCTGATCGTGACACGCAGCCAACCAGAACGACGGAACCGAGCGCCGCATGGCGCTCGGTTCCGTGGCTGTCGGTCCTGCTCAGATGTCGTAGTACAGCTGGAACTCGTGGGGGTGAGGACGCAGGGCGATCTGCGCGACCTCTTCGTTCATCTTGTACTCGACATAGGTGTCGATGAGGTCCTGCGTGAACACGCCACCCTCGAGCAGGAAGTCCGAGTCGGACTCGAGGCCGGCGAGCGCCTCCTCGAGCGAACGGGGGACGGACGGCAGGTTCTCGAGCTCCTCGGGCGGGAGGTCGTAGATGTCCTTGTCGACCGGGTCCGGCGGCTCGATCTTGTTGCGGATCCCGTCGAGGCCAGCCATGAGCTGAGCGGCGAACGCGAGATACGCGTTCGACGACGGGTCCGGGACGCGGAACTCGATGCGCTTGGCCGCGGGGGACGGGCCGGCGATCGGGATGCGGACCGCTGCGGAACGGTTGCGGGCCGAGTAGACGAGGTTGACCGGAGCCTCGTAGCCGGGCACCAGGCGCCGGTACGAGTTCGTGGTCGGGTTCGTGAACGCGAGGACCGCGGTGGCGTGCTTGAGCAGACCGCCGATGTACCAACGCGCGAGGTCGGACAGCTGCCCGTACCCGGCCTCGTCGTAGAACAGCGGCTCGCCGTCCTTCCAGAGGGACTGGTGGGTGTGCATGCCCGACCCGTTGTCCTGGAAGATCGGCTTCGGCATGAACGTGACGGTGCGACCGTCCTGCCACGCGGTGTTCTTGATGATGTACTTGAACGTCATCAGCTTGTCGGCGACCTTCGCCAGCGTGTCGAACTTGATGTCGATCTCGCCCTGACCGCCGGAGCCCACCTCGTGGTGCTGGATCTCGGTGGTGACGCCCGCGTCGAGCAGGTTCGCGACCATGTCGGAGCGCAGGTCCTGGAAGTGGTCCATCGGCGTGACGGGGAAGTAGCCCTGCTTGGTGCGGGGCTTGTAGCCGAGGTTCGGCGAGCCGTCGGCCTCCTCGGCGTTGCCGGTGCGCCATGCACCCTCGATGGAGTCGACCTCGTAGAAGGCGCGGTTCGCGGCGCCCTCGAAGCGGACGGAGTCGAAGATGAAGAACTCGGCCTCCGGGCCCATGAAGATCGTGTCGGCGATGCCGGTGGACTTCAGGTACGCCTCGGCCTTGCGGGCGATGTTGCGCGGGTCCCGGCTGTACGCCTCGCCCGTGATCGCGTCGTGGACGTAGCAGTAGACGAAGAGCGTCCGGCGGGTGCGGAACTGGTCCTCGGTGGCGGTGGTCGGGTCCGGCAGCAGGAGCATGTCGCTCTCCTGGATGCCCTGGAAGCCACGCACGGACGAGCCGTCGAAGTAGAGACCGTCGGTGAACGTCGACTCGCTGATCGCGGAGACGGGGACGGTGAAGTGCTGGACGAGGCCGGGCAGGTCGACGAAGCGCATGTCGACGAACTCGTACCCACCCTCCTCGATCAGCTTGATGACGTCAGCGGCGGTTTCGGGGGAGCTCCCCATGGTGGTTCCTTCAGTGCGATGCGTGGTCTGTCCCGCACACTAGGCCGACGTCGCCCCCTGATGCACTCTCACCCAGGACCTCCCGATGACCCTCTCCGCAGACAACTGGCTGCTCACCGCGACGGGCAACGACTCGTGGCCAGCATTGCTCGAGGCGATCCTTCGCCCGCTGGCGTCGGTGTTCCTGATCCTGTTCCTCGCGTTCGTGGTCTCCAAGCTGGCGCGGAGAGGCCTCCGACGTCTCGCGCGACGTCTCCGGTCCGGCGATCCGGGTCTGCTGGCACGCATCGAGGAGAGGACGGGCCTCGACATCGCAGAGGACCTCGATCCGGTGGAGCTGCAACGTCGCGAACGTCGCGTCGATGCGATGTCGGCGCTGCTCGGCTCCGTCGCAGCCGTGGTCATCTGGGCCGTCGCGATCCTGATGGTCCTGTCGGAGTTCGGCCTGGACCTGGCCCCGGTCCTCGCGTCTGCCGGCATCGTGGGCCTCGCGGTCGGCTTCGGCTCGCAGGACCTCGTGAAGGATCTGGTCGCGGGAGCCTTCGTCCTCGCTGAGGACCAGTACGGGGTCGGCGACAGCATCGACTCCGGCGAAGCGATCGGCAACGTCGAGGGAATCACGCTGAGGTCCACGCGGATCCGCGACGTCAATGGCACGCTCTGGCACGTGCCGAACGGCGCCATCCGGCGGGTCGGCAACCAGAGCCAGAAGTGGGCACGGGCGCTGATCGACGTCGACGTCGCCTACGACACCGACGCGGACTACGCGGGCCGGATCGTCCTCGACGTCGCGAAGGAGATGACGCGCGACCCGGAGTACGCCGACCGGTTCCTCGACGCCCCCGAGATGTGGGGGGTGCAGTCGCTCGGCGCCGACGGGGTGACCCTGCGGCTCGTCGTCAAGGTCCTGCCGGGCACGCAGTTCGTGATCGCCCGTCAGCTTCGAGCACGCATCAAGCGACGCCTGGACGAGCTCGGTATCGAGATCCCGTTCCCGCAGCGCACCGTCTGGATCCGTCAGGACACCTGAGCGGGCTCAGCCGTCGTCACGACAACGGTTGCGCTGAGGGATCTCCGCCACGATCGCAGCGCCGCCGAGCGCGCTGTCCTCGACCCAGATCCGACCGCCGTGCCGGTTGACCGCCATCCGGCACGAGGCGAGTCCGATCGCATGCCCGATCGCATGCCCGATCGCGAGCGTGGAGCCAGGCGTCTGCGGCGTGAACAGCGTGTCCCGGAGCTCCGGAGCGATCCCGCGGCCGGAGTCCTCCACGCGGAGCCGGGTCCCGCCCGGAGAGACCTGCGTGCTCACCCGAACGGTCAGCTGGCGGTCCGGATTGTGGCGG
>CBDTYW010000168.1:0-8339 GCA_965364735.1 uncultured Nitriliruptoria bacterium
CCCCGCCGATCCGGCGGGGCGTTCGTCGCGTTCACGGCGCATGGGAGCCCTGGCGATCGGGCACGTCTGGTGCAATCACCCGACAACGGAACCGATCGATGGCCTTCACGAGCTCCCGCCCGTCCCTCTGGTGGCGTACCGACGCCGTCTCGCTCCCTCCGGCTCCGCGCCTCGAAGACGACATCAGCGCGCAGGTCGTGGTCGTCGGCGCCGGCATCGTGGGTCTGCTCACCGCTCGCGACCTCGCCGCCTCAGGGGTGGACGTCGTCCTGCTCGAGGGCGACAGCCCCGGCGCCGGAGCCACCGGCCACAGCAGCGCCAAGGTGACCGCCCTGCAGTCACCGCGCCTTGCCCGTCTCTCCCGAGAACACGGACCGGATGCCGCGCGGATCTGGGCCACGGCGAACCTCGCGGCCGTCGCGCGCCTCCGCGACGAGCTCGGCGACGACGTCGACCTCCGGACCGCCGTGACCTGGACGGATCGTGATGCCGAGGCGATCACGATCGTCGAGGAGCTCGAGGCGTCACGTCGGGCCGGGCTCCCCGTCCGGGCCACGTCAGAAGCAGACGGCCTGCCGATCGTCGCCGGGATCGCGCTCGACGGTCAGCTCGCCATCGACCCGCTCGTCCTGCTGCGCCGCCTCGCGGGCGCCTGCGACGAGCTCGGCGTTCGCCGGTTCGACGACACCCGGGTGACCGGCGTCAGCCTGCTCGGCTCCGAGCGAACGGTGACGACACACCACGGCAGCGTGCGCGCCGACCGGGTCGTCCTCGCGACGGGACTTCCCTTCCTCGACCGGGGACTCTGGTTCGCGCGGATGGAGCCCCGTCGCGCCCATGCGATCGTCCTGCGCGGCGAACGGGTCGCGGAGACGATGTCGATCCGTGTTGGCGGGGCGACGCGTTCGAGCCGTCCGGCGACGTTGCCCGACGGCACGCCGGTCACGCTGATTGCCGGCGCCGACCACCGCACCGGGTCGCAGCCGGACGCTGACCCGTACGGCGACCTCGAGGAGTGGGGACACGAGGCCTTCGGTCACGGGCCGGTCCTCGACCGCTGGTCTGCTCAGGACTGGCGCCCCGCCGACGGACTGCCCCTCGTCGGCGCGCTCGTGCCGGGTGATGACCGCATCGTCGCGGCCGCCGGCTTCGACAAGTGGGGGCTCACCGCAGGAACCATCGCCGCGGGTGTACTGACCAGCATGATCACGGGGTCGACCCCGAACGACGTCGGCAAACTCATCGACCCCGCCCGGCTGCGGCTGCGCGCTGCCGGCCCCACCTTGCTGCGCAACCAGGCCACCGTCGGCTGGAAGATGACCAGCGGGTGG
The DNA here is from genome assembly GCA_965364735.1 of uncultured Nitriliruptoria bacterium. Taxonomy (GTDB): domain Bacteria; phylum Actinomycetota; class Nitriliruptoria; order Nitriliruptorales; family Nitriliruptoraceae; genus CBDTYW01. The sequence continues at coordinate 1,332 of CBDTYW010000168.1, forward strand.
TTGCGGGCCATGGGAAGCACCGGAACCGACCCCGAAGCTCGGGGCCGCGTGGTCCGCGAAGGGCTGAAGCCGGTGGCCGTCGCGGAGGTCGACGGCGTCGAGCACCGCTGTCTCGCCGTGTGCACGCACCTGGGCGGGATCGTCGAGTTCGAGGAGCACGACGGAGACTGGGCATGCCCGCTCCACGGGTCCCGCTTCGCCGTCGACGGTGCAGTGCGATCCGGACCGGCTGTCCGCCCGCTCGCCGACGCCTGACTCAGACCGCCGCGGGCTCACGCACCGCCGTGAACGTCACCGGCAGCTTCTTCAGGCCGTTGATGAAGTCGCTGCGGAGGCGGACGGGGTCGCCGGCGAGCTGGAGGTTGTCCAGCCGGGTGACGATCTGGCGGGTGACCGCCGAGATCTCGGCGCGTGCGAGGTGAGCTCCCATGCAGAAGTGCGCACCGCCGGCTCCGAACGAGATGTGCGGGTTGTCCGCGCGGTCGACCCGGAAGCTGTACGGGTCACCGAAGCGCTCCTCGTCGAAGTTCGCGGCGAGGTAGAAGACCACGACCTTGTCGCCGGCCTTGATCTGCTGGCCCCCGAGCACGGTGTCCGTCGTCGCGGTTCGACGGAAGTTCGTGATCGACGAGCCCCAGCGGAGCATCTCCTCGGTCGCCGTCGGGAGCAGGGAGAGGTCGTTCTTCAGCTGCTCCATCTGTTCTGGGTGGTCCAGGAGCGCGAGGATCCCGTGCGAGATCAGGTTGCGCGTCGTCTCGTTGCCCGCCACGACGAGCGTCACGAAGAAGAGGTTCAGCTCCATCTCAGTGAGCCGGTCGCCGTCGACCTCAGCGTGGACGAGCGCCGACAGGATGTCGTCGGACGGCTCGACCTTGCGACGCTCGACGAGCTCGTTGCAGTACATGAACAGCTCCATCGCGGCGATCTTGTGACCGTCGGGCTCGCCGTTGATCTCCGGGTCGTCCCAGCCCACGAGGTGGTCCGACCACGCGTACATCCGCTCCCAGTCCTCCGAGGGGACGCCGAGCATCGAGCAGATCATCTCCATGGGGAGTCGGGCCGCGATGTCGTGGACGATGTCGACCTCGCCCCGGCTGATGATCTCGTCGACGACGGCCTCCGCGTGCTCCTCGATCTCCACCTGGAGGCGACGGATCTGGCGTGGCGTGAAGCCCGCGCTGATCAGCTTGCGCATCCGGTCGTGCCGGGGCGGATCCATGTTGAGGATGCTCAGGCGCATCGCCTCGAGGTCCTCCTCCGGCTGGGTCGGGATGAACGTGCCTCCGAGCTCGCTCGAGTACGTCACGTGGTCGCGCGAGATCTCGGCGATGAGGTCCGGCGTCGTGACGCACCAGAACCCGGTGTCGCCCGGCTCCTCGTGCCAGAAGACCGGAGCCTCCCGCCGCAGACGGTCGAACTCGGCGTGCGGCACGCGGTCCGCCCACGTGTCCGCGAGGACGTCGATCTCGGCGAGGTCGAGGGCGTCAGCCTCAGCGCGAATCTGTGCGGGGTCGAGACGGGGCATGGATGGCTCCGGGTTGGTGCGTGATGGGAGATCTGGGTGAATCCGCTGCGAGAACGGGCGACGTCAGCCGGGCTGGCCGAGGACGGCGCGGAGCGTCGCGACCGACACCTCGTCGGTGACGAGGTCCGGGTCGAGCCGGTGCTGGAGCAGCAGTCCGACCATCGATGACAGGAACGCGACCGGCAACGCCTCCAGAGGCAGCACGGGGCGGAGGTTGAAGTCCTCGACCCACGCGGCGAGCTGGATGCCGAGCAGCACGCGAGCCCGCGAGTAGCGAGCGCTGAGCGGACCGACGAGCTCGGGGTCCCGGGCTGCGTGCAGCCACAGCTCGATCTCGAGCAGCAGGAAGTCGGTGGCGCCCGGGTCGGGGTGATCGATGATGTTGCGCCACAGGCCCCGCAGCTGGTCACCGAGGTCTGGTCGAGCCGCGAACTCCGCGCCGATGACCGCGGCCAGGTCGTGCTGGTAGCCCTCCAGCAGCGCGATCAACAGGCCCTGCTTGCCTCCGAAGTGGGCGTAGACAGCGCCCGACGTCCGATCTGCGGCGTCGCCGATGGCGTCGATCGACGCGGCCGCGTAGCCCTCCTGTGCGAACAGGGCGGCGGCCGCGGCCATGAGGCGCTCGCGCGTCTCCGCCTTGCGGTCCTCCTGGGTCCGGCCCACACGATCCTCCATCAGATCTGTCCAGCAATGTATATCGGAGAACCTAGATACATGTGCAAGCCAACGCAACCTGGTCACCCGCGAACGCGCGCAGGTGTCCGCTCACAGTCCACGCGGACGACGCACCCATGTCGGAGTCCTAGCGTCGTCAGCCCGACCGGGGTCGGCAGACGGGAGTCCGCGATGACGAGTCGAACCCACCCCGCCGCGCGCACGGCCCTTGCCGCGCTGCTCTTCGCCGCGGTCCTGCTCGTGCCGGCGAGTCCCGGACGTGCCGAAACAGTCACCGACACGATCGTGAGCAACGGAACGATCAGCCTCGGCATCAACGACACGGGGAACCTGATCGCGGGTCCGCCATCGGAGGCAGTCGGACTCCGGTTCGACCGCAACGGCCACGACGCGATCACCCCCGGCTGCCTGTGCGAAGGGTGGGGGGTCGCGGACCGAACGTCGGCGGTGTCGGGATGGGCGGGCCGCAACGACGGCGTCAGCAACGTCACGGTCGAGTCGTTCGAGGTGACCAGCGCGTTCGTCCGCTCGATCGTGCTCGTCGGCCCGACCTACCGCGTCACCCACACCTACCGATCGAGTCCCGCCACCTCGAACCTCTTCGAGGCTCTGGTCGAGATCGAGAACCTGAGCGATGCCGACGTCAACACCCGGTACCGACGGGTGCTGGACTGGGACGTGCCCCCCTCCGAGTTCGAGGAGCACGTGTCATCGTTCGGGTCGTCACGCCTGCTCGGCGAGGTGACCAACAACGGGTTCGCCACGCTCGACCCGTTGGACGAGGCCAGCGACCGCGGGGCCCGCGGCAACTTCACCGACTTCGGCCCGGCGGACCAGGGCATCTCGATCGACGTCGAGGTCGTGCAGCCTCCCGGGGACACCGCCGAGTTCCTCCTGTTCTTCGGGGCGGCACCGTCGGAGCTCACGGCCCAGCGTGCGGTCACCGCCGCGTCGATGGAGTACCACTCGCTCGCGCAGCCAACGGACGAGGACGGCGCCCCGACCGGCATCCCGAACACCTTCATCTTCGGGATGCGCAACGCCGGGTTCAGCGTCGTGCCGGATGAGTTCTTGCGCGTCGTCGGTGAGGACGCCTCCTACGAGCTGCTCGTCCCGGCCGACGTCGCGGCGGAGAACATCGGGATCGGCGCGAACGTCGTCTCCGGGCGCAACGACGGCGACGCGCTGCGCTGCACGCTCCTGTTCGGCCTCATCGACTCGCTCTGCTTCACGCAGGCAGCCACGGAGATGTGGGTCACCTACGGCTCGAAGGAAGCCGGCTACGACGAGATCGGGGTGTTCCTCGACATCGACGGCAACGGCCGCGCCGACGCCACGGAGCCCATCGACGCCGTCTCACAGCTCTGGATCGAGCCCACGAGCCTGGTCGCGATGGGCGACTCCTACACGGCGGGTGACGGAGCGGGCGCGTACGTCAGCGGGGCAGCCGCCCCGGCGAGCTGCAACGTCTCACGCAACGGATTTCCCCACCTGATGACGGTCCCCGGCCGGCAGGACGAGTCCGTCGTGAAGGCTGCGGCGCGTCAACCCGATGACGACGTCATGTTCGACGTCATCGCGTGCTCCGGGGCGACGACGTCACAGATGCTCGCGGGCGGCCGAGGCCAGGCCGGACGCCCCGCACAGATGGATCAGGGGGCGATCACGGCGGGTACGGACGTCGTCGTCCTCACCGCAGGCGGCAACGACCTCGGCTTCGGCACGCTGGCCCAGTCCTGCCTGCTGTCCCGGTGCCTCGGCGCGACCGACCCCGCGCTCAGCGGCCTCACGCCTGAGGACTGGATCACGGCACGGCTTCCCGGCGTCAGGTCGGACATCGAGACGTTGCTCACACAGATCCGTGGCGCAGCGCCGAACGCGACGATCTTCCTCGTCGGCTACCCGCGGCTGTTCCCGTCAGACCCAGCCGGGCAGCGCTGCGTCGAGCTGGGCGAGTCGGCGTTCTTCGGGACCCTCGAGGCGGACGAGCAGGACTTCTTCAACGAGACCTCGGCGCGCCTCAACGCGCAGCTGGAGGAAGCTGCCGCCGCCAAGGACGCGGAGTTCATCGACGCCGCGCGCATCTTCACCGGTCACGAGCTTCGATCGCTGATCCGGGGTGACGACACGTGCGCGGCGAACACGAGCTGGATCAACGGCGTCATCGGGTCGAGCTCGCTCCATCCGAACGCCGCGGGCCATGCCGCGATCGCCGACGCGATCCGCCTGGAGACGCTGAGCAGGTACCTCTCCGGCATTGACACGAACCTCGCCGGCTGGCCGGCCTCCGACGACCTCCCCGCTGACCAGAACCTCGGACAACGCATCGCCGATGATCAGGCGGCCGGTGCAGCCACCGACGCGGCCGCCCGGTCGGTCCGGCGCGACGCGGGCCCACGCGACGAGGCTCGCGTCGAGCCCGCCGCCGTCGACCCCGAGGCGATCCCGGTCCTGACGCACCTCCAGGTCCGCCCGCTCGGCACCCCGGGCTGCTCCCAGCATGCGATCGGTGGCTCCAACCTCGACGTCGCGGCAAGCGGTTTCGCGCCGGGCAGCGCGGTGGAGTTCTTCGCACGCCGCGACGGTGAGGCTGCGTTCCCGCTGTCGACGGCGACCGCCGATGACGACGGGGCGGTCGCCGAGACGCTGCGTCTGCCGGTCGAGACGTCGATCCTGCGGCTGACCGCGGTCGGCGAGACGACCGACGAGGCGCTCATCACGGCGATGGCGGTCTTCTCCGTCGGCGACACCGGGCCCGACTGCGACCTCGTGGCCCCGACCGGGACCATCGACGCACCGGACGACGGGGCGACCTACGCGGCGTTGGCCGACGTCGAGGCCACCTTCGCCTGTGCGGACGACGACGAGGTCGCCTCCTGCCGAGGCACCAACGTCGTCGGTGACCCGGTCGACACGCGACCCGGCTTCCACGCGTTCCACGTGGACGCATCGGACCTGAGCGGCAACTCGACCCGGACGACCGCCACCTACCAGGCCGGGACGTGGGTCGCGGCGACCGGCCCGACGAACGTGGACTCCGACGCGACCGGCGCCACCTACGTCATCACGCGCAGCGGCGGCGACGGAACCGCGGAACCGGTCGAGGTGACGCTCGAGTACGGCGGCTCCGCCAGCACCTTCGGCCCAGCGAACGTCACGATCCCGGCCGGCGACACGACGGTCGAGATCACGGTGACGTTCGACACCGGAGGGGCGCTGGGCGAGCGGACGGCGACCGTCCGTCCTCGCGTCCGCGGCTTCGCGTTCAGCACCGTCGACTCGACCGCTCGGACCACGATCGCCGCTGGCGTCCCCGCTGGCGGCGACGAAGATCGCACGACACGCGTGTTCGGCACGACGCGGACGGCGACCGCCGCCCGCGTGTCCGCGGTCACCTTCCCCGACGGCGGCTCCGACACCGTCGTGCTCGCACGCTCCGACCAGTACCCGGACGCGCTGGCGGGCGCGCCGTTGGCCAAGGCCCTCGGCGGCCCGATCCTGCTGACCTCGCCCAGCGGACTGTCCGACGATGCCCGGCTGGAGATCGACCGGCTCGGAGCAACGCATGCAGTCCTGCTCGGCGGCATCGGGGCGTTGTCCGAATCGGTCCGCGAGGACGTCGAAAACGAAGGGTTGACGACCGAACGCATCGCGGGCGACAACCGGTTCGAGACCGCCGGTCGGATCGCGGACCGCGTCGTGAGCGAGGCGGGCACCCCGTCAGGATCGGGCACCGTCTACGTGGTCGAGGGTTCCAACGCGGATCCGAGCCGAGGCTGGCCGGACGCGCTGGCCGCGGCCCCGCTGGCGGCGTTCGCCGACGTGCCCATCCTCCTGGTGACGCGCGACGCGGTCCCGACCGCGACGCGTGCCACGCTCGAGCGACTGCGCCCCGCGGACGCCGTCATCGTCGGCGGACAGGCGGCCGTCTCCGACTCGGTCGCAACCGACATCCGCGGTGCTGGCGTCTCGGTGTTCCGGTCGAGCGGAGCCTCGCGCTACGACACCGCCCGCGTCGTGGCGGAGTTCGCGCGTGCGCAGGGCATGTCGGAGTCGACGCTCTGGGTCGCGACGGGGGTCGCGTTCCCTGATGCGCTCGTGGCCGGCCCTGCGGTCGGGGCTGCCGGAGATCTGCTGCTCCTGGTGCACCCCAATGACCTCAGCCGGTCCCCCGCGGCCACGGAGTTCATCACCGAACACCGGACGACCATCACGCGGATCCGCGTGCTCGGTGGGCCGGGGGCCGTGAGCGACGAGGTCGTCGACCAGCTCGACGCGCTGCTCGACCCCTGATCCCGGCGATGTCATCACCCGTTCACCTGATCCGGGACGAACGCTCGAGCGGCTGTCGTTGGCCAAGGTGACCAGGACCGGCGCCGACGGACGAGCTCGCTGAGCCCACCGGGCCACGGCTGCTCGCGAGCGGGCCGTTTCAGGACCGCACCCACGCGACGAGCGGCACGGCGGCGTTCTTCGAGCTCGAAGATGGCAGCCGGGTCCTTCGCATCGAGGACCTGCAGACCGACAACGATCCGGACCTCTTCGTCTACCTCGACACCGACGCAGCCGACGCGCCGAGCTCGGCGTATGACGGCGGGTCGACCTCGGTCGCCTCAAGGGCAACATCGGTGACCAGACATACGTGATCCCGGACGACGTCGACCTCGACGACTTCCCCACGGTCATCATCTGGTCCGACCGCTTCTCCGTCACCTTCGGCACCGCGACGCTCACCCCCACCTGACCCGCCGACCCCGCCGAGCGACGGAAAAACCTGCACCACGCAGGTCTCGACGCTCGGCGGAACA
>CBDTYW010000169.1:0-8333 GCA_965364735.1 uncultured Nitriliruptoria bacterium
CTGCTCGAGGCGGTCCGCAAGCGCACGTGACCGAGCGGCGTGTCACGAGCGGCTGACGAGGGTTGTGGCGTCTCCGTCGCCGGTTGGTAGGTTCCTCGCAGCCGTTGATCCGACGGCCAGCGCCCGCTCGGGCGCGCCCCTTGAAACTGGTCCCGTGAGGCCGGTAAGGAGCTCTGGATGCCCGTTCTGTCCTGCCCTCGTGTGCAGAAATCGCCCCCGTTCGACCGGGATGTGCGGCCGTGACGGACATCCTCGGCCCCCAGGACGTCGCCCGCGTGTGTCGTCGTCTCGCCCACGAGATCCTCGAGCGCAACGGTGGAGCCGGGGACCTCGTCCTCGTCGGGATCCGCCGTCGCGGCGTCCCGCTCGCTGCCCGACTTGCCACGGCCATCGGTGAGATCGAAGGCGTGGAGGTACCGGTCGGGTCGCTCGACGTCACGCTGTACCGCGACGACCTCAACCACCGCGGCCCGCTGCCGCTCGGCCGCACGGAGATGCCCGACATCAACGGCCGCGTCGTGGTGCTCGTCGACGACGTCCTGTTCACCGGCCGAACCATCCGGGCGGCGATGGAGGCGGTCTTCGAGCTCGGACGACCGAGCGCGATCCGGCTCGTGGTGCTCGTCGACCGTGGGCACCGAGAGCTGCCGATCCGTGCCGACCATGTCGGCAAGAACCTGCCGACCTCGCTCGACGTCGAGATCCAGGTGCTGCTGGAGGAGATCGACGGCCGCGACGCCGTCACCCAGGTCGCCGGCTCCAGCGACACGAACGCGGAGGGCTGAGGATGCAGCACCTGATCTCGATCGAGGACGTCTCCGCCGCGGAGATCACCGAGATCCTCGACACCGCCGAGTCGATGCGCGACATCGCCGAACGTCCGATCAAGAAGGTCGCGACCCTGCGCGGCCGCACCGTCTGCAACCTCTTCCTCGAGGACTCCACCCGCACCCGTCTCAGCTTCGAGGTCGCGGCCAAGCGGCTTTCCGCCGACGTCATCAACTTCTCCGCGAAGGGATCGAGCGTCAGCAAGGGCGAGTCGTTCAAGGACACCGCGCTCACGCTCAAGGCCATGGGCGTCGACGTGGTGATCGTCCGGAGCCGGGCGAGCGGCGCGCCGCTCCAGCTGTCGCGCATGATCGACGCCTCGATCGTGAACGCCGGTGACGGGTGGCACCAGCACCCCACGCAGGCGCTGCTCGACCTGTTCACGATGCGCCGAGCGCTCGGCCGGATCGAAGGGCTCAACGTCGTGCTCTGCGGCGACGTGCTGCACAGCCGCGTCGCACGCTCCGAGGTGCAGGCGCTGCACACGATGGGCGCCAACATCACCGTCGTCGCCCCGCCGACGCTGCTGCCGCCGCGCGTCGACACCTGGCCGGTCACCGTCGCCCCGCACCTCGACGACGTGTTGCCGAGCGCCGACGTCGTCTATCTCCTGCGCGTCCAGCGCGAGCGGATGCACAAGGCGTTCTTCCCGTCGATCCGCGAGTACGCGCGCGAATGGGGCATGGACTCTGCGCGCATGGCCAAGCTGCCCGACCACGCGATCATCATGCACCCGGGGCCCATGAACCGGGGCGTGGAGATCACCGCCGATGTGGCCGATCACGAGCGCTCCCAGATCACCTCGATGGTGACGAACGGCGTCGCGGTCCGGATGGCGGTCCTCTACCTCCTGTCCGGCATGCGCGAAGAGGTGGCGGCATGAAGCGGATCCTCACCGGCGGCCGCGTCGTCGACCCCTCGACCGGGCGCGACGAGATCACGGACGTCCTGCTCCACGGCGAGCAGATCGTCGCCGTCGGGAACGACCTCGACGCCACCGGTGCCGAACGCATGGACTGCGACGGGCTGCTCGTGATGCCCGGCCTCGTCGATCTCCGCGCCCACCTCGGTGAGCCCGGCCACGAGGACGCCGAGGACATCGCCTCGGCGAGCGCCGCAGCTGCAGCCGGGGGCTACACCGCGGTCTGCGCGACCCCGGACACCGACCCGGTCTGTGACTCGACGGCGGTCGCCGAGCAGATCTGGCGGCGCGGCATCGAGGTCGGCCTCATCGACGTCCTCCCGACCGCCACGCTGACCAAGGCCCGTCAGGGCGAGGACCTCACGGAGTTCGGCGGCCTGCGTCGCTGCGCGGCCGCCGTGGACTTCTTCTCCGACGGAGACCGCACGGTCGGCGACGCGCTGCTCATGCGCCGAGCGATGCAGTACGCGCTCGCCTTCGACGTGGTGATCGCGAACCACCCGCAGGACGGCCCGTTGACCGAGGGTGCGCAGATGCACGAGGGCGCCCAGTCCTCGCGGCTCGGGCTCCCCGGTGCGCCGGCCGAGGCCGAGGACATCATGGTCGCCCGTGATCTGATCCTCGCGCGCGGCTCGGGCGCACGCATCCACCTGCAGCGGATCTCGACCGCTGGTGCGGTGGAGCTGATCCGTGTCGCGAAGGCCCAGGGCGTCCGCGTCACCGCCGACTGCACGCCCCATCACCTCGTCCTCGACGACTCGGTCGTGGCGGCCTACGACCCGGTCCACAAGGTCGTCCCGCCGCTGCGTTCCCCCGAGGACGTCGCGGCGCTGCGCGCCGCCGTCGCCGACGGGACGATCGACGCGATCGCGACCGACCACGCACCCGTCTCGGTCGAGCTCAAGGAGCAGGAGTGGGAGCATGCTCCACCCGGCACGATCGGCCTCGAGACGACGCTCGCGCTGCTGCTCGGTGAGCTCGTCGAGACCGGCGTGATGTCGTTGACCACGCTCGTCGACCGCCTCACCCGCGGCCCGTCGCTCGTCCGCGACACCCGCGGCCACGGTGGCCCGATCATGACCGGCGCCCCGGCGAACCTGACCTGCGTCGACCCCGCGGCCACGTGGGTCGTCGCGCCGCGCACGATGCAGTCGCGGTCCCGCAACTCCGCCTTCACCGGGCGCAAGCTCACCGGCCGCGTCGTGCACACGATGCTCCGCGGCCGCCTCACGTTCACCGACGGCGCGGTCCAGCACTGACCGCGGCCTCCCACCACGACGTTCACCCCCGACGCACAGGAACCACCCGTGTCGCACACCCCCACCACGCCCGGCCGTGAGGCACTCCCGGCGCTGCTCGTCCTCGAGGACGGGACGGCGTACCGCGGTCGTCAGTTCGGCGCCATCGGCACGACCTTCGGTGAGGCGGTCTTCAACACGGGCATGTCCGGCTACCAGGAGGTCCTCACGGACCCCTCGTACCGGCGGCAGATCGTCGCGATGACGGCGCCGCAGATCGGCAACTACGGGATGTGCGCCGAGGACGAGGAGTCCGACCGCATCCAGGTCGCAGGCTTCGTGGTCAAGGAAGCCGCCCGTCGCCACTCCAGCTGGCGGGCCGAGACGGACCTCCAGTCCTCGCTCCACGCGGCCGGCGTCATCGGCATCGAGGGCATCGACACGCGCTCGCTGACCCGACACCTCCGCGACCGAGGAGCGATGCGGGCGGCGATCTCGACCGAGATCCTCGACGTCGACGCCCTCGTCGCACAGGTGCTGGAGTCCCCGTCGATGGTCGGCGCGAACCTCGCCGACGAGGTGTCGTGCGCGGAGCCCTACACCGTCACGGCGCAGGGCGAGGAGCGCCACCGCGTGCTCGCGCTCGACTACGGGATCAAGCGCAACATCGTCCGTCAGCTCGTGGCGCACGGGTGCACCGTCGAGGTCGTTCCGTCGTCGTGGACGGCCGACCAGGTGCTCGCCCGCGAGCCCGACGGGGTCTTCGCCTCGAACGGGCCCGGCGACCCGTCGGCGGTGACGCAGGGGATCGCCACGATGCAGGGCGTCCTCGGCAAGCTCCCGGTCTTCGGGATCTGCCTGGGCTCGCAGCTCCTCGGCCATGCGCTCGGCGCCGAAACCTACAAGCTCGTGTTCGGTCACCGCGGCGCGAACCAGCCGGTGCTGCGGCGCTCGGACGGGCTCGTCGAGATCACGTCGCACAACCACGGGTTCGCCGTCCAGGCGTCCTCGCTCGGCGAGCAGGTGGGCGAGTACGGCTTTCAGACCGCCGACCACGGGCTGGTCGAGGTCAGCCACGTGAACCTCAACGACGACGTCTGTGAAGGCCTCGTGGCCCGCGACCTCGCGGCCTTCAGCGTCCAGTACCACCCGGAGGCAGCGCCGGGCCCGCACGACGCGCGCTACCTCTTCGAGCGGTTCACCGACCTGATGGCGACCGGCGTCCGCGCCTGACCGCGTCCAACAGCTTCCACGTCACACGAGACCCCACGAGCACCACATGCCGCGTCGCCCCGAACTCAAGAAGATCCTCGTCCTCGGATCCGGCCCGATCATCATCGGGCAGGCCTGCGAGTTCGACTACTCCGGCACCCAGGCCTGCGCGGTCCTGCGCGCAGAGGGCATCGAGGTCGTCCTCGTGAACTCCAACCCCGCCACGATCATGACGGACCCGTCGTTCGCCGACGCGACCTACATCGAGCCCCTCACCGTCGAGGCGGTCACCGCCGTCATCGTCAAGGAGCGCCCGGACGCGTTGCTCGCGACGCTCGGTGGGCAGACCGCGCTGAACCTCGCGGTCGACCTGCACGCTGCAGGTGTGCTCGAGAAGTACGACGTCGAGGTGCTCGGTGCCGATCTGCTGGCGATCCAGACCGCCGAGGACCGTCAGAAGTTCAAGGAGGCCATGGCCGAGATCGGCATCGAGTCGCCGCGGTCGCGCTACGCCAAGCAGGAGTCGGACGCCTTCGACGCCGCCGAGGAGTACGGCTACCCGGTCATCCTGCGTCCATCGTTCACCCTGGGCGGCAAGGGCGGAGGCATCGCCTACGACGAGGATCAGCTGAAGCGCATGATCCGTCAGGGGCTCGCCGACTCGCCGGTCCACGAGGTCCTCGTCGAGGAGTCCCTGCTCGGCTGGAAGGAGTTCGAGCTCGAGGTCATGCGTGACCGCAACGACAACTGCGTGGTCATCTGTGGCATCGAGAACCTGGACGCGATGGGCGTGCACACCGGTGACTCCATCACGGTCGCTCCCGCGATGACGCTGTCCGACGTCGAGTACCAGACGATGCGCGACGCGGCGTTCGCGTGCCTGCGTCGCATCGGCGTCGAGACCGGCGGATCCAACGTCCAGTTCGGCCTGGACCCGAAGACCGGCCGCCAGGTCATCATCGAGATGAACCCCCGCGTCTCGCGCTCGTCCGCGCTCGCGTCGAAGGCCACCGGCTTCCCGATCGCGAAGATCGCCGCCAAGCTCGCCATCGGCTACACCCTCGACGAGATCCCCAACGACATCACGCGCGAGACGATGGCGGCCTTCGAGCCGACCATCGACTACGTGGTCACGAAGATCCCACGGTTCGCGTTCGAGAAGTTCCGTGGAACGGACGCGACCCTCACGACGAAGATGAAGTCCGTCGGCGAGGTGATGGCGATCGGTCGCACCTTCAAGGAGTCGGTCAACAAGGCCCTGCGCTCGATGGAGGAGGGCCTGGTCGGCTTCGGCGCTCAGCCGCCGATGGACATGTCCGACGCCGAGCTCGAGCAGGAGCTCGTCGTTCCCACGCCACGCCGGATGCGCGCGCTCGACGAGGCGCTCACCCGGGGCTGGGAGATCGAGCGGATCGCCGAGCTCTCCGGCTTCGACCCGTGGTTCATCGACCAGTTCCTCCAGCTCGTCGAGCGCCGTCGTCAGCTCCGCGGCCACGAGCACCTGTCCACCGTCGGGGTGGACCTGCTCCGCACCGCGAAGTCCGAGGGCTTCAGCGACACGCACATCGCCCAGATCCTCCAGACCTCCGAGGCGCGCGTCCGCGCTCATCGCCACGAGCTCGGGGTCCGGCCGGTGTTCAAGACCGTCGACACCTGCGCCGCGGAGTTCGAGGCCTTCACCCCGTACCACTACTCCACCTACGAGCTCGGGGAGGACGAGGTCCAGCCGTCGGACCGTCCGAAGGTCATGGTCCTCGGCTCGGGCCCGAACCGGATCGGTCAGGGCGTCGAGTTCGACTACTGCTGCGTCCACGCCGTCTTCGCGCTCCGCGACGCCGGCTACGAGACGATCATGGTCAACTGCAACCCGGAGACCGTCTCGACGGACTACGACACCGCGGACCGGCTGTACTTCGAGCCCCTGACGCTCGAGGACGTCCTGGCGGTCCACGACCGTGAGCAGCCGGTCGGGGTCATGGTCCAGCTCGGTGGACAGACCCCGCTGAAGCTCGCGCGCGAGCTCGAGGCCAACGGCGTCACGATCCTCGGGACCTCCCCGGAGGCGATCGACATGGCCGAGGACCGGGAGCGCTTCGGGGCGCTGCTCGACGAGCTCGGCATCGACCAGCCGCCCGGCGGCATCGCCCGCTCGTTCGACCAGGCCAAGGAGGTCGCGAACCGCGTCGGCTACCCCGTGCTCGTGCGCCCGAGCTACGTGCTCGGCGGTCGGGCCATGGAGATCGTCTACGACGAGGCGAACCTCGAGCAGTACCTGACCCACGCGGTCGCCGCGTCGCCCGACCAGCCGATCCTGATCGACTCGTTCCTCGAAGGCGCGATCGAGGTCGACGTCGACGCGGTCTACGACGGCACGGAGCTCTTCGTCGGTGGCGTCCTCGAGCACATCGAGGAAGCGGGCGTGCACTCGGGTGACTCCGCCTGCGTGCTGCCGCCGATGACCCTGAGCCGCGGACAGGTCCGCACGATCCGCGACCACGCCGAGGCGATCGCCAAGGGTGTCGGCGTCCTCGGGCTGGTGAACATCCAGTTCGCCGTCAAGGACGACCGGATCTTCATCATCGAGGCCAACCCGCGTGCGTCACGGACCGTGCCGTTCGTCTCGAAGGCCACCGGCGTCGCGATGGCCAAGGTGGCCGCGCGCGTGATGGCGGGGGACAAGCTGGCGGATCTGCGCAGCGAGGGGATGATCCCGCTGCGTGACGCCGTCGACGGGCCGCGCCCGGGTCACATCGCCGTGAAGGAGGCCGTTCTCCCCTTCGATCGCTTCCCGGGCGTCGACAGCCTGCTCGGACCGGAGATGCGCTCGACGGGCGAGGTCATGGGCATCGACCGCGACTTCGGCCGGGCGTTCGAGAAGGCGCAGGGCGGCACCGGCTCGATGGTGCTGCCCAGCACGGGCTCGGTGTTCGTGTCCGTGGCCAACCGCGACAAGCGATCGATCGTCTTCCCCGTGAAGCGGCTCCAGGAGCTCGGGTTCGGGATCGTGGCGACCGAGGGCACGGCCGACCTGCTCGAGCGGGCCGGCATCGAGTGCACACCGGTCGGCAAGGTCAGCCACGGCGACCGGTCGATCATCGAGATGATCGAGGGCGGCGAGATCACGCTGATCCTCAACACCCCGTTCGGCGGCGGGACCCGCTCCGACGGCTATGAGATCCGTGAGGCCGCGGTCACCAGCGGTGTCCCGTGCATCACGACCTACGCGGGGATCCTCGCGGCCATCCAGGGGGTCGAGGCGCGTCAGACCAGCGCGCTCACCGTGACCTCGCTCCAAGAGTTCCAGCGCGAGCTGGACGAGCTGCGCAAGGCGACGAAGTGACCGCACCGCGACGTACCCCGACCGCGGCCGGACGTGAGGGCGATGGCCCGGTGCGCCAGGTCTGTGAGGTCCTCGAACGAGAGCGGGAGGGCGCCTACTGGATGATCACGCTGGCGGCGCCCGACATCGCCCGTCGCGCGAAGCCGGGGCAGTTCGTCAACGTCCGGGTCCGCGGTACCCACACGCTGCTGCGTCGGCCGTTCTCGCTCGCCCGGTCGAGCCAGCGTCGCCCGGCGCCGGGCACGATCCAGATCGTGTTCGACGCCCACGGGCCCGGCACGGAGTGGCTGGCTCAGGTCTCGGTCCACGACCACATCGACGTCGTCGGTCCGCTCGGCAACTCCTTCGGCCTGCCGCGTGAGGAGAGCAACTGCCTGCTCGTCGGCGGCGGCTACGGCGTGGCGCCGCTCCTCCTGCTGGCGGAGCAGCTGCGGGCTGCCCGCCACCGCGTCGACTTCGCGGTCGGAGCGCGCTCGAAGGACCGGCTCTACGCGATGATGGAGGCCAAGCGCACCAGTGCTGCGGTGGCGTTCACGACGGAGGACGGCTCGTTCGGCACGAAGGGCCGGATCACCGACATCCTCCCGGAGATGATCGCGAAGACCGAGACCGACGTGCTCTACGCCTGCGGCCCGATGCCGATGCTCGAGGCGGTCGGCCGAGTCGCCGCCGATCTGGGCATCCGTCACGAGCTCGCGGTCGAGGAGCACATGGCCTGTGGCGTCGGCGTCTGCTGGACGTGCGTGCTGCCGGTCGCCGACGCCCGCGGCGAGGTCGCGAACCGACGGGGCTG
>CBDTYW010000170.1:0-8288 GCA_965364735.1 uncultured Nitriliruptoria bacterium
GGATCGGCTGTTCGTCGTGTTGAAGGGCAACCGGCTCGGCCGGCCGCTCGAGGAGCTGGCCGTGGCAGCGACGGCCATCGGGGACGGCGACTTCACCCGACGTGCCCCGACGTCGGGCTTGCCCGAGCACGACGCGATCGCAGCGGCGCTCGACGGCACCTCCGAGCGGCTCGGAGAAGCCATCCAGCGCTCGCACGCCTTCACCGCGGACGCCTCGCACCAGCTGCGCACACCGCTGACCGCGCTGCTGCTGCACCTCGACACGATGGCGATCGAGAATCCCGACGACCCGGACGTCATCGCGGCGAGCGGTCAGGCCACGCGTCTTGCCACCACGATCGACGAGCTCGTCTCGCTCACCCGGCTGGAGACCGGTCGCGACCGGGTCGAGGCCGAGGCGCTCGTCGACCGGGTCCTGCGAGCGTTCCAGCAACGCGCCGTCGACGCGGGCCGCGAGGTCGTGCTGCGGGCCGCGACCTGCCCGCCCGTCCAGGTCCGCGCAGGTGCTGTGAGCCAGGCGTTGCAGGTGCTGCTCGACAACGCCCTGGAGCACGGTGAGGGGCGCATCACGGTGCTCGTGGAGCCCGCGCACGACATGGTCCGCATCGCCGTGCTCGACGAGGGCCCCGGGATCCCGAGTGCGGTCGCCGACCGCGTCAACTCCGGGACGGGCGTTGACCGCACGCAGCAAGCGCCCGTACGGGGTGGCCGAGGGCTGGAACTGGCACGGACGCTCATCGAGGCTGAAGGTGGCCGCGTCCGGGCCGAGAAGAAGGGGGACGGAACCACCGCGAGCCTCGTCCTGCCCCAGGCCGCGCACCCCCAGGACGGGGGACCCACACAGATCGCCAGCCACACCGAGATCTCATCGTGATCGTCAGCCGTTTCCGCCTTCGCCGCACCGCGGTGCGCGTGGCCTCCGTCGCCACCGCCATGGCCATGTTCATGCCGGGTGTTGCGCCGACGATCGAGGCGGTTCCGGTCTGGGCCCAGACCGACGACGAGCTCGAGGTCGAGCTCGAGAACGCGAACACCAAGGTCGACACCGTCCTGGGCGCGCTGGTCCTCACCGAGCGCGACATCAAGGAAGCCGCCGAGGAGCTCCAGGTCATCGAGGCCCGGCTCCTGGATGCACGTGGCCGGCTCCGCATCGCCGAAGGTCAGCTCGCGCTCGCTCAGGACGCAGCGACCGACGCCGAGGAGCTGCGACGCATCGCCGAGGCCGGTCTGTCCGAGGCCACGGCCCTGCTGACGTCCGCCCAGCTCGAGCTCGACGCCCAGGAAGACATCCTCGCCGAGCAGGTCACCACGACATACAAGTACGGGGGCAGCGCTGCGACCGGCAACATCGCGGTGCGGCTCATGCGTGACGCCGGGAGCGCCGAGCAGCTCGCCCACTCGATGTATCAGCTGTCCGCGATCCTCGATCACCAGGAGGTGGCGGTCAGCAAGGTCGCCGAGCTGCGCAGCGAGTACGCAGACCTTCGTGTCGACGCTGCCCGCGCGCACGACACGACCATCGTGACCCGTCGCGAGGCTGCGGCGAGCCTCTCGCTGGTCACCGACCTCGCCGAGTCCGCGCAGAACCTGGAAGCCGCCGTCCGCGCGGACCGCTCACGCCAGACGCAGCTGCTGTCGCGGCTCGAGCGTGACGCGTCCGCGAAGCGCGTCGTCCTCGCAAGCCTCGAGACGGCCCGCGACGAGGTCGCCGGCGAGATCCGGCGTCGTCAGCTCAGCGCGTCCGCGCTCAACGGCGTCGTGTGCCTCAACATCCCCGGTGATGCGTGGTTCCAGAACGACTGGGGCTTCCCACGCTCTGGCGGCCGGACACACAAGGGCACCGACGTCTTCGCGGACCGCAACGCGCCGGTCTACGCGATCAAGGACGGGACCATCAAGTCGCTGGACTACGTCGACAACTACGTCGTCGGCAGCGGCCGCGGCGACCTCGGCGGGATCACGGCGAGCTACTGGGTCGCCCCGAACGAGTACTGGTACATGGCGCACCTCGAGAAGATCGAGCCGTCGTTGAAGAAGGGCGACAAGGTCGTCCAGGGCCAGCTCATCGGGTGGACCGGGAACTCGGGCAACGCCAAGACCACGCCCACGCACACGCACGTCGGCCGATACGTGAACGGCGTCGCGCAGAACCCCTACCCGACGCTCGCGCCCGTCTGCCTCTGAGCGACGGTCAGCCTCGGCAGGACCGCGGCAACGACAGGGCCGATCGACACGGCGAACCAGACGGTGCCGATCCCGATCGTCCCGCCGAGCACGAAGCCGATCGCGAGCGCCGCGAACTCGATCCCCGTGCGGACCGGGGCGAGCGGAAGTCCGCGGCGGGCAAGCCCGGTCATGAGACCGTCCCGAGGGCCGGGTCCGAGGCCTGCGCCGATGTAGAAGCCGGACCCGAGCCCGAAGATCACCGGCCCGACGAGCATCAGCGCCGCCCGAGGAACGATCGCTGACGGCGTGCTCACGAGCGCGAGCGTGATGTCGACGACGAGGCCGATGATCACGGCGTTGGCGATCGTGCCGACGCCGAGCCTCTCCTTCAGCGGAATCCACAGCACCAGGAGGAACAGCCCGGTGATGATCGAGACCTGACCGATCGACAGCGGGGCGTGGGTCGCGACGCCCTGGTGGAACACGTCCCACGGAGACGCACCGAGGTCTCCGGCGATCTGCAGCCCGATCCCGATGCCGCAGAGCACCAGACCGAACGTCAGCCGTGCGAAGCGCGCGGGGCGCTGGTCGGTCGGCAGGGGGAGCAGCACGGCAGGCCTCAGGCGTCTCGGTGTCAACATCGTGCCCGTTCGGCACGCTGTGCGACGAAGCCAAAGGCAGGTCGGGTGGGCGCGGTCAGGCGTGCTGGTCGCGGTCAGGCGTGCTGGTGATGCCGGGCCTCGGCGAGGCAGAACGCGCCGAAGGCGGCGAAGCCGACGGTCACGGCCACGAGCACGATGCCGCCGACGGCGGTCTGGCGCACTTCGTTGAGCGCAACGTCCAGCCCGCCCGCGCTGCCGTCGCGCGTGATCGCGGAGTGCAGCAGGAACCCGCCGATCGTCGTGAACGAGATCGCACGACCGGTCAGCCCGATGTTGCGCACCCACTCGAGGACGTCGCGTGCTGTCCCGGAGACCTGGGACTCGTCGAGCTCGTCCGGCTCCTCGGTCGTCGCCCAGAGCTGCCGCACCGCGACCCCCAGCATCACGAGGCCGACGATGCCGACCGCGGCTCGGCCCGCCGTGGACCCCATGAGCGATGAGGTGCTGCCTCCGCTCGAGGTGCCTCCGCCGCCCAGGAGCGTCGAGGCAGCCAAGCCTCCGATCCCGACGTTGACCAGGGCGCGTGCCGCGGCCCCGAGCCGACCGAGCGTCGTTTCCGGGCCACCGACCTCGGGTCCGCGGACCGCCATCCACAACCGCGATGCCGCGTAGGCGAAGAGCCCGAGCGTGAGCGCGCCCAGCAGGATCTTGCCGAACGGCTGGCGGGCGATCAGATCGAACGCACCCTGCTTGTCGGCCTCGGCAGATCCGCCGAGCACCAGCTGGAGCGTGAGCAGCGACAGCACGACGTAGAGGACCCCGCGGGCGGCGAGGCCCGCACGGGCCAGCCGGCCGCCGTGGCGCTCTTCCTGATCGGTCATGTCGCGTCCCCTGTCGTGTTCTCACCGTGCCCGACGTCGGCCCCGACTAGCCTCAGCAGCCGTCGTCTCGGGAGATCGCCGCACGTGGGGTTCGTGATCCAGCTCGTCGTGTTCCTGCTGTTCCCCGTCGCGGCGATCGTGGGGGCGCGCAAGTTCCCCCCGCTGAGGTGGCTGGGGCCGATCGTCGTCTGCTACGCCTTCGGGATCATCCTCGCGAACCTGGGGCTGACCCCTGCGCCGACGGTGGCGGGCATCGACGGGGCGGACCCGGAGTCGACCCAGACCGCCGCGGAGCTGCTGACGTCGATCACCGTGATCCTCGCCATCCCGCTCCTGCTGTTCAGCGCCGACTTCCGCAGGTGGCTGCGGATCGCTCGTCCGGCGGGCATCTCGTTCGTCCTGTCGATGGTCTCGATCATCACGGTCTCGGCGTTCACGGTGCAGGTCTTCGACGACCTCGGGGCGGACTCCAGCGCCGTCGCCGGCATGACCGTCGGCGTCTACACCGGCGGCACCCCGAACATGGCCGCCATCGGCCGAGCGCTGGACGTCCCCGACACCACGTTCATCGCGCTCAACGCCGCAGACCTGGCTGCGTCGGCCGTCTACCTGCTGCTGCTCATGACGGTCGCGGTCAGGGTGCTTCGCCGCTTCCTGCCGGCCTTCGTCCCGGCGGCTGTTGCTCATTCGCCCGGCCAGGACCCGCTGTTGCTCGAAAACCCCGTACATGACGGGGAAAGTGAGCAACAGGCTTCTCACGATGACTTCGCCGACGTCCCGCCGGTCCCGTCGATCCTCAAGGCCCTCGGCCTGGGCGTCATCGTGGTCGTGCTGACCGCCGGAGCGACGCTCGCGATCCTCGGCACCCTCGACTCCCAGGGGGCGGCCGCCTCCGTGATCCTGGGCGTCACGACCCTCGGCATCGCCGCGTCGTTCATCCCCGCGGTCCGTGAGGCCAAGGGCACCTACGAGGTCGGCCAGTACCTGTTCCTCGTGTTCGCGGTGGCGATCGGCAGCCAGGCGAACATCGCCCAGCTCGCCGACTCCTTCGCGACCGTCTTCCCGTACCTCGCGCTGACGCTGTTCCTGTCCGTCGCGGTCCACTACGCGCTGTGCAAGGTCTTCTCGATCGACGCCGACACGGCGATCATCACCTCAGCCGCCGCCGTGTTCGGCCCGCCCTTCGTCGGCCCGATCGCCTCGGTCCTCGGCAACCGCGAGGTCATCGTCAGCGGCATGGCCACCGGCGTCGTCGGCCTCGCGGTCGGCAACTACGCGGGCTTGGCGGTCGCTGCGATCCTCTGATCGCTCAGACGTCGTAGAAGCCGTCGAGGATCGAGAGGACGAAGCCTTCGATCTGGTCCTGCTCGCCGTCGGGGATCGAGGCAACCGCGCCGTACATGGCGGCCTGGCCCTGCGTCGACAGCGACGGGTCGGCGCGGACGATGTCCACGGCCTTCGCGAGGTCGGCGAGGAAGTCGTCCACGATCGGGGCGTGGACCGGCGTGATCATCAGGTGCAGGGCAGCCGGCTTGATGAGGCGGTCGGTGTTCCAGCCCATCTCGTCGAGCTGGTCGCCGACGGCGTAGACGTCGACGTCGTCGGATCCGGTGAAGCCGAAGACGGTCATCTGTGGCTCGCCGAGGACGTGCAGTCCCTCGATGGCGCGCACGCCGTCCATCAGGCGGCGCGTTGTCGCCATGCAGTCCTTGGCGATCGCGAGGTAGCCGTCGACGCCGATCGCGTTGAGCGCCGCCCACGCGGCGGCGATCGAGCCACCGGGGCGCGTGCCCGCGGCCGTGGGGGAGACGTAGATGCCTCCGGGCCAGTTCGTGGCCGCGTGGAACTGGTGCCGACGCAGGTCCGCGTCCCGGTACAGGATCGTGGACGCGCCCTTCGCGGCGAAGCCGTACTTGTGCACGTCCGCGGAGATCGAGGTGACCCCGTCGACGCGGAAGTCGAACGGCGGGATGTCGTGGCCGACCACGTCGGCGCCGAGCTGCTCGACCCACGGGAGCATGAAGCCGCCGAGGCACCCGTCCACGTGCATGCCGATGCCGTGCTCCTTCGCCAACGCCCCGAGCGCGGTGATGTCGTCGATCACCCCGTGCGGGTAGCCGGGCGCGGAGCCGACGATCGCGACGGTCTGGTCATCGATCGCCGCGGCCATGCCAGCCACGTCTGCGCGCAGGTCCTCGCCGCAGTCGACGTGGCGGATCTCGACGCCGACGTAGTGCCCGGCCTTCGTGAAGGCCGGGTGGGCGCTGAGCGGCAGGACCATGTTCGGGCGCGTGACGCCTTTCGTCGCGATGCCCCAGTCGCGGTACGTCTTCACCGCGACCATGATCGACTCGGACCCGCCTGAGGTCATCGTCCCGGCGACGTGCTCGTCGCCGTTGAGCATGTCTGCCGTCATCCGTACGACCTGGGCCTCCATCTGGCGCAGGGACCCGAACGCGACCGGGTTGAGGGCGTTCTCGGAGAAGAACTTCCCGTAGACCTCCTTGAGGAAGCCCGAGTGCTCGTCGGAGCGGTGATAGACGAGGCTGAAGGTTCGTCCTGCGTGCCAGTCGGCGTCATCGGCGCGCAGCGTGTCGAGATCCTTGAGGATCTCTCCTCGATCACGGCCGGTCGTCGGGATCTTGGTGACGGGATCAGGCACGCGGTCAGCTTTCTTCGCGACGGACAGGGAGGGACGACCGAAGGTATTCCGCGATGGCGAACCTGTCCGCACGGCGGTCAGCATCGAACCAACGGTGAGTTCTCTGCCAGTTCACCACCTCGCGGCGCCACATGCGCCACGCTGTCGGGTCCAAGCAGGTCCCTGCCGCCGATCAGGATGCCAACGATGAGCACCGCTGCTGAGCCCACGATCCCGCGCGGTCGCGCTGCGCTTGCGGGCCTGCTCGGTGTCGGCCTCGCGCTGGCGCTGACGGAGCTCTTCGCCGCGCTCATCGGTGGCGTGCCGTCGCTGGTCACCGCCATCGGGGCGCTCGTCGTCCCCATCGTCCCACCTGCGCTCGAGGACTGGGCGATCCAGACCTTCGGCGTCAACGACAAGGCGGTGCTCGCTGCGGGCACCGTCGTCATCGCGCTGCTGATCGGCGTCGGCGTGGGCCTGCTCGCCGCGCGCCGTCGATCGGCTGCCGCCGGCCCGTTCGGGCTCTTTGCTGCCCTCGGGGTCGGGGCAGCCGTCAGCGCTCCGGGCACGAGCGGGGCAGTCGTCGTCATGACGACGGCCGCCTCGGCCTTCCTCGGCTACGTGGCGCTCACCCGAACCCTGGACGCTGCCCAGCTCACGGGGATCCAGACAGCGGACGGAACCCGGCGCAGCTTCCTGCTGCATTCCGCGAGCGTCGGGGCTGGCGTCGCGGTCGCCGGGGTCGCCGGGCGGACGCTGAACGTCGGCAAGGTGACCGTGGACGTCGCGGAGTTCGACGTCACCGCGCCCAGCGCGACCGTCGCGCCGCCGTCCGCATCCCAGATGGTCGACATCGACGGGATCTCCCCGCTCATCACCCCGATCGACCAGTTCTACCGGATCGACACCGCCCTCTCGATCCCGCAGGTCGACCCCGCGAAGTGGAAGCTCCGCGTCGGCGGCATGGTCGACAACCCCTTCGAGGTCGCCTACGACGAGCTGCTGGCGATGCCGCAGTTCGAGTCCTACGTCACGATCTCGTGCGTCTCCAACGAGATCGGGGGCAACCTCGTGGGCAACGCCCGCTGGCAGGGCGTCAAGCTCACCGACCTCCTCGACCGGGCGGGCGTGCAGTCGGGCGCGACGCAGCTGGCGAGCCAGTCCGTCGATGGCTGGACGTGTGGGTTCCCAACCGAGATCGCGTACCGCGAAGAGGACGCCATGCTCGCGCTCGCGATGAACGGCGAGCCGCTCCCGCAGCGCCACGGGTTCCCCGCACGCCTCATCATCCCAGGCCTCTACGGCTACGTGTCGTCGACGAAGTGGATCTCCGACATCGTCCTGACGACGTGGGAGGACTTCGACGGCTACTGGGTCCCGCGTGGCTGGGCCAAGGAGGGCCCGATCAAGACGCAGTCCCGCATCGACGTCCCGCGCTCGAGCCGTGAGATCCCGGCCGGACCGAACGTCGTGGCGGGGATCGCGTGGGCCGGCGTCCGGGGCATCAGCAAGGTCGAGATCCAGGTCGCGGACGGCACGTGGACGTCCGCGAAGCTCACCGATCCGCTGTCCGAGGAGGCGTGGATCCAGTGGTGGGTCGAGCACGACTTCGCGCCCGGCTCCCAGGAGATCCGCGTCCGCGCCACCGACGGTGACGGCGAGACCCAGACCGCCGACCTTGCTCCGCCGCGCCCGGACGGCGCGACCGGCCTGCACACGATCCGGATCCGCGCCGTCTGACGCGCGTTCAGGCGATCCACGCGTCAGAAGGCGAGGAGGCGGCTCGCGAACATCGGCAGCAGCCACGCGATCGTGACGACCATCGGGACGGTGATCGCGAGGCTGATCAGCGCGTCACGCAGCCACCCGTCGCCGCGAACCGCGCGGCGGGACACCACGAACGGCAGCGCCACCGCCACGAGCATCTCGAGCGCCAGCGGGACGCGGTAGGTCAGCGGGACGAGGTCAACGGCGGGCCACGCGTGGACGACCTCGGCG
>CBDTYW010000171.1:0-8230 GCA_965364735.1 uncultured Nitriliruptoria bacterium
TGCACGGGACAGGCGGGCGCGCGGCTAGGGTCGCTCGTCGACGGTCGGCCAGCACCCGGGACAGCGATGGAACAGTTCACCGAGCAGGAGCAGGCCGTCCTGCGTCGGCACTTCTCGAACCTCGACCTGCCCGTCTTCGCGCTGCACGATCTGCCGGAGGTCGTCAAGGGCGCGTTGTTCGCGAGGTACTCGCGTTCGCCGAAGTCGCTGCGTCGGCTGTTCCTCGACGAGTTTGCCGGGGCGCTCGGCGAGGACGACGACGCGACGCCGGCCGAAGGGGATCTCTCCGCGCGCGACAAGGCCGAGGTCCTCTACGACCGCATCTTCTCCGAGTACGGCGACGACTCCGTCGCGCAGCTCGGCGGGGCGCACGTCGCCACCGAGCACATCTCGAACCTCATGACGAAGCAGATCGAGTGGGGGCGCCTCGCCGCCTACCTCGAGCAGTCGTCGCGCTACATCCCCTACACCGACCAGATCACCCGCCCCGACGGCTCCGTCGGGTGGCGCTACCACCGTGACGCGGACATCATGGCCGGCCCGCACGCCGAGGCCTACGTCCGCGAGCTCGACGCGATCTTCGAGGTCTACACCGAGCTCGTCCCGATCATGATGACCTGGGTCCGTGAGCGCTTCCCGCAGGACGAGTTCACGTCGAGCTTCGTCTGGAAGAACGCGACCAAGGCCAAGGCGCTCGACCTCCTCCGCGGCCTGCTGCCCGCCGCGACGACGAGCCACGTCGGCATCTTCGCGTCCGGCCAGTCCTACGAGCAGCTGCTCCTGCGGCTGCGCTCCTCCGAGCTCGCCGAGGCCCGCACGGTCGCCGACCAGATGCTCGGCGAGCTGCGCACCGTCATCCCGAGCTTCCTCGTCCGCGTCGACCGCCCCGACCGCGGCGGCGTGTGGTCGCAGTACCTCGCTGACACGCGCTCGGCCACACGCGAGCTCGCCGCGAAGTACCTCACCGCGGACGTCGAGCCGGCGGAGCTCGTCACGCTCGTCGATTGGTGGCCGAAGGACCCGCGCGACGCCGAGATCGAGCTCGCCACCGCGATCCTGCACTCGGCGACCAACCGCTCCGAGGAGCAGGTCCGCCGCGAGGTCGCCGAGCTCACCGCCGATGACCGCGCTGCGATCGTCCGCGCCTACGTGGGCGATCGCACGAACCGGCGGCACAAGCCGGGCCGAGCGTTCGAGCGGATCTTCTACCGCTTCGACGTGCTCGGCGACTACGGCGGCTTCCGTGACCTGCAGCGTCACCGCATGCTGACGATCGAGTGGCAGGACCTCTCGCCCGAGCACGGCTACGAGACCCCGCCGGAGCTCGTCGAGGCCGGGGTCGCGGACCGCTGGCACGAGGCGCTCCAGCGCTCCGCGGACCTGCACGCGCTGCTGCACGCCGACCACCCGGCGCAGTCGCAGTACGCCGTCTGCTTCGCCTATCGCGTCCGCTACACCATGCAGCTCAACGCCCGCGCGGCGATGCAGATGCTCGAGCTGCGATCCACGCCCCAGGGCCATCCCGCCTACCGCGAGATCGCCCAGCAGATGCATCGCAAGATCCGCGACGTCGCCGGCCACGAGCTCGTCCACGACGCGATGCAGTTCGTCGACCATGGCAGCAACGAGCTCGAGCGCCTCGAGTCCGAGCGCGCCGCCGAAGCCCGTCGGGGAGCCCGCGGGGCAGCACCCTCATGAACGACCGGATGCGGCTGCTGCTGCTCGACTCCGGCGTCGCGGTCGCGATCGCTGCCGCGCTGCTGCTCGCGCTGGAGCTGTTCAGCGAGCTCGACGACGTCACGATGTCGAGCGCCCGCTGGCAGCTGCTCGTGCTCATCATCGTCGGTGGCGGGCTCACCGTCGCCACGTTCTCCGACCGCGTGCCAGCGCGTCCGCTGCTGATGACCGCGGCCTTGCTCGCCTGGCCGCTCTTCAGCTTCGTTTCGTCGGTCCCGGGACCGCCCTCATGGATCCCGCTGCTGCGCGACTCGACCGCACAGCACGCACGCCAGGTCTCGCTGGCCGTCGGCGTCCTCGGTGCCGGAGCGTGGCTCCGCCGGCCCTGACGACCGGTCCGATCACTCGGCGACGAACACGACGCTGTCGAAGACGGCCGAGGCGAAGAAGCCGCCGGACGGACGCAGCTCGACGTTGAGGTTGTGACGTCCGGGAGAGGTGGTGATCGACGCCTCCACGCGCGTGCACGGCGCCTCGATCGTGCACTCGGTGAGGAACGTCACCGGCACGGCGATGTTGTCGACGAAGAGGAGCACCTGAGCGAGCTCTTCGGGGTCGCTGGAGACGCCCGCGCCGAGGCCCTCGGGGCCGACGGACCCGCCGGTGATCTCGAGCACGACCGTGAAGCCCTCAGCGTCGACGACACCGTTGAGCTCGGGGCTGATGATCTCGATCTCGACGTCGTCCGGCAGCACGGCCGAGATCGTCACCGGGTGCAGCGAGGTCTTGAGCGGGGTGCTGAACACCATCGCACCGAGGAACCCGAGCGCTGCCAGGATGGCGCCGAGCGACCTCCGCTGACGGGCCTCGAGCCTGACGAACGCGAACACGAGCACCCCGACGATCCCGGCGACCCCGACGGGGATCGCCCAGCCGACCTGGTCGGAGAGGAAGTCCTGCGCCATCGGGGCGAGGGCCGAGAGGATCGCGACCGTCGCGAGGGGGAGCACGAGGTCGTCGGGCCGATCGATCGGGACGCGCCCCGCAGCCGCCAGCAGCATCAGGACGGCGGTGCCGACCGACATCACCGTGACGAGCGCCTGCCAGCTCGCGCCACCACCGGAGTGCGCGACGAGGAGGGCAGACTCGGAGAGCACGTGCAGCATCGTGGACCTCGGCTGGGAGCGAAGCTGCGCGGCCGTGCCCTGACCGGGCGTCCCCCTGCGCAGCGTCGGGGGTCGTAGGATACGAACGATCTCGCACAGGACCCCTTTCCATGTCGGCACCCACATCACTCCCCGGCCGGCTCGTCACCGCGATGGCCACCCCGTTCCACGATGACGGCAGCCTCGACCTCGACGGCGTCCAGACGCTCGCGTCGCACCTCGTTGATCACGGCACCGAGACCGTCCTGGTCCACGGCACCACCGGCGAGTCGCCGACCCTGCGCGTCGAGGAGGCCTACGAGGTGCTCGCCGCCGCGAAGGAAGCGGTCGGCGATCGCGCCACCCTGATGTTCGGCTCCGGCAGCAACGCGACCGAGCACGCGATGAAGATGTCCGCGCGCGCCACGGAGGCGGGCGCCGACTCCCTGCTGCTCGTCGCGCCGTACTACAACCGGCCGTCGCAGCGGATGCTGGTGCAGCACTTCACGGCCATCGCTGGCGCCACCCACCTGCCGGTCGTGCTCTACGACGTGCCGTCGCGAACCGCCTGCCCGATCGACGTCGCGACGACCGTCACGCTCTCCGCGGTGGACAACATCGTCGGGATCAAGGATGCGTCGGGCGACGTCAGCAAGGGGACACGCCTCGTCCGCGAGACCCCGCCGGACTTCAAGGTCTGGTGCGGCGCCGACGAGGTCAACCTGCCGTACCTCGCCATCGGGGCGTACGGCTTCGTCTCTGTCGCGTCGCACCTCGTCGGCGACGAGCTCAGCGAGATGATCCGCATCTTCGAGCACGATCCGGCGAAGGCCCGCGAGATCCACCTGCGCCTGGTCCCGCTGTACGGGGCGCTGTTCGCGGAGCCGTCGCCGGCGCCGCTCAAGGGTGCGATGAACCGTCTGGGTCTGCCGGCCGGGGCGCTGCGTCCGCCGCTCTACGCCGCGCTCGACGCGACCGTCGATGCGGTGTTGGATGCGGTCGCCGTCGCCACGACCTCCTGACTCACCCGAGTTCCTGACACGTCCTCTCACCGACAGACAGGCAGCCCATGAGCTCCGCACATCCTCCCGTCGTCGTCACGTTCCTCGGTGGCCTCGGTGAGATCGGTCGCAACATGGCGACCATCGAGGTCGACGGCAAGATCGGGGTCATCGACGTCGGTGTGTTCTTCCCGAACCCCGAGCACCTCGGCGTCGACCTGATCATCGCGGACTGGTCGATCCTGAAGGAGCGCGCCGACGACGTCACCGCCGTCTTCCTCACCCACGGGCATGAGGACCACATCGGGGCGCTGCCGTACTTCCTGCGTGACTTCCCGGACGTCACGGTCTACGGGACGCTGCTGACGATCGCGTTCTGCAAGGCGAAGCTCGAGGAGTTCGATGACATCTCCCCGCCGGACTTCGTCGTCATCGAGCCCGGCCAGCGCTTCGAGCACGGCCCGTTCGACATCGAGGCGGTCGGGGTCACGCACTCGATCCCGGACTCCTGTGGTTTCGCGATCCGCACGCCCCACGGGCTCATCCTGCATTCCGGCGACTTCAAGATCGACCAGACCCCCGTCGACGGCAAGACGACCGACCTCGCCGCGCTCGCCCGCTTCGGCGACGAGCGCGTCGACCTGCTCCTGGCCGACTCGACCAACGCGGACCGTCCCGGGCACGTCCAGTCCGAGCGCACGGTCGGCAAGTCGCTGCGCGAGGAGATCGCCGACGTCGAGGGGCTGGTCGTGGTCGCGACCTTCGCGTCACATGTGCACCGCATCCAGCAGGTCATCGACGCTGCGGAGGAGGTCGGGCGACGCCCCGTCTTCATCGGCCGGTCGATGGTGCGCAACATGGGCATCGCGTCGGACCTCGGCTACCTCGAGTTCGACCCGAAGCGTGAGGTCGAGCTGAAGGACGTCAGCAACCACCGCCCGGACCAGCTCGTGATCATCTCGACCGGGTCGCAGGGGGAGCCGTACTCGGCGCTCAGCCTCATGGCGTCCGGCGACCACAAGTACGTCCAGGTCGGCGACGGTGACGTCGTCATCCTCGCCTCCAGCCTCATCCCCGGCAACGAGCACGCGGTGTTCCGCTCCGTCAACGGGCTGGCCCGTCGTGGTGCACGCGTGATCCACAAGGGGATCGCGGACGTCCACGTGTCCGGTCACGCGAGCCGCGACGACCTCATCCTCTACCACAACCTCATCGAGCCGGAGCACGTCGTCCCGGTCCACGGCGAGTACCGCCACCTGTCCGCACACCGCGACATCGCGATCACGACGGGCTGCCCGAAGGACCAGGTCCTGCTCTGCCAGGACGGCGACACGGTCGTGCTGACCGACGGTGTCGCGGTCAAGGGCGAGGTCGTCAAGCACGGCCGCGTGTACCTCGACGGCCTGCTCGACGACGTCGGCCCGAAGCTGCTCCGCGACCGTCAGCGTCTCGCGGGCGACGGCGTCTGCGTCTGCGTCGTCCCGATCGACCCGCAGCGCGGCTCGGTCTCCGGCGAGATCATCGTCACCCAGAAGGGCGTCGTGTTCTCGGAGAACTCCGAGGAGATCCTCGCCGAGGCGACGTCGCGCGTCGAGAAGGAGCTCGCGGGTCTGAAGAAGGCGAAGTTCACCGACACCCTTGCGCTCCAGCAGCACATCACCCAGGCGCTCGGCCGGTTCTGGCGCCACGAGGTCGGACGTCGTCCGGTGATCCTGCCCATCGTCGTCGACGCCTGACATGCGGCGCATCCACGCAGCGCTCCTCGCCTCCCTGCTCGTCCTCGCGGTGGTGCCGGCGCTGCAGGCGTACGAGCGCTCGGACGGCGGCACCTACTACGCGAGCAGCTGGGTCGAGCGGATCGGCGCAGCCGACGACGACCCCACGGCCTTCGCGGTCGAGGTGTCGCAGCGGATGTACGACACGGGCGCTGCGCCGATCGTGCTGCTCAGCAGGGACGACGAGTGGCCGGACGCGTTGGCAGCCTCGAGCCTGCTCGGCTTCGGGCCGCTGCTGCTGACGCCGACGGAGGACCTTGCCCCCGGCACGGCTGACGAGATCGGTCGGGCGCTGAGCCCCGACGGCCTGGTGCTGATCCTCGGTGGCCCGACGGCCGTCAGCGAGGACGTCGAGGCCGATCTGCGGCTCATGCTGGGCGTCGAGACGCGCCGGCTCGCGGGCGACGACCGGTACGCGACGGCGATCGCGGTGGCGGACGAGCTGCTGGCCATGCGCGCCCGGCTCTCCGAGGAGCGGCGCCTGACGGTCGGTGGCCCGAGCGTCGACACGAGCCATCTGCCGGACTGGAGCGATGGCGGACCTCCCGTCTCGATCGCGCGGGGGAACGGGCCCGGGACCTCCGGGTGGGCGGACTCCGTCGCGGTCGGCGCGGTGTCGGCGTGGGATCTCCGCGTCGTCCTGCTGACGGGGACCGAGACGCTGCACTCGGGGACAGCCGCGTGGCTGGCGGAGCGCGCTGGCACCGACGTCGCGGTCCTGGGCGGGGAGTCCGCGGTCTCCTCCGCGGTCCTCGACGAGCTGCGGACCGGCAAGCGCTTCAGCGACCTCGACGTTCGTCGAGTCACAGGTGACACGCGCAACGAGACCGCCGTCGCCATCGCCCGTGAGCTCGGGTCGTACCCGATCGTCGACCCGCACTTCCAGGACCACGCAGGCGTCACGTTCGTGGACGGCTGGGCGGAGGACGGCTGGGCCTACGGGCTCGCCGCCGCGGGCTATCACGCGACGCCGTACTGGTTCTTCGACCGACCGCAGTACGTGCTGTTCACGCATGGTGACGAGGTGCCAGAGATCGTCAAGGACCTCATCACGACGTGCTCGTCTGAGGCCGCGACCGTGTCGTTGGCGGGGCCCGCAGAGCCGGACCTCCTCGCCGCGCAGCTGTTCGGCCACACGCCGCCCGGCTGCACCGACGACGCCGCGTACACGTTCCTGAGCCGCGCGACCGGCGACGAGCCGACGTCGTACCCGACCTGCGACCCGCTGCGGATCGTCGCGAACTTCGATGGCGCTCCGGCAGGCGCGGCTGATCGGCTCGCGGTCGTCCTCTCCGAGCTCGAGGCTGCGTCGGACTTCACGTTCGACTTCCTCGGCGAGACGACGGAGACCGTGAGCGACGGCGGCACCGAGGGAGTCCGGTCCGGAGCCGAGGACCACGGTGCGGGCATGGTGCCGATCCTCGTCGCGTGGCCGCAGGACTGGTCGATCAGCGGCGCCCTCGGCACCGGCGGGTCGACGCCGACCGGCACGTTCGGTGCGCGCGAGTCCTGGGTCACCGGCGTCGTCGCGATGCGACGCGGAGCGATCGCCGACGACCAGCAGCCGTTGCTGCACGACACCCTGCTCCACGAGCTGCTGCACGTCCTTGGCCTCGGCCACACGACCGACGCCGTCAACTCCGTCATGCACGCACGCACCACCGGCGACGGCGGCCTGCAGCCGAGCGACGTCAACGGGCTCAGGCTGCTCGATGACTGGGCCGGCGACTGCGGCTGATGATCGTGAAGTCGTCCTCGGCGATCGCGGCCAGCCGCCGCCGGTGCTCGACGGCGAGGAACGGCCACAGGGTCGGGTTGCCGTTGGCGTCGAGGTACCAGGAGTCGCAGCCGCCGGTCCACGCCGTGTTCGGCATCTGCGCGGTGAGCTCGTCGTTGAAGGCGTCGGTCGCCGAGGCGGTCGGCTCGATGACGACGTCGCGCTCGCCGATCAGCTCGATGGCCTGGACGATCCACGCGGCCTGCGTCTCCGCGATCTGGATGAGCGACTGGTTGCCGACCGGCGAGTGCGGCCCCTGCATGGTGAAAAGGTTCGGGAACCCGGGCTGCGCGACGGTGATGTAGCCGCGGGGGCCAGCGGCCCACGCGTCGTCGAGCGAGACCCCGTCGCGGCCGGTCATCGCCATCGGGCGCATGAACCGCTGCGCGTGGAACCCGGTCGCGAGGACCAGGACGTCGAGCTCGTGGGTGGTGCCATCCTCGGTCCTGATGCCGGTCGGGGTGACCTCGACGATGTTGTCGCGGGCGACGGTGACGTGGGGGAGCTGCACCGCCGGGTGGAAGCCGGCGGAGATCACGAGCCGCTTGCAGAGCGGGTCGTCGGTCGGCGTGAGGGCGGCGCGCAGCTCGGGGTCGCGGACGCGGAGCAGCCCGGCGCGGCACAGCGCATTTTCGGATGCTGATAGTCTGTTGGATTTTGTCGAAAGCATCGCGGCAGAGACGGGGCTGCCGGTCGGCATCAAATCGGCGGTCGGCGAATTAGAATTTTGGAACGATCTCGCGGACCGGATGGTGGATGGCAAACGCGGTGTGGATTTCATCACGATCGATGGGGGAGAGGGGGGCACCGGCGCCGGTCCACTGGTGTTCGCCGACCATGTCTCGCTCCCATTCA
>CBDTYW010000172.1:0-8218 GCA_965364735.1 uncultured Nitriliruptoria bacterium
CCGGGCGCCCGCCGTCCCCGCGCCGGCCGATCGGTTGCGTCGTCGACTGCCCGTCCGCCGACGCACGGCGGTCTGGTTCGTGTTCTTCAGGCGGGTGGCTCACGACAGACAGGCTAGAAGCCCGCCCGCGGTGCGTCGTTGCTTCGCGTGATCCGGACAAGGGTTGGGACATCGCCGGAGATCGTCCGATGCGCTGGCCGGCTCGGACGATCGGGGGGAGCGGATGCATGCGGAGAGAGCACAAGGCGGACAGAATGGGCGCGGCGTGCCGACACAGTCAACGGGACGCCGAGGAAGGGAAGTCACCATGGGTCGATCGCGACGTTGGACTGCCGTTGCCGTCTCCGTGCTGGCCATGACGGGCCTGGTGGGCCTGCCCGCCGCGGCGGATCACGTCGAGGTCACGACAGGCGACGGATATGTGACCCTGCACCGCTACGCGGGAGCGAACCGTCACGCGACCGCCACCTCGTTCGCGGTGGAGTCGACGAGGTCGCGGGTCGCCGATCCTGCCACGGCCGCCGTCATCGCGCGAGCCAGCGACTTCCCGGACGCCCTGGCCGGCGCCTACCTCGCCGGACAGGTCGGCGGGCCCGTCCTGCTGACCCGCACGAGCGAGCTCGACCCGGACACGCGCGACGTGCTGACCCGCACGACCGAAGACGGCCTCGACGTCGACACCGTCTACCTGCTTGGCGGGCCGGCGGCGATCAGCGAGGAGGTCGAGGCAGAGCTGCGCGACGTGCTCGGGCTCACCGTCGTGCGTCTGGCCGGAGACAACCGCTACGCCACCGCTGCGGCCATCGTGACGGGGGCGCCGGGCGGTCGGGTCGGGCTTGTCGACGGCAAGCGCACGGCGATCCTGGCGGTCGGAACATCGGCTCCGGATGCGCTCGTCGCGGGTGCCGCAGCAGCCGGCGCGGACCTGCCGATGCTGCTCACGACGCAGAGCAAGCTCCCGGAGCCGACCATCGCTGCGCTGGACAGCCTCGACATCGAGCAGGTCGTCATCGCCGGTGGTCTTGCCGTCGTCGGGCTCGAGGTCGAGAACGAGCTCGGCGAGCTCGGGATCAGCTCGATCCGGCTGGCGGGCGACGATCGCAACGAGACGGCCGTCGAGTTCGCCAAGTTCAACGTCGCCCAGCTCGGGTTCACGACGCGACGCATCGGCATCGTGCGGGGAGACACCTTCCCGGACGCGCTCGCCTTCGGCCCGTACGCGGGGCGTGAGCGCTTCAGCGTGCTGCTGACCCGTGCTCCCGGCAACCCGACGGGCCCGACCCTTGGTCATCTCAGCGAGCTCGCCTCCTGCGCGGGTGACGTGATCGCGATCGCTGGTGGCACGAACGCTGTCACCACCGCGGACGCGGCACAGGTTCGCATCGCCTTCACGCCGACCGACGACTGCACGGCGCCGACGGATCACCCCCCGCGGATGCTGCGCATGTCGAGCGTCGGCGACGTCGCGACGATCACGATGACGGAGGACGTGACCTGCACGGGCGCGGTGCCCGGTCAGCTCGCCTTCGTCGCGGCGAACGGCACGGTCGTCGCGGCGACGAGCCTCGCCTGCGACGGCTCTGACACGATCACGGCCACCTTCCCCGCAGGAACGCTCGGCACGCCCGCCGTCGGGACGCTCCGGCACCGGTCGGCGTCCGCGATCGCGAGCCGCATCGCCGACGCAGCCGGCAACACCGTGCCGACGGACACCGAGCTCCGGCTCGGGACGTTGTTCGTCGTCGACTCCCTCGGGGACACCGTCGACGTGACGCCCGGCGACGGGGTCTGTGCGGACGACGCAGGCGACTGCACGTTGCGGGCCGCTGTCGGTGAGGCCAACGCCTCGCCTGGCGCGGACACGATCACGGTGCCGGCCGGCACCGTCAGGATCACGCGGTCCGGCGAAGGGGAGGACGGCAACGCGACCGGCGACCTCGACGTCACCGAGTCGCTGACCATCAGCGGAGCAGGAGCGTCGGTCACCGTGATCGATGGTGATGGGATCGACCGGCTCGTCCACGTGCTCGGCGGCGACGTCCTCCTGACCGACCTTCGCCTCGTCGGTGGCCTGACCGACAGCGGCGAGCACGGAGGTGCGATCCTCGCGGCCGCCGGTCGCCTCGACCTGGACGGTGTCAGCGTCATCGGCAACCAGAGCGGTGGCAACGGCGGCGGCGTCGCGGCGGCCGGGGCGGCCGTCCACGCGATCGACGTCGAGATCTCGTCGAACGCCGCGTCCGGGGACGGTGGCGGGCTCTGGAGCGCGGACGACGTCGAGACCTTCGTTTCCGGCTCCCGTCTCGACCTCAACACCGCGGACCTGTCGGGTGGCGCGATCGCGGCCGGCTCGGGCGTCCTGGACGTGCGGTCCACCACGATGGCGACCAACACGGCGTCCGGCCGTCGGATCCCGGACGATCCGTTCACCGACGTGGACGAGCTCGTCGTCCGCGGCGGTGGCGGCATCGCCGTGATGAACGGCCTCGCGACGCTGATGGATGTCACCGTCGAAGCCGGCGTCGTCGACGGGTTCGGTGGCTCCGGTGGGGGGATCCTCGGCGTCACCGCGGTCCTCGACATCGTCGACAGCACGATCCGTGGGAGCGACGCACGCCGCTCCGGCGGTGGCATCGAGTCGCACCGTGGCCAGATCGCGCTCACGCGGACGGTCATCGACGGCAACTCCGCGTCGATCAACGGCGGCGGGCTGCACATCACGGACTTCGCAGACGCGATGGTCATCGAGGGCAGCTTCACGGACAACGTCGCCGGCGACGGCGCCAACCTCCAGGGAGAGGGCGGCGGCATCTGGAACGGCCCCGGCACGTTGACGGTGCAGGGCACGACGTTCTCCGGCAACGAGGCCCGCGGGCAGCGCATCGACGACGACCCGGCCTCGGCCGGGGTCAACGAGACCGACCCGAAGGGCGGCGGCGGGCTGTTCAACGCCGGCGGAGAGGTCTCCGTCGAGGACGCGACCTTCACGGGCGACTCCGCGACCGGTGATGGGGGCGCAGGTGGCGCGATCCTCAACGACCGCGGGACGATCGTGGTCCACGAGACCGTCATCGACAGTGCTTCGGCGGTTCGCTCCGGTGGGGGCGTCGAGAGCGAGGTCGGCATGGTCAACCTCGTCGACGTCACGATCCGCGACGCCACGGCGATGCAGGGGGCCGGCGTGAGCGTCACCGGGCCCGGTCAGGTCGACGTCAACCGTGGCATCTTCACGGGGAACGTCGCGGCCTTGCTCGGCGGCGGTCTCCTCAACGACGTCGGGGCGATGAACATCGCGGCAACGACGATCTCCGGCAACTCCGCTTCGTCGGGCGGTGGGCTGTTCAACGTGGGCGGTGCGGTGCGCGTCGTGTCGTCCACGGTCTCGGACAACACCGCGACCGACCCGGCCGGTGACGGCGGCGGGATCGCGAGCCAACGTGGCTCGCTGGTGGTCGCCCGGACAACGGTCAGCGGGAACACGGCGGCGGGCGCGGGCGGCGGCATCGCCAACGTCGACGGGCAGCTGAACGTCGACGAGACCACGATCGTGCTCAACGCTGCAGCCGATGGGGGAGGTGGCGTCGTCGTCGACGCCGGTGACGCCCAGATCCGCAGCACGACGATCACCGACAACACCGAGCCCGACGGGATCGGGAGCCAGCTCCGAGCTCGGGCCGGGACCGTCAAGCTCACCCACGTCACCGTCCACGACGGGGTCAACGACTCCGGCGCGGCGCTCCGCAACGACGGGGCCACGACGGTCATGGTCAACGGGATCGTCTCGTCACCGGCGGCCGGGGTCGCGTCGTGCGCGGGGACGTGGTCGAGCGAGGGCGGCAACGTCATCTTCGACGCGTCGTGCGGCATCGGCGGCACGAACGACCTCGAGTCAACGGATGCCGAGCTCGCGGCGCTCGCCGACAACGGCGGCCCCACCGTCACGCAGCTCCCGGCCTCGCCGGGGCCCGCGATCGACAACGGCACCTCCGAAGGCTGCCTCGCCGTCGACCAGCGTGGGCTCACCCGCGTTGCCGAGACCTGCGACTCCGGCGCCGTCGAGCGCTGACCGACACCGCGAGCCAACCCGCCGAGCGATGTCGAAACCTGCGTGGTGCGGGTTTGGCCGTCGCTCGTGCGTGGAGGAGGGCCGGGTCAGGCCTTGGCGATGAGGCGGTCGGCGGCGCTGAGGCGCTTGGAGAGCTGCGCCACGCTCGCCTCGCCGATGGCCGTGATGCCGGAGAGCTTGTTCAGCTCGGCGTTCAGCTCGCGGTGGCCGCGGCCGGTGAGGTGCGACAGCATCTGGACGCGGTCGGCGTTGTCCTTGCGGAGCTTGGCGCGGTCGATGCGACGGGTGGGCGTCATGACGATCGAGCCGTTCGCCAGCGGCGGCGGCATCAGCTCGAGGACGAGGGCCGGGTCGTCGTCGGCGGAGGTGTCCTCGAGGTCGACGTGCTCCTCGAGCCGGAGCAGCTCGCCGAGATGGGCCCCGCCGCCGCTCGGGGTGGCCGCGAGGGCCTGGAACAGCGACATCTGCTCCTCGCCGGTCGGGACGGCGTCGAGCTGCGCGTCGTCGGCCGGGTCGCGCTCGGGGCGCCGCTTGAGCGAGTGGGTGCGGTCCTCGGCGATCTTGGCGGCGAGCAGGCGCAGCCTCGGGTCGTCGGGCAGGAACATCCATGCCTTCTGGGCGCCCTGGCCGCGACGGAACCGCACGAGACGTCCGACGGCTTGTCGGAAGAAGAGCTCCGTGGTGGTCGTGGTCGCGAACACACCGACCCGCAGCCGCGGGATGTCGACGCCCTCCGACACCATGCGGACCGCGACGATCCACGGGGCGGTTCCCGCGGCGAAGTCGGCGATGCGGCTCGAGGCGTCGTCGTCCTCGGACGTCGCGACGATCGGCTCGACCCCGGTGCGGTGGTGGATCAGCTTCGCGATCGCCCGCGCGTGCTCGACGTCTGTCGCGATGACGAGGCCGCCGGCGTCGGGGTGGCGTTCGCGGGCTCGGCTCAGCTGCTCGTGGGCTTCAGAGAGGACCGTCCGCAGCCACTCGCCGTCCGGAGACAGGGCCGTACGGAGGCGCTGGGACATGAGCGTCTTGTCGAGATGGTCGTCGAACGACGCGCGGTGCAGCGACCCGTCCGGCGCCGTCCACTCCATGTCGCCGCCGATGCGGGGGAAGTAGACGGGACGGACGACACCTCCGTCGGTGAGCGCGTCCGCGTAGCCGTAGGTGAAGTCCGCGGTCGCCTCGTCGAAGTCGTACGAGACGAACGGGATGGTGTTCTGGTCGCTGCGGAACGGGGTCCCGGAGATCAGGAGACGTCGGTCGGCCGGCTCGAACGCGACGCGCAGCCCTTCGCCCCAGGCGCGCTCGTCACCGGCGTGGTGGATCTCGTCGAAGATGACGAACGCCCCGCGCGTGACCTTGCGCAGCGCGCGGGCTGATGACGCCACCTGCTGGTAGGTCACGACGATCCCGTGGACGTCGTCAGGCAGCGAGCCCTGCTTCGAGGACCACGACGGGTCGAGGTGCAGGCCGAACTCTGACGCGTTGTCGCTCCACTGGATCTTGAGGTGCGACGTCGGCACGACGACGACGAGGCGCGCCCCGCGGTGACGGCCCAGGTGACGCACCGCCGCGGTCAGCGCGAACGTGGTCTTGCCGGCGCCCGGGGTCGCCACCGCCATGAAGTCGGGCTTGTCGTGCGCCTCGAGGGCGTCGAGCGCCCGCTTCTGCCACCGTCGGAGTCGTACAGCTCGGGTCAACTTCGGCTCGTGTCGGCGTCGTGGGGCGGGAGGTCAGCGAGCATGCCACATGACCCGGACAACTCTCGACCTCACGCGGTCGTTGGGGCACCAACCGGAGCTCAACCGGAAGCGGCCACGAGCTCGAGGAGCTCGTCGGCGTAGCGGTCGAGCTTGGTGGGGCCGATGCCGGGGATCGTCGCGAGACGGCGCACCGAATCGGGACGGCTGCGCGCGATTGCCCTGAGGGCCGCGTCGTGCAGGATGACGTAGGCAGGGAGCTTGTCGGCGCGGGCCCGTTCGCCCCGCCACGTCCGCAGTGACTGGAAGACCGCGTCGTCCTCCGGGCTCAGCTCGGTGTCGGCCGCTGCCCGGACATCGCCGAGCAACGTCGCGGCAGGTGTGGTCCGCGGCTTCGGGGCTGCCGTCAGCAGGCGGTTCGCCTCGCCGTCGATGACGACGGGGGTGCCGGAGCCGAGCAGGATCGTCACGGCCGGGAGCGGGCCGAGGCCGCTGACCTCGAGGGTGACGTCGTGGGTGTCGGCAGCTCGTACGACGCCCGTCGCCCCGAAGGGCAGACCGACCTCGAGCCCGACGCGAGCGTGGACGCCGATGCTGTTCGCGACGGGCGGCGTCGTGGCTGCTGGCTTCGTGGCCCTGGCAGCGCGGGGACGAGGCGGGGCGCCGAGCTCTGCGAGGAACGGCGTGGGCGCGGACTTGTCGGCGATGATGTCGAGCGTCTGGCGCGACCGGGTCATCGCGACGTGGAAGACCCGTCGTTCCTCCTCGACCTCGAAGCGACCCTCGGCGAGGCGGTGCGGGAAGAGCCCGTCGGTGGCGGCGGTCACCACGACGTGGTCCCACTCCATGCCCTTGACCCGGTGCACCGAGGACAGGGTGACGCCACCCTCGTCGGCGCCGTGCTGGAGCGACTCCCGCAGCCACGTCCCGAACGTCGACGGTTCGGGGTGCAGCGGGGAGAGCTGGTCGAGCGCGTCGAGGTCGTCGGTGTGTGAGGAGCCCTGCGGCTTGGTCCGGCCGGAGTCCAGCGACGCCATCGCCTCGCCGAGCCCGATCCGGTCACGGATGATGAACACGAGCCGGGCGACGTCGGCGCCGCCGTCGGCCGCGGCGATCAGG
Source organism: uncultured Nitriliruptoria bacterium (assembly GCA_965364735.1). GTDB lineage: Bacteria > Actinomycetota > Nitriliruptoria > Nitriliruptorales > Nitriliruptoraceae > CBDTYW01. Next base: position 6,886 of record CBDTYW010000172.1, read on the forward strand.
CCGGTGAGGTCGTCGAGGTACTCGTCGTAGCGGTCGCGCGCGGCCCCGCTGAACATGGACGACTGCGCGATCAGGGCGTCCATGTCGAAGTGGGAGCGGCGGGGGAGCGTGTCGCGCAGCGCCGTGGTGAGCTTGCGTGCGGGGCGCCGGACCGTCTCCTCGAGGTCGCGTCGGGAGATCCGCTCCGGGTTGGTCGCGATGCGCAGGTAGGCGAGGCAGGTCCGCAGTCCGGTGCGCTGGAGCACCCGCTGGTCGATGGGGGCTTCCCGCGGGATCCCGGCGGCGGCGAGCGCGATCTGGACGGGCAGGAGCGAGGCGTTGACCCTGGTCAGCACGGCGATGTCGGCGGGGCTGGCTCCGGCGTCGAGGTGCTCGCGGATGGTGCGGACGGTGCGCTCGGCCATCGCCCCGACGGGGACGAGGTGGCGGACGATGTTCTCGGCCACCGTCGTGTCGTCGACGCGGCCGGACTCGATGACCTTGTCGACCCGGCGCGTGTTGTGGCGCAGCAGGTTGTCGGCGGCGGTCACGACGACCGGGGGACAGCGGTGGTTGACCTGGAGCGGGTGCGCGGCCGCGCCGGGGAAGAACCGGTCGAAGTCGATCAGGAACTCGGGGTCCGCCCCGGTGTGGCCGTAGATCGTCTGGTCGTCGTCGCCGACGCCGAAGACCTCGAGGAACGGGGCGCTGACGAGGCGCACCATCAGCAGGAACGCGGGTGTGAGGTCCTGGAACTCGTCGACGAGGAGATGGGTGGCGCGCTGCTGGGCGATCCGGCGGACGTCCGGGCGGGTGAGCAGCAGCTCGATCGCGCGGTAGACCTGTTCGTCGAAGTCGATGGCGCCGCGACGGGCGAGCTCGGTGCGGAACGGCTCGAACGCGTCGGCGAACCCGTCGACGTCGCCGCGCTCGACCTCGACCGTTTGCGGGTCCTGCAGGCCGAGGCGGACATCGGCCAAGGCCTCGATGTAGGGGCCCATCGGGTCTTGGTTGGGGATCTTGGCGACCGTGATGAACTTGCCCATGATCTCGCGGACCTGGGGCTCGTCGATCAGGTTGCGCTGCTCGACGTCGTTGACGATCCGCCACGCGAAGGCGTGCAGGGTGCGGATCGTCGGGCTCAGGTCGGCGGTGCGTTCGCGCATCTCGGCGGCAGCGCGGGTGTTGTAGGCGACGGCGGTGATGAGGCCGGGCTCCCAGCCGCGGTCACGCAGCAGGTGGCGCAGCCGTGCGGTCAGCACCCGCGTCTTGCCGGATCCGGCGGGCGCGATGATGCGGGCGGGGCCGCTCGCGTGGTCGACCGCGGCGCGCTGGTCGTCGGCGAGGTCCTCGG
>CBDTYW010000173.1:0-8133 GCA_965364735.1 uncultured Nitriliruptoria bacterium
GCTGCCGACGCGGGCACAGGTCGCCGCGCTTGCCGCGGTCAGCCGCGACCTGTTCCTGCGCACCGGGGGCCTCGTTGCGGGCTTCCTCATGGTCACGGCGGCGGCGTCACGCGCCGACGTCACGACCGCTGCCGCCCATCAGGTGATCTGGCAGTCGTGGCTGCTCGTCGCGTTCATCACCGACGGGCTCGCGATCGCTGCCCAGACGATGATCGGCAACGCCCTCGGCGCGGACAACCGCGCCGAGGCACGTGCGACGGCCGATGACCTCGTCAGGCTCGGCGCCATCGTCGGCGGGGCGCTGTCGATCGTGTTCATGGCTGGGCTGCCCATCATCCCGAAGGTCTTCACCGACGAGCCGACGGTCCTCGCCGTGCTGCCGGCAGCGTGGTTCCTCGCTCACGGTCTCCACGTCATGAACGGCGTCGTGTTCGTTCTCGACGGCGTGTTCATGGGTGCTGAGGACTTCGCGTTCATCCGCACGTGGACCGTGGCCGCGGCGCTGGTCGGCGGCATCACGGCGCAGGTCGCAGTGACCCTCGGCGGGGGCATCTTCGCCGTCTGGGTCGCGATCGCCGTGATGATGATCGGCCGCGCCGTCCCTCTCGCTCTCCGCCTCCGCGGCGACGACTGGCTCAGTACGGCCTGAGCACGGTCTCCGGGGCAAGCTCGGCAGCGCGATCAGCCGTGGATGTTGACGCAGAGGTCGCCGCCGAGGTTGCGGTTGCCGCAGGTGTCGGCGAACCGCTCGTACTCGGTCCCCATTTCGCTGAGGAAGTACAGCTCGTCGCAGGCCGCGAACCCGCCGTCCGCGCAGGTGTCCCAGAGCCCGTCGAGGCGGCTGTTGTCGCCGTAGGACTGGCCGCGCTCGGAGGCGAGGTCGCCAAGCTGGTCGATGGCGTCCGGGAGCGCGCGTGACAGCATGACCATGCCGATCCCGACCAGCGCGACCACCACGAGGATGATTGCCCCGACGACGATGGCGATGGTTCGGCCCGTGTTGCTCGGCATCCCGCCGCCGCTCGCGGGCGCGATCCCGAGCGGTCCCGGCGTGACCGGCGGGGAGTAGGACGACCCCGAGGACCAGGCCATCGGAGGCGGTGGCGTCGTGGACAGCGGCGCGTTGACGATGCGGCCAGCCCGGCCGCCGGGTGCAGGCGCGTCAGTGTTGCCGAAGTGGTCGTCCACCGGGAGGGCCTTCGAGATCGAGGATCGACGGATCTCCGACTTCATCGGCGGCTCCGCACGGAAACTTGATCCGCGGCGGGTTCGTCAGATCAGAGGATCTGGCTGAGGAAGAGCCTCGTACGCTCCTCCTGCGGGTTCTCGAAGAAGTGGTCGGGGGTACCGACCTCGACGATCTCGCCGTCTGCCATGAACACGACGCGGTCCGCGACGGCCTTGGCGAAGCCCATCTCATGGGTGACCACGATCATCGTCATGCCCTGACCGGCGAGGTCCACCATGGCGTCGAGGACCTCCTTGACCATCTCCGGGTCGAGCGCCGAGGTCGGCTCGTCGAAGAGCATGACCTTCGGCTTCATCGCGAGCGCGCGAGCGATCGCGACGCGCTGCTGCTGGCCACCGGAGAGCTGACCGGGGGTCTTGTGCGCCTGCTGCGGGATCTTCACCATCTCGAGCAGCCGCATCCCCTCGGCCTCGGCCGCTGCCTTGGGCTCGCGACGGACCTGACGCGGTCCGAGGGTGATGTTGTCCAGCACGGTCATGTGCGGGAAGAGGTTGAAGGACTGGAAGACCATCCCGCACTCGCGGCGAACCTCCTGGATGTTGCGGATGTCGTCGGTGAGCTCGGTCCCGTCCACCACGATCTGGCCCGAGTTGTGCTCCTCGAGGTGGTTGACGCAGCGGATCATCGTCGACTTGCCGGAGCCTGACGGCCCGATGACGACGACGACCTCCTGCTTGCCGACGACCAAGTTGATGTTCTTCAGGGCATGGAAGTCGCCGTAGTACTTGTCCATGTCCTTGATGACGATCATGGGCTCACCGGTGCCGCCGGCCTTCATGGCTCCGGCAGTGAGGGATGTGTTCGCGGAGGTGTTCATCGAGTTCCGACTCCCAGACGAGTTTCGAGGCGCTGTGACGCGCGTGACATGGAGAAGCAGACGACCCAGTAGATGGCGGCGATGAAGGCGTAGGCCTCCGGCGTGAAGCCCTGGTTGGCGAAGTCCGGGCTGGCGAGGATGGGCTGGCTCGCCCCGAGCATGTCGCGCAGACCGATGATGATCAGCAGCGACGTGTCCTTGAAGAGCGAGATGAACTGCCCGATCAAGGCCGGGATCGAGTTGCGTAGCGCCTGCGGCAGCACGATCAGGCGGGTGATCTTGAGTGGCTGCAGACCGACGGCCTGGCCGCCCTCGATCTGCCCACCTGGAACGGACTGGAGTCCACCACGCACGACCTCGGCGACGTAGGCACCGGAGAAGAGCGTGATCATGATGATCGCGCGGGCGACGCTGCCCGGGACGTTGTCCTGCAGCCCCGGTGGGAACAGGAAGCGAATGCCGAACTCACCCATGAAGAGCAGCGTGATCAGCGGGACGCCGCGGATGAACTCGATGTAGCCGACCGCGATCGGGCGGATCAGCGGGAACGTCGAGCGCCGCGCGAGCGCCATGGTGACGCCGATGGGGAAGCTCAGCGTGATGCCGGCGAACGCCACGACGAACGTCAGCAGCAGCCCGCCGAACTGGTTGACCAACCCGAAGTCCGGGAAGACGGACGGCAGCCCGATGCCGAGCGGGGCGTAGGCCTTGGTCTTGAGCCCGGTCAGCGTCCAGAACGCCACGAGCATCAGGACCATCAGGATGGCGCCGCTGCGGTCGCGGATGACGGCGGGCGCCTTCTGCGCCGCCTGGCGAGCCACCACGAGGAGCGCGATGGCTGCGATCGTCATGAGCGTCGGCGTGATCGTGCGCGTCATCGACAGGATCAGCGCGACCCCGATCAACGCGGGTGCCACGATCTTGAGGAGGTCCCGTGTGGGCGTCCGCGCGGCGTCCGGGTCCCGCGCGAACCCGAGGCCGAGGCCGAAGGTCGCCGCGACGAGGAACACACCGATCCAGATGTTCAGCTCGCTCAGGCCGGTCGCCTGGAAGGACGGGCCGAGCATGTACGCGCGGACGGGCCCGTTGTAGATGACCTCCCAGCGTGCGTTGAAGAACACGTAGCCGAGAGCGCGATAGGTGATGTAGGCGAGCAACGTCCCGAAGATGACCGTCAGCACGCTGTTCTTCGCGTCCTTGAACAGGTTGTCGGTGAAGAGCTCCTTCATGTTGCTGGTGCCGCTGCGCATGGGCGGTGGCGAGGCGACGACCATGCCGTCGCCGCCGGCTCCGCCCCCGCCACCCTGCATGCCGACGGGAAGGTCCGGGTGGAGGTCGCCCTTGCGCTTGTCCCCGGCCATCAGCGTGCGTCCAGTTCGAGGCGACGATTGAAGAAGTTGGCCACCAGCGAGATGCTCAGGCTGAAGGTCAGGTAGAGGCCCATGATCACGAGGATCACCTGCGGGGCCGGAGCTGCGTTGTTCTGTACTCGGCCGGCGATCGAGGTGATCTCCACGTAGGAGATCGCGACGCCCAGCGAGGAGTTCTTCGTGATGTTGAGGTACTGAGAGGCCAGCGGTGGGATCATGATCCGGAACGCCTGCGGCAGGATGATGAACCGGTATCTCTGGAAGGCGGTGAGCGCGATGGCGTTCGCCGCCTCGCTCTGGCCCTTGGCGACGGCTTGGATGCCACCGCGGACGACCTCGGCCACGTGGCTGGCCGTGTAGAGCGTGAGCGCGATCGTCAGACCGGCGTAGGGCACGAAGACCGACATCCCGCCGGCGATCGATCGGCCGTCGACGATCGGCTGGTCGAGCTTCAGGGCGTTGCCGACGACGAAGTTCCCGATCGCGAGGACGACGAGGAAGCCGATGATCCCGAAGAGCCCTCCGCGGGCCGGTTCGCCGGTCTGCTCGTTCACGCGCTTGCGCCACGACGAGATGAGGACCGCGGCGATGAGGCCGAACCCGATCACCGCGAGGAAGCCCGAGGCCGAAGAGTCAGGGTTCAGCCAGGGGACGGCGATGCCGCGGTTGGACAGGATCACGCCGGGCAGATCCGGGGCCTCGTCGATCGTGGGGAGGTTCTGGACCAGCACGACGGAGTAGGCGAAGAAGATCCAGATGAGGATCGGCACGTTGCGGAAGACCTCGACGTACAGGGTCCCGGCCGTGCGGACCGCGGCGTTCTCGCTCAGCCGCGCGATGCCGATCAGGATGCCGAGCACGGTGCACGCAGGGATGCCGACGAGGATCACCCGGACGGTGTTGCCGTACCCGATGAAGAACGCGTTGAGGATCGTCCCGTCCGCGGCGTCGGTACGGCCCGGGACGGCGGAGCCGAAGTCGCGCTGCAGGAAGTCGAAGCTGGTGTCGCGGCCGGCCTCGGTGAGGTTCGTCACGGCGTTGTCGACGAGCCAGAAGAGAAAGGCGATCACGGAGAGCAGCACCAGCACCTGTGCGACCACCCGGATGACCCGGATGTCGCGGAACCACGGCGGCTTGACGGGCTCGTTGATGATCACGTCCGACACGACGAACCTCCCTTGCCCCGAGGGCCGCGCTCTGGACGAACGCGTGCGGCCGTGAGGCCAAGCGCAACGCTAGTGCTCCGCTCTGATCCTGTCGCTGAGAAGTGGACCTGCGTCCGAGAAAAAGCCGACGGGGGCGGGCCAGATGGCCCGCCCCCGTACGGAGCTTGCTGACGCGCTGATCAGATCAGCGCACCCGATGGATCAACGGAACGGCGGCGCGTAGTGCAGGCCACCCTCGGTCCAGAGCTGGTTGACACCCGCGTCGAGGCCGAGCGGGGCGATGTTGCGGTCGAAGATCTCCTGGTAGTTGCCCACCGCGGTGATGACGTCGACGACCCAGCCGTCGGTCGGGAACCCGAGGCCGACGTCGCCGTCCTTCGAGTCGATGAAGCGCTGGATGTCGGCGTTGTCGGTCGAGAACCCAGCGATGTTGCCGGAGTTGAGGTCGAACTCCTCAGCCTGGAAGGTCGCGAAGACGACCCACTGGACGATGTCGTACCAACCTTCGTCACCCTCACGAACGGCCGGTCCGAGCGGCTCCTTGGACATGACGTCCGGGAGGATCTTGACCTCTCCACCGGCGTAGGTGGACTTGAACGACGCCAGACCGGAACGGTCGGTCGTGTAGCCGTCACACGCGTCGTTGCCGAAGTTGGCGGTGACGCCGGCCTCGTCCGCGACGTTGAGGGGCTCGTACGCGAGGCCACGGTTGGCGAAGTACGTCTGGAGGTTCAGCTCGGTGGTGGTTCCGGTCTGGACGCAGATGATCGGGTTGTCGTCCATCGACGCGATGTCGGCGTACGCCGAGTCCGCGGGGACCAGCATGCCCTGACCGTCGTAGTAGGTGGTGGCGGTCCACTGCAGTCCCAGCGAGCCGTCGCGGGACGCGGTCCACGTGCCGTTGCGCATCAGGACGTCGACGTCGCCGGACGAGAGCGCCGTGAAGCGCGTCTCGGCGGTCAGGTCGCGGTACTGGACGGCGTCCGCGTCGCCGAGGACGGCGGCTGCGACGGCGCGGCAGTAGTCCACGTCGAGGCCCGAGTAGGAGCCGTTGTCGTTGAGCGAGAAGCCGGCGAGCTGGCCGGAGACACCGCAGATGAGCTCACCGCGGTCGGTGACCGTGGCGAGGGTGCCCGCGCCGCCGGAGGGCGACTGCGAGGTCACGTCCGAGGGGTCGGTCGAGGTGGTCTCGTCAGGCGTCGTCGACGTCTCGGACGAGCAGGCCGTGGCCAGAAGGCCGACGGCCAGGAAGGCGGAGGCGATCCGCGCTGGCTTGTAGATCCGCAAGATGGGTCTCCCTGGAGCGTTGTGGACGGCCGGCTGCATCTCTGCACCTGGTTCCCGCTTCCCTGCGGGGCCCGTCGAGCTACGAGGACGATAGGAGACCGTCGGGTCCGATGCGCGGACGAATGGACGCCGTCTCACGGAGCAGAACGGAGCGCGGTTGCCCGGCCACAGGAAGAAGAGCGGGTGCGGTCTGTGCCGAGGCATCCGTTCATCTGCCGCGCGTCGCCGACCATCAGGGCGTGAACACCGCGACGGTCTCCACGTGGTGGGTCATGGGGAAGAGGTCGACCGGCTGCGCCTTACGGAGGTGGTAACCCTCCTCCGCGAACGTGCGGGCGTCGCGCGCGAGCGCTGCCGGGTCGCAGGACACGTACACGACCGCAGCCGGGCGGCTTGCCGCGATCGCCTTCGTGACCGCTTCGCCCGCTCCGGCCCGCGGGGGGTCGAGGACGACGACGTCCGGGTCATCCGGTGGGTTGTTCACGAACTCGAGGATCGTGGACTCGTGCACCTCGATCTCCACGCCGGCCGCCTCGGCGTTGAGCCGCGCCCACGCGGTCGCGGACCCGTGGCCCTCGACCGCGATGACCGCGCCGCCGTCCGCGGCGAGCGGGATGGAGAAGAGCCCGACGCCCGCGTAGAGGTCCCAGACGACGGCCCCGTCGATGTCGCCGACGGCTGCCCGGACGAGCTCGACGAGGGTTGCGGCGCCCTCGGGGGAGACCTGGAAGAAGCAGGTCGGGTCGAAGCGGTAGGTGAAGTCGCCGACCGTCGAGGTCAGCAGCCCGTCTCCGCGCAGGGTGAGGGCTGTTCCGTCCGGCTGGCGGACGAGCACGTCCGCGCCCCCCGGCGGCAGGTCGAGCGGCCCGGCGCCCGGGTCGAGGAGCACCGCGCGGCGGTCGTCGTGGGCGTGGACGGTGACGCTGTCCGCTCCCGTCCGCCGCGACTTGTCGACGAGCTCCTGCGCGCCGTCGCGCAGGACGATGCACTGCTCGATCTCCACGACGTCGCTGCTGCCACGCTTGTGGAAGCCGATGCCACGGTTGCCGGCGGAGTGCAGGGTGGCGTGGGAGCGGTAGCCCAGCGGAGGGCTGGCGGCGATGGTCGGCAGGACGTTCGGCTCGGCGATCCGACCGATCTTCTGCAGCTGCTCGCGGACGACGCGGGCCTTGAGCTCCAGCTGCGTGGGGACGCTCGCGTGCTGGAGGTCACAACCACCGCACTCCTTCGCGTGGACGCAGGGCGGGGCGACGCGCCCCGCAGCAGGCTCCAGAACCTCGAGGAGCACACCGCGGGCGAACTTCTTGCGATCCTCGGTGAGGTGGACGCGGACCTTTTCACCCGGGAGGGCTCCCGGGACGAAGACGGCCTTGCCGCGGCCCTCGATCGCTGCGTCGGGGATCCAGCGCGCGACGCCTTCGCCTCCGTGCGTGAATCCGTCGACGGTCAGCTCGAGGCCGCCCTCGGGCTGGACGATGGGCGGACGCGCAGGTCGACGGCGTTGCGGGCGTTGCTGGCGGCGGGTCATGACGGGAGCCGATCGAGAGCATCGAGACAGAGCTGGAGGTGTGCGGCACCGCGTTCTGCGGCAGCACGGGTGAGTGTGGCGTCTGAGGTGCGAGCGGCGACGAGCGCCCAGCCGAGCGCGCGGCGACCGTCCCCGTCGATGCCGCGGACGACGGACTCGGCGTACGCGACCTGTTCCTGGTCCTGCGGCACGACGAGGGCGCGATCGGCGGCGTCGTCGATCTCGGCCAACATCGACGCCGGGTCGCGCTGCCAGCTGCCGAGATCACCGGCGATGGGGTCGCGGAGCACGCCGAGCAGGCCGGGGCCGCCGCGGTCGGCCGTGCGAGCAGCCTGCATCGCGGTCGTCAGCGCGTCGCCGTAGTCGATGGTCTCGACCCGCGAAGCGTCGGGGCCGGGGAGCAACGGTCCCGCGAGGATCTCGGTGATCGCGCCGTCGCCGTCGAGGTCGACGCGCAGGTCCTCGCTCGCCGTGAGCGTTGCGATCGCCCGCTCGATCGCTCCTCGACGTCGAGATCGCCGCGCGGATCGGTCCGCTTCGGACTCGTCGGCGGGGGCGTCCTCGTCGTTCTCGAGCGCCACGGCGCGGAGCGCGTCCTGCGCGACCGTGAGCGCGCCTCGCAGCGCGGTGATCTCGATCGTGAGCGCGTTGGCAGCGGGGTCGGGCAGCTCGATCCCGGGCGTCGCGGCCTCGGCGGGCGCGGCGGTCTCGGTCAC
>CBDTYW010000174.1:0-8087 GCA_965364735.1 uncultured Nitriliruptoria bacterium
GGCCAGCGCGTCGGGGAAGAGGTCGGCGCGCGCCAGGACGACGGCGGAGGCCCCGGCGAAGTGCTCGCGCGCGATCAGCCCCGCGGTGTCGTACCTGCTCACGCCGCTGTACCGGGTGGTCGGGATCAGCCCGTCGCCGGAGCGGTCCACGACCGTTCCGGACTCCCCCGGCGCCTCGGTGTGCGGCGGCGCGGCGGCAGCGACCACCGGCATGGCCATCACGACCGCGGTGACGAGGGCGACAGCGCGACGTCCCACGTTGATCTCGAGACGCATCACGACTCCCACCGGTTGATGCTTCCAGACGCCCGAGCCTAGGGTGCCGTGACGATCTGCTGGTGGACGACGATCAGCTCGACCTCGTCGCCGACCTGTCGTTCAACGGCGGACTGGGCCTCTGCCACCGCCGCCACGGACGGGGCGCTCACGGAGCGGACGGTCGCGGTGACCCGGAGGGGCTTCGACCTCACCATCTCGAGCTCGGTGACCTGGGTGGGCCTGGCATCCGGCGCATCCTGCTCACGCAGTGACCCAGCGATGGTCTCACGGAGCTGACCGGGGTCGAGCGGTGCGGTGATGATGTCGAAGGCCACGATGGCCGCCAGCGCAGCAACCACGGCCGTCGCGGTGAGGACCGCGTAGCGACGACGCTCACGCTCGTCGCTCCCACGGACGCCGAGGCCGAGCCACACGAACGTGATGGACGCGCTGAGCGCGATGCACACGATGTTGGTGATGAACAGCAGGGCGGCGCCGACGGCAAGACCCTGGCGCCCCATCGCGACCGCGAGGCCGGTGACGCAGATCGGCGGGACGAGCGCTGCGGCGATGGCGACCCCGGCGAGGGCTGCGGGGATGTCCTTGCGGGCGGTTGCGTAGGCGCCCGCAAGCCCCGCCGCGAGCGCGACCCCGGCGTCGATCAACGTCGGCGAGCCCCGGGAGACCATCTCGGAGGTCGGGGACTCGGGCCCGGCGAAGATCCCGATGAGGAACGAGGCGAGCAACGCGAGGGCGATGCCCGCGATGGTCGCGACGAAGGCACGCCGGGCCGTACGCAGCTCCCCGGAGACCATGCCGACCGCGAACGAGTTGATCGGTGACATCAGGGGCGCGACGAGCATGGCACCGATGATGACGGCCGCCGAGTTCAGCAGGAGCCCGAACGACGCGATGATGCAGGACACGAAGATGAGGACGACGAAGTCGAGCGACGCCGCCGCGAGCCCGGTGGCACGCCAGCTGATGGTCTCCTGCTCCGTGTCGGTGAGCCGGGGACGGAGCCAGCGAAAGAGCCGCTGCACCGAGGAGACCAGTCCACGTTGACCGGGGGTGCGCGCCACCGTCAGGACTGGTCCCGAGACCTCCCCGAGCAGGGCGGCAACCACGGAGCCCATCACGCTGCTCCCGTCCGCGCCACGTCGCAGCAGCCCGAGGACGAGCAGGTCGTCGGGCTTGATCAGGCCGACGATCCCAGTGACCGGGTCGTCAGCCTTGACGATGACGGTCGTGGCAGAGGCGCGCCCCTCAACACCGTCGAGCGAACGCGCCAGCACGGCGACGGCGTGATGTCGCGGCTCACCGGTCTGCTGCACGTGCACGATCTCGACCGGCCGACCTGAGCCCTCCGCGATCAGCACGCCCGCCCGCGCCGCTGTCCGCGACGCATCCGACCCGTCGACGGCGACGAGCACGCGGCCCGTACGGCCGCGACGGTTGTCGGCGTCGATCTCGTCGGCCGTCCGTGTGTCGGGGCCTTCGGGAGCCTCGTCGGCGTCGTGGTGTCGTCCCGGGCGGAGGATGAGGACGTCGCTGGTCGCGGCCTTCGTCACGTTGGTCGCGACCCGGCCGGGATCGGCGATCCCGTCCCCGGTGACGTGGGCTCCGAGGATGATGAGGTCCGCGTCGTCCTCGCGTGCGACGTCGAGGATCCCACGCGCGGCGGAGGTCGCCTGCCGGGTGATGCTCTCGACCCGAACGTCGCCCTGTCGGCTGTTGAAGACCTCGACCACGGTCTGCACGGCGCTGACACGGTCCACGTCGTCCTCCGCGTCGCTCTCTCCGACGACGACGGACAGCGCGATCACCCGCCCGCGGCGGGCCCGGGCGAAGGACACCGCAAGGGTGAGCAGGTCGACGGCCGTGTCCGGGTTGGCGATCGGGACGAGCACCGTGTGGGCGTGGTCCGGCACCTCATCGCGGTGGCGGAGGTCGTCTGCCCGGCCGTTCGAGGCGTCGATCTCGTGCGGACCGACGGCGTCGTAGTCCACGTCGGGCTGATCGTCGTCCACGATGGCCTCGTTGTCTGCAGGAGCGGGGTCCGCCAACTCGCCCGAGCATCGGATGATGCGCGAGCACCCACGTCAGGTCACCTGAGCCGGGGGCCTACTGGCCACCCTTCTGGACGTAGTTCTTGATGAACTCCTCGGCGTTCTCCTCGAGGACGTCGTCAATTTCGTCGAGCAGGTCGTCCACGTCCTCCAGGACATCCTGAGCCCCCGCTGCCGCCGCGGGGGCCGCCTCGATCTCCTCGGCCTCTTCCTGCGAAGCCTTGCCCTTCTGGGCCTGTCCGCCATCGCTCATCGCTGGGTTCCTCTGCACGGTCGATCACCGGATCCGAACGGCGAGCCTACTCGTCGATCACGAAACGAGGCCCACCCTCGACACGCCGATGCTCGAATGCCAGCGCGATCCCGAGCAGGAGCACCACGAGGACCAACACCCAGGCCCCGGGGGCTGCGCGGCCGAGGAAGACGACCGCCGCGATGGCGACGAGGGCTGCAGGCCGCTCCGGCGGGAAGAGCCGGAAGGCTCGGATGACCGCCCCGCCGAGCCCGAGCATCGTCAGCGCAAGTCCCCCGACGAGCATGAGGCCGAAGGCGGTGTCGACCGGATCTGACGGCTTCAGCGCGATCTCTTCCAGGCCAGCCGCCGCCAGGATGATCCCGAGCACGATCGGGGCATGCGCCCAGGTGTAGACGTCGCGGGCGAAGCGGCCGCGCGCCGTCGCCTCCTCGAGCATCTCGGCGCGGAGCTCGAGCGCCCGGGCGGGACGGTCGAAGTAGCTCCACCACAGCAGGCCGCCGAGCAGACCCGAGGCGACCAGCGCGACCACGGTCAGCCCCGTCAGCCCGTCCCCCTGCTCCAGCGCGTCGACGACCGGGACACCGATCGCGACCACGACCTCGCCCAGCGCGATGATGACGATGAGCCCGTGTCGTTCCGCGAAGTGCCCTGCGCGGATCACCCAGGCACCGGATCCCGCGCGGGCCATCGTGAAGACGATGACCACCAGCCCCACGAGCCAACAACCGATCCGGGCGTCGCCGCTGGCGAACCCCCCCGCGACGATCAGCACCATCCCAAGGGTGCTCAGACCGAGGAACTCCCACACGGCTCGCTTGAGCGCCTGCTCCTTGCTCAACCCGAGAGCCATCAGCGCCAACGCGAGCAGGTAGATGACGGTGAGGCAGACCGCGAACACCGGCCCGCCGCCTTCGAATGCTGTCGACACCGATGCGGCCATGGGCACGTTGACCGCGGTCCCGAGCAGGAAGATCACCCGGACGGTCCGACCGTTGCCGGACACCGCGTTCGCCGACCAGGTGAACTCCGACCACGGGAGCCACATCAACAGGAACAGGAGGGTGACGCGGCCGACGTGTGCCCAGTCGGGCTGGCGGACAAGGATGCTGACGAGCTGGGAGAACGCCAGCACGTAGCCGAGGTCGAAGAACAGCTCCACCGGGTCCGCGGTGAAGTCCTCCGCGGGCTCCGGCATCACGATGCCACGCATCACGCCTCCTCGTCGTCAGCCGGTGAGGTGGCTGAGCAGTTCCTGAGCGGTTTCCACCTCTTCGAGGAGCGCGCCGATCGAGGCACGCGTCCCCTTGCCCGGGTCCATCATGGGTACTCGCTGGAGCGCGTCACGTCCGGTGTCGAAGATCAGCGAGTCCCAGCCGGCAGCGACGATGGAGGAGCGGAAACGCGCGAGACAGCGACCGCGGAACCAGGCACGGGTGTCCTCCGGCGGCATCGTCATCGCCTCGAGCACGGAGGACTCCTCCACGAGCCGCTCGACCTTGCCACGCGCCACCAGGCGGTTGTAGAGGCCCTTGTCCTGTCGGACGTCGTGATACTGGAGGTCGACCATCTTGAGCTTGTCGTCGTTCCAGTCGAGGCCGTGCCGGTCGGCGTAGGACTCCAGGACGTCGAGCTTCGTGGCCCAGTCGACGATGCCGGACAGCTTTCTCGGATCGCCTTCGCAGATCGTGAGCACCTGTTCCCACCGGTCCATGACGTCGCGCTGCACCGGCGTGAGGTCATGACCCTCGGCCCATCGAGACACCTGATGGAAGTAGGACCACTGGATCTCCACAGGGTTCATCGTGGTGCCGTCTGCCAGGTCCACCGGGCGTCGACACGTGAGGTCATGGCTCATGTCGTGAAAGGCCCGAACCGGGTCCGCGAGACGCGGGACCGCGGAGATCGCGCCGTCCTCGATGGCGTCGAGCACGAGCATGGTCGTGCCGACCTTGAGGAAGGTGGCCACCTCGCACATGTTCGCGTCGCCGTTGATGACGTGCAGGCGGCGGAACCGGTCCGGGTCGGCGTGAGGCTCGTCGCGGGTGTTGATGATGGGGCGCTTCAGCGTCGTCTCGAGCCCGACCTCGACCTCGAAGAAGTCGGCGCGCTGTGTCAGCTGGTAGTTGCGCTCCGGATCCAGGTCCGAGCGCTCGAACTCCGTCCCGATCCTCCCTGCTCCCACGTACATGCACCGGGAGGCGAAGAAGGGGGTCAGGTCGCGGACCAGCGCGGCGAACGGGACGGGCCGTGAGACGAGGTAGTTCTCGTGGGTCCCGTAGGCCGCACCCTTGCCGTCGGTGTTGTTCTTGTGGATGAGGACCCGCGCGCCTGCGGGCAGCGACTCGGCGGCTTGTCTCGAGGCCTGCTCGAGGATGCGCTCTCCCGCCTTGTCCCAGATGACCGCGTCGAGCGCGTTGGAGCACTCGGGCGAGGCGTACTCCGGATGGGCGTGGTCGACGTAGAACCGCGCGCCGTTGGTCAGGACCATGTTGGCCAGACCGAGGTCGTCGTCCACGGCGACCTCATGGGTCTCGGGCTCCTCGTAGGACCGCGCGTCGCGCATCGGGTGCTCGTCGGTGTGATCCCAACGGACCTTGTGCGTCATCGCGGTCTGGTAGGCGCCCACGACCATCGACGAGGCCAGCACCGGGTTGACGTCGGCACCGCTGCCGACGACCTGGATCCCGTACTCGGTCTCGATGCCGACGTACTTGTCGATCGCCACGCACTGCTCCCGTCGCCTGCTCGGGTGCGCACGCTAGGCGAGGCGACCGATCGGCGTCAGCGTTCGGCGTCGAGCAGAGCATCGAGCTCGGCCCCGGTCAGCGTGCCCACCCCGCGACCCGATCTCGCCTGCGCCATGGCCAGCCGCATCAGCAGGCCGTTGGCTGGGGTCAGGACATCGTGCAGCCGACCGAGCAGCACGATCTCGCCGTTCAGGTAGCTCGACTCGACGCTGCCGGTGCCGCGGCTCACCGACTGCCACGAGGACCCTCCCTCGCGCGGGCGACCCTCGATCTCGCCGCGTCCGACGCGCGCTGACCGGGCGCGTTGGTCGGCTTCGTCGACGTCGAGCGCGGCGGCTGCGAAGACCGCTCTCGCCTCGGCTTCGGCCCGCGCCAGCGTCCTGCAGCCTCGGACGTCGTCGTGGTTGCCGCAGATCACCTGCACGGAGTTCCCGACGTTGCTCAGGAGCTTCGCGCGCTTGCGCGCCATGACCCGTCCGGTCGCCTCCGAGAGGAACCCTCCGCGCGTCAACGCTGCAGCAAGCGCGACCGATCGCTCCCAGGTCCCGTCGACCGCTCCGTCGACCGGCCCCACGTCGAGCAGCCCGGACGGCCCATGAGCGTGGACGTCGACGACGCCCGGCTCGAGATGGGTGCCGGGCAGGTTGACCAGCATCCCGATGGTGTGCCCGAAGCGGCGCAGCGCCTGCCGCTCGCCGTCGATGCCGTTCTGCGCGCACGCCACCGAGATCGAAGGAGGGGCCGCGCCGAGGAGCTCGTCGAGGATCTCGTCGGACTGGTGCTGCTTCGTCGCGATGATGGCCACGTCGCCCGGCTCCCAGCCGACGTCGGCGACGTGCGCATGCCCGCGCACGCGCACGGTGTCCGTCCCGGCGGGCGAGTTCCTCGTCAGCCCCGAGCGGCGGATCGTGTCGAGGTGCGCGCCGCGGGCGATGACCTCGACCCGCTCACCCGCGAGCGCGAGCCCCACGGCGATGGCTCCGCCGACGCCGCCGGCCCCGACCACGACATGGAGGGGACCGGGACGGTCAGCGGGCACCGTCGGCTCAGACAACGTCGAACTGCTGGTTGATCTTGATCGACTTGTTGTTCGAGGTGTCCCACGCACGACCGAAGACCTTGTAGGTGCCTGCGTCGAGGGAGACCGTCACCATGAGGTCCACTTCCCCGCCGGCCCCGTCGAGCGTCGCCGGGAGCTGGGCGTAGGTGCCCCAGGTGCCGTCCGGGTGCAGGTACTGGCCGGTCGTGAGGTTGCGGATCTCGAAGATGGCGCGGTCGACCTCGACGTCGTCGCTGGCGTGGCCGAGGAGATCCCGCGTGCCAGCCGGGACCGGTCCCTCCGCGTCGGGGTCCTCGAGGGTGACGACGGGCGGGTCGACGTCGATCACGCCGGTGTCGACGGTGAAGTTGTGGAACGGACGCGGCTGCTCGCGCAGACCCGAGGAGTCCGTGGTCCGGACCTCGATGCGGTAGCTGCCATCGGGCAGCGTCGCCGCGTGGTCCCACGTGGTGCTGGCGCCGCCGGGCGTCCCGAGCGTCGTGGGCAGCGCCGCCCACACCCCGAAGGTCCCGTCCGCGTGCAGCCACGTGTTGGCGTTGCGGTCCTTCACGATGATGTCGACGGCCGACACCGAGACGTCATCCGTCGCGAGACCGGAGAAGACGACGGAGGTGTCGTTGAGCACGCCGTTTGCCGCCGGTGCGGTGATGGTTCCTGTCGGAGCCTGGGTGTCGGTCGAGACGGAGAAGTTCTGCTTGGCCGGCGACAGGTCCCACTGGAGCAGGTGGTCGCGGGCGTAGGCGAAGACCTGGTAGTCGCCGTCGGGAAGCCCGGCGTAGGTCTTCGTCCAGGTCGCGTTGGGAGTGGCACCCCCGATGGTCACGGCGCGCTGTCGGTTCCACGCGCCCCACGTGCCGTCCGGCTGGATCCAGAGACCGGAGTTGACGTCGCGCAGGCCGAGGTCGACCTCCTTCATCTTCACGTCGTCGGTGGCGGTTCCCGAGACGGTGACGTCGTCGCCGCTGGAGAACACGTCGTTCTGGACCGGCAGGTCGACGACGGTCTCCGGTCGCGCGGTGTCGGTCGCTGGGGTCAGGTCGAAGAGCCCGTGATGACCACGGTTCTGGCTGCCCCAGTCGTTGCCGTCCGAGCCGCCGAGCAGGGCGTCCTCGCTGGCCTCCAGCGCGAGCACGCCACGGAATCCGGTTGCACCCGGGTTCCACGGCAGGCCGGTGCCGTCGGCTGGGTCGAGCGCCGCGATCTGGTAGCGCGGGACCGAGCCTGCGGGGTTCTTGACGCCGTTGCCGGTCGGGTAGTCGGTGTAGTCGGTCCCCGGACCCATGACGGAGGTGAAGTGTCCACCGACGTAGACCGCGGAGTCCGTGATCGCGACCGCCTCGGGAGTGTCGAAGAGCGCTCCGACCCAGTCGAAGTCGACGTCGCCGTCCGGGTCGGGAACGGCCGGGAAACGAACCGCGACGTCACATCCGACCGGGAAGTTCCCGACCGCCGACACCGCGACGAGCCAGGTGCCGTCGGGGCTGTACTTGGCGTCACGCATCCACGGGTAGATGCGGTTCTGCTGGCACGTGTAGTCGTAGTGGTCGGTCGACCAGTCGGTCAGCGCGGGCGTCGCGGAGATGTCGATCTCCGCCAGCATCGGCCGGTACGCGCCCGCGACGTGGCGGCCGGTGTGGCTCACGAGGAGGCGGTCGCCATCCGTGGCAATGTCGAGCGAGCGGACCTCGAGGCCCCAT
>CBDTYW010000175.1:0-8060 GCA_965364735.1 uncultured Nitriliruptoria bacterium
CACCAACCGACGCCTCAACACCGACCGGATCTCTCGATCCGGCCAGACGCCTGTCCGCCGGTCAGACGCCGGTGACGCTCGGCTTGTGGGCGGGGCGCGTCGACTCGAACGACGCGATCGCGTCCGCGTCGGTCAGCGTGAGCGAGATCGCGTCGAGCCCGTTGACCAGCTTGTGCTTGGTCGCCTGGTCGATGTCGAAGCCGGCGGTGAAGCCGTCTGCGATGACCGTCTGCGCCTGGAGGTCGACCGTGACCTCGAGCGACGGGTTGGCCTCGACGAGGGCGAACAGCTGACGCACCTCGGCCTCGGCGAGCACGACCGCGACGATGCCGACGTTGCCGCAGTTGTTGCGGAAGATGTCCGCGAAGCTCGGGGCGATGATGGCCCGGAAGCCGACGTCCTCGAGCGCCCAGGGGGCGTGCTCACGCGACGAGCCGCAGCCGAAGTTCTTGCCCGTCACGAGGATCGAGCCGCCGGCGTACTGCGGCTGGTTCATCGGGAACGACGGGTTGGGCTCGAGGCCCTCGACGGACTCCTTGGCGCCCGGGTCGAGGTAGCGCGTCTCGAAGAACGCGAACGGGCCGTAGCCGGTGCGTTCGGTGCGCTTCAGGAACTGCTTGGGGATGATCGCGTCGGTGTCGACGTCGTTGCGGTCCAGCGGGACCACGGTCCCGGTGACAGAGGTGACGGCCTGCATCAGCGGACCTCCCGGAAGTCGACGATGCGCCCGGCAAGGGCAGACGCTGCGGCGGTGACGGGCGAGACGAGGTGCGTCCGTCCGCCCGCGCCCTGCCGGCCCTCGAAGTTGCGGTTCGACGTCGACGCGCAGCGCTCGCCGGGAGCGAGGGTGTCCTCGTTCATCCCGAGGCACATCGAGCAGCCCGGCTCACGCCAGTCGAAGCCCGCCTCCTTGAACACGCGGTCGAGGCCCTCGGCCTCGGCCGCCGCCTTCACCAGCCCCGAGCCCGGGACGACCATGGCGCGGACGTTGTCCGCGACCCTGCCGCCCTGCACCACGGCCGCTGCCTTGCGCAGGTCGCTGATGCGAGCGTTGGTGCACGAGCCGATGAAGACCCGGTCAAGCGTGAGGTCGGAGATCTTCTCGCCACCCTCGAGGCCCATGTACTCGAACACGCGCTCCCACTGCTTGCGACGCGACGGGTCCGGAGCGTCGTCGAGCACCGGCACGTTGCCGTTGACCGGAACGGACTGGTCCGGGGTGGTCCCCCAGGTGACGAACGGGGTGAGCTCGGACGCATCGATGACCTCGACGCGGTCGTACTCCGCGCCCTCGTCGGAGCCGAGCTGGCGCCAGTCGGCCAGCGCGGCATCCCACGCCTCGCCCTTCGGCGCGTACGGGCGGTCCTTGAGGTACGCGAACGTCGTCTCGTCCGGCGCGATCAGGCCGGCGCGCGCACCACCCTCGATCGACATGTTGCAGACCGTCATGCGCTCCTCCATCGAGAGGCTGCGGATGACCTCGCCGCCGTACTCGATGACGTGGCCGGTGCCGCCGGCGGTGCCGATGCGGTTGAGGATGCCGAGGATGACGTCCTTGGCCTCGACGCCGAAGGGCCGCTCACCGTCGACGCGCACGAGGAACGTCTTGGGCATGCGCTGCGGGAGCGTCTGGGTGGCCAGCACGTGCTCGACCTCGGACGTGCCGATGCCGAACGCGAGCGCCCCGAACGCGCCGTGGGTCGCGGTGTGCGAGTCACCGCAGACGATGACCGATCCGGGCTGGGTGATCCCGAGCTCCGGTCCGATGATGTGCACGATCCCCTGATTGGTCGATCCCATCGGGAACAGGCGGATGCCGAACTCGTCGCAGTTGGCCTGCAGCGCGTCCATCTGCTTCGCGGACAACGGGTCCGAGACGGGCTCCTGCCCGTGGACCTGGAGCGAGTTGGTCGGGACGTTGTGGTCCATCGTCGCGAGCGTCAGGTCTGGACGACGGACCTCACGGCCCGCGAGCCGGAGCCCGTCGAACGCCTGGGGGGAGGTGACCTCGTGGATGAGGTGCATGTCGACGTAGAGCAGGTCGGGACGCTCGGCGTCCCCGGGGCGGACGACGTGCTCGTCCCAGACCTTCTGGATGATGGTTCTCGGAGCCACGACGGTGGCCTTTCCTTCGGTGTGAGCGGCGACGCTCAGGGGCGGAACTCGTCGGCACGGTGCGTGATGCGGTGCGATCGGTTCAGGGCGTCAAGGTATGCACGAGCGGACGCTTCCACGATGTCGGTGGAGACCCCACGACCGGTGAAGCGCTCGCCGTCGGCGACCTCGACCTGCACGGTCACGTTGCCCAGGGCGTCGATGCCCTCGTCGACGGAGGAGACGTTGAACGAGATCAGCCGCACGTTGGGCCGGTCCGCAGCCTCACGGACGGCCGAGCAGGCAGCGTCGACCATGCCGTCACCGGTGGCGGTGGCGGTGCGGGTCTCGCCGTCGGGAGCGATGGACAGCACCACCGTCGCGCTCGGCGCCACGTCGCTCCCGCCGCTGACCGCGAGCGAGACGAGACGCATCTCGTCGTCGGAGACCGCGTGGGTCTCGGCGAGCACGATGGCCTCGAGGTCCTTCGGGCTGACCTCGCCCTTGCGGTCCGCGAGGATCTTGAAGCGGGCGAAGACGTCCTGGAACTCCGAGTCGAGGAGCTCGAAGCCCATCTCGTCGATCGCGTTCTTCACCGCGTGGCGTCCGGAGTGCTTCCCGAGGATGATCTGGCTGCCCGCGGCACCGACGTCCTCGGACTTCATGATCTCGTAGGTCTGGCGGTCCTGGAGGATGCCGTGCTGGTGGATGCCGGACTCGTGGGCGAAGGCGTTCTCGCCGACCACGGCCTTGTTGCGCTGGACCGAGTAGCCGGTGAGGTTCGAGACCAGACGCGACGTCCGCGTGAGCTCGGGGGTGTTGAGCCCATGGTTGCGCCCGAGGATGTCCGCGCGGGTGCGGATCGCCATGGCGACCTCCTCCAGCGAGCAGTTGCCGGCGCGCTCACCAAGCCCGTTGACGGCGACCTCGACCTGACGGGCCCCGTTGCGGACGGCCTCCAGCGAGTTCGCGACGGCGAGCCCGAGGTCGTTGTGGCAGTGCACCGAGATGATGACGCCGAGCTCGTTGATCTTGGGCACCCGGAGGTGCAGCTGCTTGATCCAGTTGCCGAAGTCGTACGGCAGCGCGTAGCCGACGGTGTCCGGGATGTTGACGGTCGTGGCACCCGCCTCGACGACGGCCGCGACCATGTCGACGAGGAAGTCGAAGTCGGTGCGGGTCGCGTCCTGCGGGGAGAACTCGACGTCGTTGGTGAACTCGAGAGCCTGCTCGACGCCGCGGACGGCCTGCTTCAGGATGTCTTCCTCGGATGCCTGGAGCATGTACTTGCGGTGGATGTCGGAGGTGGAGAGGAAGACGTGGATCCGGCTGCGGTCTGCGATCGACAGCGACTTGGCGGCGGCCTGGATGTCGCCCTCGACGCACCGCGCGAGACCGGCGATGACCGGCGGCGCACCGCGCGAGTCGTCCTGGCCGACCGTCTCGGCCACCGCGTGACATGCGTCGAAGTCTCCGGGCGAAGCGGCCGGGAAGCCCGCCTCGATGACGTCGACGTTCAGCCGTGCGAGCTGCTCGGCGATCTCGACCTTCTCCCGCGCGTCGAGCGAGATGCCCGGCGACTGCTCACCGTCGCGGAGCGTCGTGTCGAAGATGATGACCTTGTCGTCGGCCATGTCCTGGATGTGCGCCGCTGCTGCGACGTCGATGGGGTTGCCCATGATGGGTCCTTGGTCTCTGCGCTGCTACTGCTGTGCCTGCTGCTTGCGTCTCCGCGGTCGCCGTCATCGATTGGTGGGACGGCGCCGCGGCATCAAAGCAGGAGGAGCAGGAGGGCAGAGGGGATCGTGGTCCCCCGACCGAAGAGCACGCCGACCGGACCGGCGGTGAGCCGGGCGGAGTCCAAGGAGGCGGTCGCGTGCATGCGGCGGAGTCAAGCGTCCCGCGGGCGCGAGCGCAAACACCTCGCCACACTCCCCCGGGAACCGCCGAACCGAGGAGCCCCGGAATGACCCAGACCGTCTGCGTGATCGGGGCGGGCCCGTCGGGGATCGCGGTGACGCGGGCGCTGAGAGACGCCGGCTTCGAGGTCGTCGGGTTCGAGCGTCACCACGACGTCGGCGGGATCTGGGACATCGACAACCCGGGAACGCCGATGTACCGCTCGGCGCACCTCATCTCGTCGCGGACGCACTCCCCGCTCTGCGACGTCGCGATGCCCGAGGACTACCCGGACTACCCGTCGCACCGACAGCTCCTCGCCTACCTGCGCGCCCTCGCAGATCAGCTCGGGGTGCGCGAGCACTTCTCGTTCTCCACGACCGTCGCGGCCGTGCAGCCGACGGAGACCGGCTGGGACGTCACGACCGTCCCCACCGCCGGAGGCGACGAGACGACGACGCACGTCGACGCGGTCGTGATGTGCTCCGGCAACCAGTGGGTGCCCAACGTCCCCGAGTACCCGGGGACGTTCGACGGCGAGGTCCGCCACTCGAACACCCACCGCGACCTCACGGACTTCACCGACCGTCGCGTGCTCATCGTCGGGGCCGGCAACTCCGGCTGCGACATCGCCTGCGACGCCGCCCAGACCGCCGAGTCCGCCTGGATCTCCATGCGGCGTGGCTACCGGTTCGTCCCGAAGCACATCTTCGGGATGCCGTCGGACGTGTTCGCGCACCGCGGACCGTCGCTGCCGGGCAAGCTCGAGCAGAAGGCGCTGACGAAGCTCCTCGACGTCCTCAACGGCGATCTCACCCGGCTGGGTCTGCAGAAGCCGGATCACGACGTGCTCGCCTCGCACCCGATCCTCAACACGCGGATCCTCGACCATCTCGCGCACGGCGACCTCACCGCGAAGCCGGACGTGGAGCGCCTCGACGGCGACGGTGTGGTCTTCGTCGACGGCACCCGCGTCGAGGTCGACCTGATCATCTGGGCGACCGGCTACCGGGTCTCCTTCCCGTACCTCGCCGACGGGGTCGTCACGCCGCGTCGCAACGATCCTGACCTGTTCCTCAACGTCAGCCACCGCGGGCGCGACGACATCTTCGCGCTCGGGATCCTCGAGGTGGACGCGAGCGCGTGGCCGATCATCACGCAGCAGGCCGAGCTCGTGGCGCGCTCACTCACCGTCCGCCGTGACGCGCCCGAGGTCCACGCGCAGCTGCGCGCGCTCGTGCAGACGCATCCGGACGTCTCCGGCGGCGTCGACCACGTCGACTCGCCCCGCCACGACTACTACACGCAGGACGCCGCGTACCGGGCCTACATGGCCCGGCTCCTCGACGCGCTGCAACGACGAGACCTCGGGCTGCTGGCTGCACCATCGATGCTCCGACGACTCCGCGACCTCGTGCCGTTCGTCTGAGAACGCTTTCCGGCCGGTGACCGGTGAGGCCATCTTCGGGCCGGTTCAGCGGCGCCGAGCCGTGACGACGGGCATGCTGTGACGCAGCGCAGGCGCGCATCCCCCCGCGAAGGACCAGCAATGAAGATCGAGGTCATCGTCGAGATCCCCAAGGGATCACGCAACAAGTACGAGATCGACCACGAGACCGGAGCGGTCTGGCTCGATCGTCACCTGTTCACCGCGATGCAGTACCCGGCGGACTACGGCTTCGTCCCGGACACCCTGGCCGAGGACAACGACCCGCTCGACGTGCTCTGCCTCACCGCCGAGCCGACGTTCCCCGGCGTCCACATGTACGTCCGACCGATCGGCGTCTTCTGGATGAAGGACGAGGCCGGTCCGGACGCGAAGGTGCTCTGCGTCCCCCACAACGACCCGCGCTGGGAGCACATCAAGGAGCTCGAGGACTTCTCGCCGATGCTGCTCGACGAGATCAAGCACTTCTTCGAGGTCTACAAGGCGCTGGAGCCCAACAAGGAGACCGACGTCCGGGACTGGGGCGGCCGAGAGGTCGCCGAGTACCTCGTCGAGCAGTCCCGCCAGCGGTTCGTCGAGACCGGTGGGAACCACTGAGCCAGCTCAGCCCGGGGTGGCGGTCCCCGTGGGCGGGTCCGGACGCTGCTCCGCGGCTTCGCTGAGTCGCGTCGACCAGTCGGTCGTGGTCCCGGCCTCGACCTCGTCCAGGGTGCGTCGGGCGAGGCGCAGCGACACCAGCCGCTCGCGAGCCTCGTCCAGCGTCGCTGGCGCAGGATCCGAGGCGAGCCGCGCGGACGACGCCTCGACGGCCTCGTCGGCCAGCGCCACCAGCAGGTCCGCGAGATCCGCGACCTGACGCGGCAGGTCGTGGCCCTGTCCGCCGCCGAGCTTCTGGACCTTCGCGGCCGCTCCGAGCGTGCGCTCGAGGTCCTCGACGAGCCGGTCGACCTCGACGAGCGTGCCGTCCGCGATCAGGCCGTCGATGGCGAGCTCGCCGCAGAGACCGCGGGCCTGGTGCAGCCGCGCGAAGTCCGAGCGGACCTCCTTCGGGAGCTGCTTGGCGCGCTGAGCGGCAGCCTTGTCGCGCTGCGCTGCCTCGACCGCCGCGCGGTTGCGGTTGCGCTGGACGGTCACGTATCCGGTGCCGACGAGCACCGGCGCGAGCACGGCCATGAAGAAGTACTGGAGCGCCTGGACGTCGATCGCGACCGCGAGGAGCGTCAGCAGCCCCACCAGGATCGCGAACAGCGCGAGCGCGGCCTGGAGCGCCTTGAGCCGGCGCTCCCGGCGGATCGCCGGGTCTGCCCGACGGGCGTCGACCTGCTTGCGGGCAGCCTCGACGGCGCCGCTCAGCAGCTCGTCGAGTCGCCCCTCGAGCTCCACGTCGACCTCCGTCAGTCGTTGTCCTCGTACTCCGGGTAGTACTCGGTGCCGAGGTGGGTGATCTGGTCCTCGCCCATCAGGAAGCGGAGCGTGTTCTTCAGCTTCGTGAGCTGGATGAACAGGTCGTGCTCGGGGTAGAGGCCCGCGGCGACCTGCGGGTCCTTGAAGTAGAAGCTCAGCCACTCCTGGATCCCGCTCATCCCGGCGCGCTGCGCGAGGTCGATGAAGAGGGCGAGGTCCAGCACGAGCGGGGCGGCGAGGATCGAGTCGCGGCAGAGGAAGTCGACCTTGATCTGCATGTCGTAGCCGAGCCAGCCGAAGAGGTCGATGTTGTCCCACCCCTCCTTGTTGTCACGGCGGGGCGGGTAGTAGTTGATCCGGACCTTGTGGTAGAGGTCGCCGTAGAGCGTCGGGTACCGGGACGGCTCGAGGATCGTCTCCAGCACGCTGAGCTTCGACATCTCCTTCGTCTTGAAGGAGGCCGGGTCATCGAGGACCTCACCGTCGCGGTTGCCGAGGATGTTGGTCGAGAACCAGCCGGCGACGCCCAGCATGCGAGCCTTGAACATCGGGGCGAGGACCGTCTTGACGAGCGTCTGTCCGGTCTTGAAGTCCTTGCCGCAGATCGGCACGCCCTCCTGGTGGGCGAGCTCCAGCATGGCCTTGGTGTCCAGCGTCAGGTTCGGGGCGCCGTTCGCGAACGGCACGCCCTCCTTGAGCGCCGCGTAGGCGTAGAGCATCGACGGCGGGATGGTCTGGTCGTCCGCGTCCAGCGCCGCCTCGAACTTCTCGAGCGACTCGTGGGCGTCGGTCCGCTCGAGGAAGATCTCCGTGGAGGCGCACCAGACGAGCACGACACGGTCGAGCTCCTTCTCCTCCTTGAAGCGCCTGATGTCCTCGCGGAGCATCTCGGTGAGCTCGCGGCGGGTGGCGCCGCTCTTGACGTTCTCGGCGTCGATGCGGGTGACGAACCGGTTCTCGAAGACGGCCGGCATCGGCTCGAGCTCGCGCAGCGCGTCCGCGATCGGCTCGAGGTGACGTCCGGAGTCCAGCACGCCGGCGCGCGAGGCGGCGACGTAGGCGTCGTCCGGGAACGGGTCCCAGGAGCCGAAGACGATGTCCTCGAGCTTCGCGATCGGGACGAAGTCCTTGATCAGCGGCACGTTCGCGTCCGTCCGCTTGCCGAGACGGATCGTGCCCATCTGCGTCAGCGAGCCGATCGGCTCGCCGAGCCCAC
>CBDTYW010000176.1:0-8012 GCA_965364735.1 uncultured Nitriliruptoria bacterium
AGCGCCGTCGGCAGCGCGGGCGCCGGGCCGCGCAACGCGGAGCGGAGCCGGGCGGTCGCGGTCGTGTGATCGAGGTTCATGCGCACACGCTGCCGCGGTCCGCGAAGACGGTCAACCGTGCCCTGTGGACAGCGCTCAGAGCGCCGCGTCGTCGAGCACGGACCGGCAGGCGATGTGGGGCTCGTCAGGGGTGTTCGCCACGATCTCGGCCAAGAGCTCGCGGAGGTTGCCGACGTTCGCGGCGAAGACCTCCATCACCGCACGCGTGGAGACCGCGGCCACCGCGGGGTCGGCCTCGAGCCCCGCGTCGAGGTCCGTGACCATGGCGATCCCGAGCGCGCACATCCCGAGCTCGCGGACCAGGGCGATCTCCGGGTACTGCGTCATCCCGACCACGTCCCAGCCAGCCGAGGAGAACCAGCGCGACTCGGCACGGGTCGAGAACCGGGGTCCGTTGATGACCACGATCGTGCCGTCATCCCGGTGGGCGAGCCCGCGCTCCGTCAGGGCAGTCGCTGCGAGACCGCGCAGCTGCGGGCAGTACGGGTCGGCCATCGAGACGTGGGTGACCGGCTCGCCGTCATGGAAGGTGTCGACCCGCGCCCGGGTGCGATCGACGAACTGGTCCAGGACGACGAACGTTCCCGGAACCAGATCGGCCTGGAGCGCTCCCACGGCGCACGGGGCGATGACCCGGTCGACCCCGAGCTCGTGCAACGCCCAGACGTTCGCCCGGTAGTTGATCCGGTGCGGGGGGATGCTGTGGCCGCGCGCGTGGCGGGGCAGGAACGCGACGGGAACGCCGCCGAAGCTGCCCGTGACGACCGCGTCGGACGGCGGACCGAAGGGGGTCGCGATCGTGTGCTCGTCAGCGTCCGCGAGCAGCTCGTACAGCCCTGAGCCGCCGAAGATGCCGATCCGTGGAGACGCAGACATCACGCGGTGACCACCACCGCTTCCGTGGCCGTCCTGCCCGGGCTGGCGGGCGGCGCACCGAGCGTGGCCCGTGCCAGCGGGAGCAGGATGCGGAAGTCCGCGCCGCTGTCCGACGGGGCCACCGAGATGGTGCCGCCGGCCTGCTCGACGATCCGGCGGCAGACGGAGAGCCCGATGCCGGTACCGGTGGTGTCGCCCTCCGCGAGCCGCGTGAACACCCCGAAGACCCGTTCGCGGTCGGCCTCGGGGATGCCCTGTCCGTCGTCGGCGACGTGGATCTCGACATGGTCGCCGCTGACGGTGGCCCCTACCGCGATGTGCAGGTCGGGACGGCCGCCGTACTTCGCGGCGTTCTCGATGAGGTTCGTGAAGAGCTGCCGCATCCGCTTCTTCGAGGCGAACACGTGGGGGAGCGGGCCGACGTCGACCCGCACGGCGGGGTAGTCCTGTCCGATGTTCGCGACGATGTCGCGCACGGTCGGCCGGAGATCGACCCAGGAGTGCTCGTCCTCGACCCGTCCGATGCGGGAGAGCTGGAGGAGGTCGGCGATCAGCGAGGACATGAACTCGACGTTGGACTGCACCCGGTTGAGCCAGTCCTTGGCCGTGTCGTCCAAGCTCTCGCCGTAGTCCCCGACGTAGAGCGACAGGTAGCCGGTGATGACGGTCAGCGGGCTCTTGAGGTCATGCGAGACCGCGTGGACGAACGCCTGCATCTCGTCGTGGCTGGCGGCGAGCGCGGCGCCGGCGGTCTCTGCCTCGGCGCGTGCGATCCGCTCGCGCTCGAGCAGCGACGTACGGGCGATGGCCAGGTCGGCCAGCAGCCCGAGGTGCGCGACCAGCGACTCCTCGCCGCTGCCGAAGAACGGGGTGTAGCGCGAGGCGTAGACGATCAGCTGGCCGACGCTCATCGGGACCCGCAGGACGTGGTCATCGGCTCCACCGTCTCGTGCGGCCGGGATTTCGCCGAACTCGCCGAGGATCTCGCCGTCGTTCGCGAGCACGAGGACGCCACCCGCGCCGATCACGGCGGCGACGTGGGGGAGCAGGGTGTCGGTGACCTCGCGGGGACCGGTCGCGCCCATGAGGTTGAGCGCGGCCGTCTGCAGCTCGGCTTCCTCGACGCTGCGCCAGGCAGAACGCAGCACGGTGGGTGGCGAGAACGCCAGCAGGAACGTCACGCCGGAGATGATCCCGAGCATCTGGACCAGCAGAGAGAAGGCCGAAATCTCGGTCGAGGACCCGTTGGCCGAGCTCAGGAGCAGGGTGACGGCGAGCAGCATCGCCGCGGATGCGAGCAGGCGCATGCGGGCGCGGATCACGGTCGGCTGGCCCGCCCCAGCTCGCCAGAACTGACGGATCACCACGACGGACATGCTGATCCAGAACAGCATGAACACCGCGGTGAAGCTCAGCGACGCGGTCGTCGCAGGCTCGTCGGGCCCCGGAAGCGGGACGACGGCGGTCATGACCGTGATCACCGCCACGACGAACACCGCGACGCGGAGGACGCCCGTGGACACGGGCTCGAACGCGTCGGCGAACCGCAGGAGGAAGTAGGGGAACAGCGCCAGCACCGCGACGACCACGACGGTCAGCGGCAACGGGAGCGTCTCGATGTCGAAGAGCTCCTGGACGACGCCCAGAAGGACGATGGCCCCGAGGCTCGCGAATGTCGCCGCCAGCCACTTCGCGGGTACCGACCGGCGATCCGACCAGATCCGGGTGGACACGTAGGCAAGCGCAACGTAGACGAACGAGCTCGTCCACTGAAGGATCGAGGACAGCGCTTCCAAGAATGCCCCGTGACGCAGAGTCAACTACACGGGGGACAGTCTACGGTGAGTGACCTACGCCGCGGAGGAGTCCGACGAGTCTTTTTTCACCGGAGTGGACGACTTCGGCGATTCCGAAGTGGACGCACTGGACGATCCGGTCCCGGTCGTCGACGATGACGGCTCGGAGGACGTCGAGGTCGTGGACTCAGAGGTTGGCGAGACTGCGGCGGGATTCGGGCCACCCGAGCGACCATAGTCCTTGATGTGCCAGCCCGACCCCTTGAAGATGATGCCGGCGGCGGAGTAGACCTTGCGAAGCTCGCCATGGCACTTGGCGCACTCGGTGAGGGTGTCGTCCTTGAACGACTGGACGATCTCGAAGCCGTCGCCACAGTCCTTGCAGGCGTATTCGTAGGTGGGCATGCAGGATCCGAACGTTCAGGTTGGCACTCTCCGTACATGAGTGCCAGACGAGCCTACCGAACGGGTGCAAACCCGGCTTCGGTGACCAGGCCGTCGACGGCCTGGTCGTGCTCCTCGACCGGGAGCTCGGCAGCGACCTGCCCCTGACGGCACAAGCCGATGAACAACGGCGGCGAAGCCGACCGGCGCAGCTGTCCCAGGGTTCGGTCGTAGTGCCCGCCTCCCTGGCCCAGACGATGGCCAGCAGCAGTGAACGCGATGCCGGGGACGATGATCGCCGCGATCGCGTGAGCCTGCACGGGCGGCCCGATCGGCTCGGGGATGTCGCGGTGCCCGGGCTCCAGTCCCCGCGGCATGCCGATGGCGAAGTCCAGCCACAGATCTCGGACGCGGGGGAAGGCCGGGACGCCGCCGACCTGTGGCAGCAGCTGCGCGAGCGGCGACGGGTCGAGCTCGCTCCCGACGCCGGAGTAGAGCGCCACGACGGAGCGTCCCTGCGCGGCCTCCGAGGCGAGATGGACCACCAGTGTCGCCAGCAGGTGCTCCCGCGACGCAGCGGCGATGTCCGGGTCCTCCGGTCGCGCAGCCAGGTCGCGACGGACCGACCGCCAGTACTCGCGCGTCGTCGTCTTGTCCGGGGCCAACGTTTGCCGTCCTGACCGATGGGTGGTCACCTCGGGCTATCGTGCCTCAACCGCCTGTCTCACGAACCCCGTTCGATCATCTCAGGAGATCTCGTTGAGCACGCAGCGAGTCAGCAAGGCCGTCATCCCCGCCGCAGGCCTCGGAACCCGGTTCCTCCCGGCGACCAAGGCGATCCCCAAGGAAATGCTGCCGATCGTCGACCGCCCAGCCATCCAGTACGTGGTCGAGGAAGCCGTGCGCGCGGGCATCACCGACGTCCTGTTCATCACCGGATCGGGCAAGTCGGCGATGGAAGACCACTTCGATCGGCGCACCGACCTCGAGGCGTCGCTGCGTGCGAAGGGCAAGGACGCGCTCCTCGCTGAGGTCGAGCACGCATCCTCGCTCGCCCAGATCCACTCCGTCCGGCAAGGCGAGCCGCTCGGGCTCGGACATGCGGTCCTCCAGGCCCGCGGCCACATCGGTACCGACAGCTTCGTGACCCTGCTCGGAGATGACTTCGTCGGGCTCGATGACACCCTGATCGAACGGATGATGGAGGTCCACCTCGCGAATGACCGCCGCGCGGTCGTCGCCGTCATGGAGGTCCCGGCCGACCAGGTCCACCTCTACGGCGTGATCTCCGGCACCGCCACGAGCGAAGCAGACGTCTTCGACGTGCAGTCGCTCGTCGAGAAGCCCCCGGCCGAGGAAGCGCCGTCGAACCTCGCGATCATCGGCCGCTACGTCCTTCCCGGGGAGATCTTTGACGTCCTCGAGCGCACCCCGCGTGGTGCCGGTGACGAGATCCAGCTCACCGACGCGCTCAACCTCATGGCGCAGGACGCGCCGATCCTCGCCGTACGGCACGATGGCGAGCGCTACGACACCGGCGACAAGCTCGGCTTCCTCAAGGCGACCGTGCAGCTCGCCGCCGCGCGGGAAGGCCTCGGTGACCGGTTCACCGACTGGCTGCGCGACTGGCTCGACGGGAGTGCCTCGTGAACCCCACCGCACCACGATCCGGCTTCGAAGGACTCGGCAGGTCCGAGATCACCACGCCGGACGAGCTGACGCCCGTCGCTGGGTACCTCGAGCTGCTGCTCGACAACCTGATGCCGCTCGAGCCGATCACCCTGCGGGTCGACGAGGCCCTCGGTCACACCCTCGCCGAGGACGTGAGCTCCACGGAGCCGCTGCCCAGCTTCGCCAACTCGGCGATGGACGGCTACGCCGTTCGCTCACAGGACGTGCGTGGTGCCAGCATCTCGACGCCGGTCACCCTCCAGGTCCTCGGAGAGGTCGCCGCCGGCAGCACGAACGTTCCTGTGCTCGAGGCCCACACCGCCATGCGGATCATGACCGGGGCGCCGCTGCCTCCCGGCGCTGACGCGATCATCCCCGTCGAGGCGACGACCGAGCGCAACGACCGCGTCGAGATCGTCCGCGCCGCGGTCGGAGGCGAGTTCGTCCGCACCGTGGGGCAGGACGTGCCCGCCGGCCAGCTCCTGCTGCGCGCCGGTCACCGCCTCCGCCCCGCAGACATCGGCCTGCTCGCTGCCGTCGGCGCCGCCCGCGTCCACTGCCACCCGGCCCCGCGCGTCGCCATCCTCTCCACCGGGAGCGAGATCGTCCCGGCCGACCAGACTCCCGGGCCGGGATGCATCCGCGACGCCAACGGGCCCATGCTCTCCGCGATGGTCCGACAGATCGGCGGCATCCCGTCGCACGCCGGGATCATCGAGGACGACCGCGACAAGCTGCGCGACGCGATCGACTCGAACCTCGGCACGTCCGACATGATCCTCGTCACCGGCGGCATCAGCGCCGGTCGGTACGACCACTTCCAGGACGTCATGCGTCACTTCGGCACCGTCCACGCCCGGAAGGTCGCGATGAAGCCGGGGATGCCGCAGGCCTTCGCGATCGCCAGCGGCGTGCCCGTCATCGGGCTGCCCGGCAACCCGGTCTCGAGCTTCGTGTCCTTCGAGGTGTTCGTCCGGGCCGCGATCCGCGCGCTCCAGGCCCGTCGCGACGCCGACCGCCCCAAGGTCCAGGCCACGCTCGGCCAGGACATCAACTCGCCCGCGCACAAACGCTCCTTCATCCGGGTCCGGCTCCAGCGCGGCGACGCCGGCTGGGTCGCCCGACCGACCGGGCACCAGGGCTCGCACGTCATCACCTCGCTCGCCCGCGCCGACGGCCTCGCGGAGATCCCCGAGTCCGTCACCCGCGCCGAAGCCGGCACACGGGTCACCGTCCGGCTCCTGGTCGACGGATGACTCAGGATCACCCGGACGACCTTCCGCACCTGCGCGCGGACGGCCGCGCCCGCATGGTCGACGTCGGGGCGAAGAACACCTCCAGCCGCACCGCGGTCGCCGAGGGGTTCCTGCTCGTCTCGCCCGCGACGGCGGCCCGGATCGCCGACGGCGACCTCCCCAAGGGCGACGCGCTCCCCGTCGCGCGCATCGCCGGGATCCAGGCGGCCAAGCGCACCTGGGAGCTCATCCCGCTCTGCCACCAGGTCGCCCTGTCGTCCGTCGACGTCGACGTGACGGTGGACGTCGACGCGGGGCGTGTGCACGTCGTCGGGACGGCACGGTCGGTCGACCGGACCGGTGTCGAGATGGAGGCGCTCACGGCCGTCACGATCGCCGCGTTGTCCATCTACGACCTCGTCAAGGCCGTCGAGCGGGGTGCCACGCTCACCGACGTCCGGCTCGTCAGCAAGACCGGCGGCGTCCGGGGTGACTGGTTCCGCTGACGCGCCACGGTCGATGTGGGGCCCCGACGGCGCAACCTCCTAGGTGACGCCAGACGGCAGCGTTACGGTCACCGCTGACCACCCGTTCCGACCACTGTGGAGACGTCCGGTGGGCCAGATCAACGCCACCCTGCTGCTCCTGCTCGTCATGGTCTGGGCGCTCGTGCTGCTCCCCGGAGCCCTCCGAGCGCGCCGCCGCGACAGCCAGTCGAGCGTGGGCCGCTTCGGCCGCGTGCTGCACCTCATCCGCGGATCGTCGCGCGTCGACGACCAGCCCCCGCCGATGGACGTCCCCGACCGGATCGTGCCCGGCTTCGCCCCCGCTCCGTCGTCGCGGAGCGCCTCGTACAACATCGCCTACCGCAGCCGTCGACGCGCGCTGTTCATGCGTCGACGCGTGCTCCTCGCCCTGGTCCTCTCGACCTTCACCACCTCCCTCGTCGCCCTCGTCGTCGCCAACGCGATCACCCTGACGCTGCTGGGGATCAGCGCGACGCTGCTGGTCGCCGACCTCGTCCTGCTCCGGCGTCGTGTCGTCACCGTCGCGGCTCGCCGTGCCGTCGTCCGGCAGATCCAGCCCAACATCATCGACCTCACCGACGTCGAGATGGTCACCGTCGCGCCCGAAGCGCCGCTCGGTGGCTGGGCAAGCCGGTGACCGAAGGCCGCGACCTCGCGTCCATGGCCGAGCCCGTCCGGGAGACCTTCGCGCGCATGCACGAGGCCCGTGAGATCGCCTACGGCGCATCGCGCGACGCCATCCGCTCCGCGGCGAACGCCATCCGGGCCATCCACCGAGGCGACGACGCCGTCGCAGCAGAGCGGCTCCCCCCCCCCCCCCCCCCCGCGCCGCCGAGCCGTACCCGCAGGTCCTGTACTCCGGCTTCGTCCAGGACGCGGCGAAGGAAGTCGCCGAAGCCCGGCTCACCCAAGCCGCCATCAGCGGGGCGCCGTTCCCGTCCGCGGAGGACCTCGGCGTCGACCCCGGCTCCTGGCTCCACGGACTCGCCGAGACCGTCGGGGAATGCCGCCGCGCCTGCCTCGACCACGTTCGGGCAGGACGCCTCGACGAGGGCGAACGCCTCCTCGGGCTCATGCAGGAGATCCTCTCCGTGCTTGCCAGCATCGACGCCCCCGACGGGCTCACTCGTGGCCTCCGTCGCAACGCCGACGCCTCGCGCGCCATCACCGAGCGGACCCGCGGCGACCTCACCACCGCCGCGGGGCAACGGCAGCTCCGAGCAGCCCTCGACGCCCACCGAGCCGCGCTCGAAGCCATCGCGCCCACCGGCTGATTCCCCGCGTTGCTCGGGGTCGCTGCGCTCGATACCGTTCGGCCTCCGTGTTTCCACGGGCGTGTAGCTCAGTTGGCAGAGCGCTTCGTTCGCATCGAAGAGGTCCGGGGTTCAATTCCCCGCACGTCCACCATTCGGCTCTTCGGGTCGGCCGTCGTCGCTGCGCTCCTCAGCATGCCGACCCGGCCT
>CBDTYW010000177.1:0-8006 GCA_965364735.1 uncultured Nitriliruptoria bacterium
TGGCGACAACCGAGCAGGGCGTGGTCCACCGCGCGGACGCGGCCATCCTCACCCCGCCGGTCCCCCAGACGCTCGCGCTGTTCGCCGCCGGCAACGCCCCGCTCACCGACGTCGACCGTGTGCGTCTCGCCGGCGTCTCGTACGCCCCGGCGCTGGCCGTGCTCTTCCAGCCGGACCACGACGTCGCGCCGTTCGGGAACAGCGGCGCTGCTCGGCTCGGCCCTGAGCCCCTCGAGTGGATGGGCGACAACGTCGCGAAGGGCATCTCCTCGCGGCCGGCGATCACGCTGCACGCCGGACCTGAGACGTCACGTGCCCTGTTCGACGCCGAGGACGCGAAGATCGTCGACGCCATCCTCGCCGCGGCGCGGGAGATCGTCGACCTCCGCGGGACCGCCCTGCGCGTCCAGCGCTGGCGCTACAGCCGTCCCACCTCACCGCCGTTCGACGGCGACCACCTGCGTCTGGATCTCCCGGCGCCGGTCGTCATCGCGGGAGACGCGATGTCGGGTGGACGGGTCGAGGGCGCGGCGCGGTCCGGTTGGGCGGCTGCAGCTGCCCTGTTCACCTGACCGCCTGCGAGGCGGCAGAGACGACGCTCGTGGTGAGGACGCTCGCGCCGCCGACCACGCGGGCGGCCCCGGCCGGCGACATCGCCTGCGCAACCTCGTTCGGGAGGCTGCCGGGACGCGACAGCAGCACGGGCCAGCCGCGCGCACCTGCCATCGCGGAGCCGGCGACGGCGTCGGGCCACGCCCAGCCGGAGGCGATGACGACGACGTCGTCGGAGGAGATCGTTCCGGCGACGGCGATCGAGGTCGCGATGCGGTCGGCGCCGGAGACACGGCTGACGACCAGGCCGCGGGCGCGCAGCGAGTCGGCGAGCTCCGCGCTGACGGCGTGCTCGCCGCCGATGATCAGGACACGGCGGACGCGCAGGGAGTCGACGGCGCGCTGCGCCTCGACCGAGAGGCTGCGACCGTCCTGGCTGGTGGTCACGACCGGGGCGCCGAGCGGCCCTGCGGCGGCTGCGGCGGTGAGGCCGTCAGCGAGCTGACCTGCGGCGTCGACACCGCGGACGAGCACGATCTGGTCCGCGGCGGTGTCGGCGAGGTGGCGGTCGACCAGCTCGGTGCGGGTCAGCGAGGTCGACGAGACGCCGGTTGCGCGGGCGAGCTGGCTGGCGCAGGTGCGGTCGGCGCCCACGACGGTGACGTGGAGGTCGTTGCGCTCGGCGCGCCAGGCCGAGATCGCTGCGACTCCGGCGCCGCTGTTGCAGTCGCGGTCGATCATGACGAAGCGGGCATCGGTCGAGCCGGCCCAGGCGGCGGCGGAGACGGCTGTGACGACGTCGCCGCGACCGATGACGGCGACGACCTGGCTGGTGAGCGTGACCTGCTCGGCGGCGAAGGCCGAGGTGGCGTCGCGGTCGGCACCCGCAAGGCGGGGGGCGGCGGGGTAGACGTGGCGGACCGCGTTGATGTCAGCGACGGAGAGGTCGAGCGTCTGGCAGCCGGTGAGGCCGCCGTAGGTGAGGCGGCAGCGGTTGTGCGAACCGGAGAGGTGCGAGAACCCCATGCCGTGGGCGATCTCGTGCGCCACGCCGATCGCGGTGCTCGCAGCCGGGAGCGTCGTGCAGAGGCCGATGTCGACCTCGTCGACGAGGAAGGCCTCAGCGCCGTGCCGGTTGACGTAGGTCGCGGGTCCGCCCCGGTGCCGGCGAGCCGTGTGGGCGTACGCGGTGCGGCAGATGTCGTGACCGGCGTCGAGCAGGTAGATCGTCGAGACACCGTCAGCGAGCGGGCCGTTCTGGCGGGCAGCGGTGACCGGGCCGAGCGTGGCGCTCCAACGTGAACCGTCGATGCCGTTGAACGCCTCGACCCCCGCACGGACCTGCGCGACGGCGAAGTGGTTGACGACCGCCTGCTCGATGCGCATCACCATCGGGAGCGCCGACTGCTGGACCACGAGCGGCGGGTCCCAGGACTGCATCCCGTCGTGGTCCTCGTGGAGCGCCGTCGGCGGGGTCCAGCCGTCCGCCTGCGCCGCTCCTGCAGCGACCGCGGGCACGACGCTGGTCGCGAACGCGGCGACGAGGAGGCCCGCGACGAGTGCGAGGCGCGTGGAGCGGGAAGCGGAGGAGCGTGACATCGGGCGGGACACCTTGGGTTGCTGTGTCCCAACACGCTACGAAGCCAGCCCGCCACTGAAGTCGATGAAACTGCCCAGAACGGCCCCTGGACCCCAAGAAACGGACACTTGGCCGCTCACCGAGACCCTGAGTTCACCCGACCTCACGCATCGTGACTGCCGTCACCGTGAGCGCTCGCCGATCCGCGCGCGAAGCGCCCGGCGCCGGGCCACCTGGCCGTCACCTTCGGTAGCGGCCCAAGACCACAGCGTGAGATCCGCCCTCGGCGCTCGCGAACGTGGCTCAGGTGCCCACGGCGGGGGCGTCGCGACGGACGTCGAACGCCGTCACCTGCCGCTGCGAGGTCCGAAGGCCGGGCGCGAGGTGGGCGGTCTGGTTCCACGCCGACAGCACGGGCGCGGGGCCAGCCATGGAGATCTCCGTCACCCCGGCGTTGGCAACGCCGCCGAGCGTTCCCGGCACCAGACCCAGGAGCTCGTGGGTCCCGTTC
Organism: uncultured Nitriliruptoria bacterium; assembly: GCA_965364735.1. Classification (GTDB taxonomy): domain Bacteria; phylum Actinomycetota; class Nitriliruptoria; order Nitriliruptorales; family Nitriliruptoraceae; genus CBDTYW01. The sequence continues at coordinate 2,643 of CBDTYW010000177.1, forward strand.
CAGACCGGGCCCCCGTGCGTCACGCAGATGAGGACGCCGTCGGGCCCGACGTGCTGCACGCCGTCACGGATCGCCGCGATGACGCGGGCCGCGAGCACGGCCGAGGACTCTCCCCCGACCTCCCCGATCACGTCCTCGCCACGCCGCCAGCGCGCCGAGCGCGCCGGATCGATCTCCGACAGGTCCGCGACGAGCTGGCCGGCCCACGCGCCGAAGTGCCGCTCACGGAGCCGCGCGTCGTGGACCGGGTCGATCCCGAGCGCCGCGACGAGCGGCGCCGCGGTCTCCTGGCAGCGCTGCAGGTCTGAGGACCACACGACCGCGTCCGGCCAGGACTCGGCCACCATTGCCGCGGTCCCCTCGGCCTGGCGACGACCCACGTCGGTCAGCCCGGTCCCGCCCTGGCCCTGGATGCGCCGCTCGACGTTCCACTCGGACTGGCCGTGACGGATCAGGAGGACGTGCGTCATGCGTGGGAGACGACGTCGTGGGTGTCCGGCTTCGAGGGGTAGTGACGCTCGACGATCTCGAGCGTGACCGGGTCGTGGTGCGGGACGTCCGCCCACAGACGCTCGAGGTCGTACGCCGAACGCTGGTCCTCGTGGAAGATGTGCACGACGACGTCGCCGTAGTCGAGCAGGACCCAGCCGGACGCCAGCGTCCCTTCGCGACGGACGGGCTTGCGGCCTTCGCCCTCGAACACGACGCGGTGGACCTCCTCCGCGATCGCGTCGATCTGTCGCTCGTTGCGCGCGGACACGATGAGGAAGAGGTCGATGACGGCCAGCACGTCGGCCACCGCGAGGAGCACGGGGTCGGTGGCGAGCTTGGCGTCGGCACCCTCCCAGGCGAGCTGGGCGGTGCGGAGTGAGTCGGGCTGGGCTGGCACGGGGAACGGCTTCTTCACGAGCGAGGGTGTCGGGACGTCATGAGCCTGCCAGACGGACCGGCGGACCGCACGTCGAGAACGGACCGCGGGCGCTCAGCCGAGATCGGCGCCCACCACGATCGTGATGTCGACGACCGACTGCGGGGTGTCGCTGAGGACGATCGAACCGACGCCCAACGCCTCGACGATGGCCTCCGCCGCGGCGAGGACCTCTGCATCGTCGCGGTAGACCACCACCTGGGTGACCGCGTAGTCGAAGCTGTCGGCGTTGCCCGTCAGCACGACCCGGAAGCCGAGCGGGATCAGGGTCTCGGCGACGGACTGGCCCATCCCCGGACGGCCGTTGCCGTTGAGGACCTGCAGACGGCGCGTCGCGGTCGCGGTCACACCGGCCGGCACGGAGGCGGAGAAGCGCTCGTCGATCACCGCCTGTGCGCGCGCCGCGTCGATCTCGTAGGAGGCGTTGACGCCGGAACCACGCGGGTCCACGGGCAGCGTGACCGTGAGGAACTTCGCGGTCGCGCGCGACTCGGCCGCCGCGGCGAGCAGCTCACGCACGCCATCGCTGTCCGCGGTCGTGTCCAGCATGGGCGCGCCGTCCGCGAAGACCTGATCGAGCAGCGACGGGTCCGCGGAGATCGCGTCCAGCATCGTCTCGAAGACCAGCTGTGTGCGTGGAAGGCGGGACAGCTCGGCCTCGTTGGGCTGCACGAGCGTCAGGAGCTCACCGACCCGAGGTCCGTCGAGGGCCTGCTCGCCCGCCTGGAACCGGATCTCGCCGTCGATGTTGCGCAGCCGTTCCGGCAGGGTCAGCGTGAGCCCGTCCATGCGGGTGAAGACCGCCTGCCAGCCCTGCTCCGACACGGTGACGACGTGGTCGACGTCGATGCCGAGCAGGTTGTCGACCGAGGTGTCGAGCAGCGGCGAATCGCCCAGCCCCTGCGAGACGCCGAGCTGCAGCAGCCCGCGCCCCGGGATGTCGGCGACGGTCGTGGCGGGGATGAGCATCAGGGTCGAGGACTCGGACGCGCGATCCCATCCCAGCAGCGCCAGACCGGTCGCGCCAGCCTGCGGCTGCGCCTCGTCGACGGTGGCGAACAGGAGGGTGGGCTGCGGGTCGATGCCGTCGGTGCCCGGGGCCGCGACGACGGGGACAGCCTCGGTCGGCGCAGCCTCGACGGTCGCGTCGTCGCCGGAGACCAGCTGGGCGATCCCCCAGCCGACCGGAACGAGCACCCCGACTCCGGCGAGCACGCCGATGCCCTGGAGCACGCGGCGACGGCGACCACGCTTCTTGGCGGCCTTGCGGCTGGCAGTACGACGGCCTCGTGACGGCGTGGCGACCGGTGCCGGTGCGGCACCCGATCGACGGCGGCGCGGGACGGCCTCGTGGGCCTCGGCGACCTCGTCGTCGGGCAGGGGGACGTCGTCCTCGGTGCGTGCACCGTCGGTCGCGTCAGCGGGCGTCATCTTGGTGGCCATACAGATCGTGGTCGGCCATGTATCGGCGGACCGAAAGCGGAACGAGGTACGTCATGGAGATGTGTCCCGCAACGCGACGTCGGATCTCCGTTGAAGAGACACCCATGGGCGGGATCTCCAGCGCTCGAAGCGCTCGACCCTTCACCCGGAGTGGCGGCGCCTCGCTGCCGGAGCGCGAGACCACCACGAACTCTGCCAGATCGAGCGCGTGTTCCACCCGGTTCCACTGATCGAGTTGTCGTGCCGCGTCCGCGCCGAGCAGGAAGGTCCACGCCACGTCCGGCTCCTCGCGACGCAGCTGCTCGAGCGTCTCCCACGTGTAGGTGGGTCGCAGCCGCAGCGTCTCGCGGGCGTCGACCGACAGGTACGGGTCGTCGGCGACCGCGAGCTCGGTCATGGCGACACGGTGCTCGGCGTCCGTGACCTCGCCCTTCATCCAGGGCTGGCCGGCCACCATCAGTCGCACCTCGTCCAGACCGAGCAACGTCCGCGCCTCGTCGGCTGCAGCGAGATGCCCCACGTGCGGCGGATCGAACGTTCCGCCGAGCAGCCCCACCCGCCTCACGTCGCGACCTTCTCCACGAACTCCGCGAGCTGCTTGAGGTTGCGGACCTCGACCATCTCGTCGCAGAAGCGGGCGTAGCTCGTCGCGATGGAGTCGCCGGTGTCCCAGAACTGGATCGGCTCCGGGTTCAGCCAGTAGACGTGGCGCGCCTTCTGCTGGAGGTCCTGCAGCACCCACGCGTTCGCCGCGCGGTAGTTGTTGCGCCCGTCCCCCAGGATCAGCACCGTCGCCCGCGGCGAGATCTCGTTGGCGAAGCGCTCGTGGAAGCGAGCGAACGAATGGCCGTAGTCGGAGTGCCCGTCGAGCCAGATGAGCTCGGCCTCGCGCATCATCCGCTGCATGCCCTCCTGGAAGTCGCCTGCCTCGAGGTACTCGGTGACCTCGTCGAGCGTGTCGACGAAGGCGAACGAACGAACCTTCGAGAACTGCTCCTGCAGCGTGTGCACAAGCATCATCGTGAAGCGCGCGAACGAGGCGACGGAGCCCGACACGTCGCAGATCAGGTAGAGCTCCGGCTTGTGCGGCTTGCGCGGCTTGAACGCCGGGTCGAAGGGGACCCCACCGGTCGCGAGCGAGTGGCGGACGGTCTTGCGGATGTCGAGCCGCCCGTCCTTGCCGTGCTTGCGCTTCACCGACACCCGCGTCGCGAGCTTGCGCGCGAGCGGTCGGATCTGGGTGCGCATCTCGGCCTGGTCCGCGCCCGAGAGCCGGAAGAAGTCGACCTCCTCGAGGGGCGGTCGGATCATCCGGTCCGCGACCTGGTCGATCCCGCGCGCTTCGGCAGCACGGCGACGGATCTCCGCCTCGACCTCCTGGCGGAAGATCTCGAGCCGAGCCTCGAACTCGTCGCGCGCGAGGCGGCGCTGGAACTCGTCCGTCGGCTCGTCGTCGCCGTCCTCACGGAGCAGCTGTTCCAGGAGCTGGTTCGGGTCAACGGTGCGGAAGACCTTGTACTGGAAGAAGCTGACCGATCCGTCGCGCTGCTGGACGCGGCCGAACTCCTCGACCGCCTGCCGCGCCATCTGCCGGATCGCCGAGTCACCGCCGGCGGCGAGCGCGTCGAGCAGGTCCTGGAGGTACTGGTCGGCGTCGAACGGCGCGTCCGGGTCGGCGTCCTGTGCACGCTGCTGCTCGTCCTCCTGGCTCGGGACCCGGCGAGCCGGGAAGTAGAGCTCGAACAGCTCGTCGAAGGCGCGTCGGTGGCGGTGGCTGTCAAGCGCCACGGCCGCGAGCCCCTCGCGCAGCTGCTGGCGCTCGATCAGGTCGAGGTGGCGCAGCACGCGGATCGACTCGATGCCCTCGGCGAGCGCGACCGGGACGCCGGCGCGACGCAACGCCTGGACGAAGTCGAGCACACGCTGGAGGAACCCGTTGAGCTCCGGCTCGCCCTCAGCAAGCACGGCGCTGAGCCGATCATCGGACACGTTGCCTCCTGGTTCCCTCGGTGCCAACGCTAGTCGCTGCCCGACCGTCGCCGGTCACCGGACTTCACCCGTCCTCGGGCCACCGCGGCCGCTCCGGCAGGCCGGCAGCGCGGTAGCACGCGTCGATCAGCTGCATGCGCGCGACGCCGTCGACGACCGGCGTCACGTTCGGGCCGCCGTGCAGGACCGCATCGCGGAAGGCGCGGAGCTGGCAGAGGTAGGTGCTCTCCTCGGAGACCGTGTGCGCCACCTCGCCGCTCGGTCCGGTCACGACCATCCGTGTGCCGCCCTGCGGGACCAGGGGGTTCTCGACGTGCAACGTCGCCTCGGTGCCGCGGACGACGAGCCGAGCCGCGTGGCCGCGCACGTCCTCGTCGAGCATGTCCGCCCTCAGGCTCGCGGTGAGCCCGTCGTCGAACCGGACCTCCGCACGGAGCGTGCCGTCGACGTCGGTGACGGGGCACGTGGCCACGGCGCTGGTCACGGTCGGGAGCTCGGATCGCACCCAGCGCAGCCAGGAGACGCAGTAGACGCCGAGGTCCATCATCGCGCCGCCGCCCAGGTCGAACGACCAGCGGATGTCGTCGGGCGCGAACCGGTCGGCAGCGACGGCGAACGTCGCGTCGACGTGGACGAGGTCGCCGAGCACGCCCGAGGCGATGATCCCTCGGACCTGGCCCCGGATCGGGTGGTGGTCGCAGTGCAAGGCCTCCATCGCGACGAGGCCGGGGTGCTTCGCTGCCGCGACGGCGATCGCCTTCGCGTCCGACGTGTTGGACGCGAGCGGCTTCTCGCAGAGGACGTGCTTCCCCGCCGACAGCGCGGCGACGGTCCACGGCCGGTGCAGGGCGGACGCGTTGGCGACGTAGACGGCGTCGACGGACTCATCGGCGAGGAGGGCCTCGTAGCTGCCGTGGGCGCGAGCGATGCCGAAGCCGCGCGCAGCGGACTCGGCGCGGACGACGTCGCGCGAGGCGATCGCGACGACGTCGACGTCGTCGAGC
>CBDTYW010000178.1:0-8004 GCA_965364735.1 uncultured Nitriliruptoria bacterium
ATAGCGCCGCTCTTCAGACCCGTCGGGCTTTCACCCGCGAAAAACCCGCGATCGCGGTCGATGAGCACGCCTCCCAGCCATGAACGCTTCCCGTCTTTCCCTCGCGCTGTCGAACGGCGCCCGGGTCGCCTCCCGCGACCGCGGCTTCGCCCGCTTCCCAGGGCTCGCGAGCTTCGACCCGGCCGCGGCCCAGGGCTGAGTCGTTGCGTTGGGGGCTGACTTCACCTCGATGCCGACGACGGCGCCGTCGTCGCGTTCGAGGATCACGTCGACCTCTCGGCGGTCACCACCGCTGCGGACGTGAAGCAGCTCGCAGCGGGTCTCGTTGGAGGGCTGTTGACGGAGCAGCTCTGTTGGCGAACCTCGTTTCCGGACTCAGCCGGGCCCGAGGATCGCCGCGATCTCGTCGCGGCTGTGGATCCCCAGCTGCTGGTAGGCGGCGTCGAGATGGCTCTCGACCGTGCGGACCGAGATGTGGAGCATCTCCGCGATCTCATCGTTGCGGTGCCGGATCGCGAGGCGGGCGATCTGATCCTGCCGGGGCGTGAGGAGGGGGCTGGCCGCCGAGAGCGCAGGTGTCCGCGCGCCGGAGCACAGCAGGAGGAGACGGTCCGCGCAGGTCCGAGACGCGGCGCTCTCCGCGACGCGCCCGTGGTCGCGGTGCGCGGTCGCGGCGTTCGTCCGAGCCTCGGCGGCGACGAGCAGGGCGCCCATGTCCTCGAAGCGCTGAGCGACCTGGTCGAGCGCGTCACCGTCCTCGTCGACCAGCGCGGAGGCGTGGTGGGCGAGGAGGGGTGACAGCGCACCCTCGAAGCCTGCAGCCAGGTCGGTCAGTCCGCGCAGCGCCGCCGAGGGATGGCCGAACCTGACCGCGTCATACATCGCGACCGTCGCGACGGCGAAGTGGTGGCGGTCGAGCGCGGCGAGGCCGACCGTCATGGCGGAGTTCGCTGCCGCCTCGAGCTCGCCTTCAAGTGCCTGCTTCCACGCCCCGACCCGTGCGACGAGGACCTGCGTCCGGTAGCTGGCAGGCGCTGGCCTTCCGGCAAAGGACTCCAGCGCACGCGTGACCGCCTCCAGGTCGCCCGCGTGGGCTGCGCCAAGTCCCTCGGAAGCTCGCGCTCGGAAGAGGAGCCCGAGAGGGTCGTTGCTCTCCAGCGCGAAGACGCTCCGACGGAACGCCGACCGCGCGACATCGATGCGGCCACTGAACATGTGCACGTGCGCGCTGATCAGCCACCACGCCCCGAGCACCATCGTGTCGTCGGTCCGTCGGAGCGCGCGCAGCCGCCGGTTCGCGATCTCGCCGACCTCGGAGAGCCGTCCTGCGAAGAGCAGCGCGTCGGCCTGGGCGAGCTCGAGACGGTCGTTCGTCATGACCGAGGACGGCCCGGAAGCCGTGCTTGATGCAAGCGCTCTGATGGCGCCTTCACCAGCCGTGATGAAGTTGCCGGCCATGACCTGTGCCGTCACCGTGGCGAGCTGGACCGTCGTCGTCGCTTCTCCAGCGGCTGACGCGACGAGCGCGTGACCACCGATCTGCGCCGAGTCGTCCCACCGTCCCTCCATCAGTGAGATGCGGGAGAGCTCAGCTTGCAGCTCGGCGATGCAGGCGGGGTCCTGCATGACCCGGAGCACTTCGGCGATGAGATCGATCGCAGGCTCGCCGGAGCCGCCTCCGAGCGAGAGCACGGCGGACCTCGCGATCGTGGCCTCGACGACCTCGCGCTCCGACGTCGCCAGCTCACCGGCCTGCTTCAACAGGTCGTCGGCCCGCTGGAGATCGCCCGCGGCGAACGCGATCTGCCCGGCGACCAAGCTCGGCGAGAACGTCTCGTCGGTTTGCAGCGCCACATCGGCAAGCCGTTGCGCCAAGGCGGTCTCGTGGGACAGGAGGGCTCGCCTCGCCGCAGCCACGGCGACTTCCGAGCTGATCGTGCGGCCGCTCTCGAGATCAAGCCGTGCGAGGTGGAGCAGGTCGCTGTCACGTCGCGCGCCCGTCGTCCGGATCGCGTCCGCGAGCACACGGCTGGTTCGACGTCGCCGCGTGGCCGGGGCCACCCTGGCGACGCGGTCGGCGACCGCCCGATCGCGCAGCTGAACGATGGCGCGTCGACCAGAGTGCTCGATCCTGATGAGGTCGGCCTGTTCGAGCGACTCCAGACATGGCGCGGCGCAGTACGTCGCGAGCACGTCCAGCTCAATGGAGTCGATCGTCGTCAACAGCTCGAGCGACTCACGTGCGGTTGCGCTGAGCCCCACCAGCCGTTGATCGATCCCGCGCATCGCTGTGTCAGACGGCTCGAGTGGCCCCGTTGCGGTCCAGACCGACATGTTCTCCGCGAGCCGGCCGGCCTGCACGCTGGCCCGGAGGATGTTCATCGCCTGGAGGACGTTGCCTCCGCTGAGCTCATGGAGCTCAGCCACGGTGGTGAGATCGACGGCGCCGCCCAGCTCCGAACGGGTCAGCTCGATGAGGCCCGCCGCGTCGAGCGGCGCCAGCTCGCGGGTCGTCAGCCAGCCGCCGCGGATGAGCGCGTCGAGCCACGGTGTCTGCACATCCTCGGCCGGATGGGTCATGAGCACGCGGATCTCACCACGACGGACGAGCTGCTCGAGGGCACCGGCAGACGCTGCGTCGAGCAGGTGCACGTCGTCGACGCAGACGAGACGGCCGCGGCGACCGGGAGCCTCGCGCAGGGTGTTCATGAGGTGCGCGAGGAGCTGCGCCTCGAGCAGAGGGACCGACGGGACGTGCTGCACGGCGGCTGCCAGCGCCCCGAAGGGCACCTCGCGGAGGGGTTCGCTGCCGCAGACGAACGTGGTCGCGGAACGCTCCGGGATGCGGTCGATGCACGCCGTCAGGACGGTCGTCTTGCCTGAACCAGATGCGCCCACGAGCAGCACGCTCGCATGTCCTGACGCCTTGACCAGCCGCTCGATGAGCGAGGTTCGCGCTGCCGGCCAAGGCTGCACGGCAGGGTCAGCTGCAGGCATCAGACGTCCCCATCGTCGCGCCCCGGAGGCTCGCGAGGCTGGTGGATCCTGCCCGGCCCACCCAGCTGAGCCTAGCCACGAGCCCACAACGTGCCGAGCCTGGTGGGGTGCAGGAGCGTCCGGAGGGCGGTGATGGCTGCGATGACGTTCACTCGGAGAACGCCGCGAGAGGGCACCAGCACATGCGCGCAGTTGGGTACGCAACGAGTCTGCCGATCGACGACGAGCGGTCGCTGATTGACCTCGAGCTGCCCGATCCGACCGCCGACGACCTCGGCCCGCACGATCTCCTCGTCGAGATCGCCGCGGTCTCGGTGAACCCGATCGACACCAAGCTGCGTATGCGGGCCGGGCCTCTCGAGGGCGATCAGCACCGGGTGCTCGGCTTCGACGCCTCGGGGACGGTCCGCGCGGTCGGTGCGGCCGTGACGCTGTTCGCCCCGGGTGACGACGTGTCACACGCCGGTGCGATGAACCGGCCCGGGACCAACGGTGAGCTGCACGTGGTCGACGAACGGGTCGTCGGGCGCAAGCCGACGTCGCTGTCGCACGCTGAGGCGGCAGCCCTGCCGCTGACCTCCATCACCGCCTGGGAGATGTTGTTCGACGGCATGCAGGTCCCCGAAGGCGGCGGCGCGGCCGAGGTGCTGCTCGTGCTCGGAGGTGCGGGCGGGGTCGGCTCGATCCTGACGCAGCTCGCCCGGACGTTGACCGAGCTGACCGTCGTCGCGACCGCCTCGCGCCCCGAGACCCGGGCCTGGTGCGAGCGGATGGGCGCCCATCACGTCATCGACCACCACCAGCCGCTCGCCCCGCAGCTCGCGGGCCTCGGACCCGCCCCGCGCTACGTCGCGGCGATCACCGGCAGCGATCAGCACTTCGACCCGGTCGTGGACCTCATGGTCCCGCACGGACGCATCTCGATGATCGATGACCCGACCACGCTCGACGCCAGGCGCCTCAAGCCCAAGGCGTTGACGCTGCACTTCGAGTCGATGTTCGCCCGTCCGGTCTTCAATGCCCCGGACCTCGTCCGCCAGCACGAGATCCTCGACCGCGTCGCCGACCTCGTCGACGCCGGGAAGATCGTCACGACCGCCAACCGCGACGGCGGGACGATCACGGCTGAGCACCTCCGCGCCGCGCACGCCCACCAGGAGTCCGGCACCGCGATCGGCAAGACGGTCCTGGCCGGGTTCTGACGGAACGTCGGATGGACCGCTCGGTCGATGAAGGAGCCAACGGATGGATGGGGTGCTGCGGAACGCCACCGAAGCGTTGCTCCACGAGTCGGTGGCGAGCGCTGCCCCGGTGAGCGGCGGCGATGTCGCCGAGGCGTGGCGGGTCGACCTCGTCGACGGGCGGACGGTCTTCGTCAAGCATCAGGCCAGCGCCCCGAAGCAGGCCATGACGACCGAGGCCGCCGGGCTCGCGTGGCTGCGCGCCCCCGGCGTGGTCTCCGTGCCCGAGGTCCTCGCGGTCAGCGACGACGAGCCGAACCTGCTGGTCCTCGCGTGGATCGACGTCGGATCCGCGCGTCCGACCGACCAGGACGGAGAGGCGTTCGGACGGCAGCTCGCCGCCCTGCACCGGGCCGGTGCGCCTGCCTTCGGTCGTGAGGACGGACGCCCCACCGGCAGCCTCGGCGTCGACAACACCCTCTGTCGAACGTGGCCGGAGTTCTTCGCGACGCGACGGCTGCTGCCGTTGGCGGCACGGTCGGGTCCGCTGATCTCGACCGAAGCGCGCATGTCCCTGCGCCGGCTCACCGAGCATCTGAGCACCTTCCCCGGCTCCGACGAGGTGCCAGCACGCCTGCACGGCGACCTCTGGGCCGGCAACCGGGTGCGCGCGGCTGACGGGACGAGCTGGCTGATCGACCCGCAGGCCCACGGCGGCCACCGCGAGAGCGATCTGGCGATGATGCGGCTGTTCGGCGGGTTCAGCGAGTCGGTCTTCGCCGCCTACGAGGAGGTCTTCCCCCTCGCCGAGGGGTGGAAGGGCCGCGTGGACCTGCACCAGATCCCGCCGTTGCTCGTCCACGCCATGAAGTTCGGTGGCAGCTACGTCGCCGCCGCCGAGCAGGCGATCCTGCGGGCGGCCCCTCCGCCCCCACGCAGGACCGCGAAGCCGTCAGCCTGAGCGTGGCAGCGGGCCGGGGCGTCCGGGGCCGTCGATGTGCTCTGCGGTGGTTCCGCCGAGCTCCATCTCGCCCATCCCGAGCTTGCGGTGGTCCCACGATCGGGTGCGCTCCACATCGAGGCGCACCGCGACGCGCTTGTTGAGCATCACCTCGACGAACGGCTTCATCTCTTCGGAGTACGGGCCGTTGTAGCGCTCCCAGATGTTGACCCCGAGGGTCCAGATCTCGTCCGGGTCCTCGACGATCACGCCGCGACCTTCCAGCGAGACGCCGCGCAGCTGGTCGTAGGTGTTGCCCGCCTCGACGAGCACGGTCAACGCCGGGTTGCGACGGAGGTTGACGACCTTCTGGGCCTTGGACTTCGTCTCGATCCAGATCACCCCGTCGATCAGCCCGAACCACATCGCCACCAGGTGCGGCTGGCCGGTCTTGCCGACCGTCGCGATCGTGCAGGTCCGCGACTGCTCGAGGAACGTCGCGATCTCCTCGTCGGTCATCACGATGCTGGCGCGCTGGTTGGTCCCCATGGGGCCGTCTCCCTCGTACGTTCGGTCGGCTCGCCGCACAGCATGGCCGACCGCGCGCAGTCATGCGCAGCCCACGCACCCCGCGCCCGGCTCCGGGCTGGTGTCAGGCGGGGCGGGTCGCGCCGAGGACGTGGGCGACCGGCTGGGCGACGGCGAGGTTGCGGAGGTACCCCGCGATGCCGTGCGCCCACGTGTTGGCGTTGTCGATCAGGCGGTCGTGCACGTCGAGGCCCGCCGTCGACGGGAACAGGCCGGACAGCGCCAGCTGGCCCGAGATCACGTCGTCGTCATCGGCGACGTTGACCCAGGCGTCGACCTTCGGCGGGAAGCTGGCATCCGGGAGCAAGCGCCCGCGGACCGCAACCTCGAGCCCCAGCGGCGAGCCGAGCGTGATCAGCAGCGGTATCCGGTGCACGGACTCGTGGAGGGCCTCGTAGGCGATGACGGTGCCCATCGAGTGCGAGATCACGACCCGGGTGTCCCCGGTGATCGTGTCGTGGACCTCCTGCTTGCAGCGCTCCCGAAGATCTGGATCTGCGAAGTAGCCGAGGACCTCGTTCAGGCTCCCGAGGCGTGCGGCGCGGATGACCGCCGGGTTCTCCGAGCGTGCGATCGGCAGACGCGCGAGGAGCTTCAGGATCCGTCGGCCGATCGCCCCGATGCCCTGGGCATCGCCGCCCGCCTCGGCTGCACGGGCGTCGTCGATCTCGGTGACGAGCGGCTCGGCGAACGCCCGCAGCTCCGGATCGCCCGACGACGCGGCGGTCCGGATCCACGCCTCCGCCAGCGCCACCGCGTACGGGTCATCGGCGAGGTCCTCGAGGTCGCCGACCATCGCCGGGCCGCCTTGGGCCCCGGATCCGCGGTAGTGGTGAGCCCAGCCCGCCATCGCGACCTCGTCGCGGCTCAGCGGCGTGATCGGACCGACGGCCGCCTGCTCGTCGAGGCCGTCGCGCAACGCCTCCCACCAGCTCGTCGCGAGCTCGTCGGGTGGCCGTTTCTGGCCGATTCCATGGACGAACACCACCCGGCTCATGGCGCCTCCTCCTGCTCGTTGACGGTGGTGGTGTCCGCGGCCGGCGCGCGGCCGGCCATCTCTCGGATCCGCTTGGTCAGGCGATGCTCCTCGCCGAGCGCGTCGGCCAGGCGCCCGGCGAGCTCCCGGGCGCGGGCGCGGACGTCGCTGGACCGGCCGAGGTCCTGCAGGATCGCGACCGCGTTGGCCTCGGAGGACAACGTCGACGGGTGGCTGGCGCCGAGCTGGGTCCGCTGTCGTTGCGCGATCGCGTCGACGAGCACCAGGGCTCGCTCGCGGCTCTCGTCGGTGCTGTCCTCCGCGAGCTGGCCTGCGAGATGTGCGGCGACACGGAACACGTCTTCGTCGCTCGGGGCGACGTCCGCAACGGTGTCGAGGAGCATCTGATAGCGGTCGGCGATGAAGGTGAACTCGACGAGGGCGGCGGCGGGATCATCGTCTGCGGTGATCCCGGCGAGGTTCAGCCGTGACCGGAGCGTGTCGGGGTGGTCCGAACCGAGCAGGGCCGTGCGCCCGGAGAGCACCGCCCGGGTCTCGACGGCAGCGGCGGCCGACTCGCCGGCTTCTTCGAGCATCGCGGCGCGGCTGTTGCGCATCGTCAGGATCTCGGCATCGGGGACCCGCGCGACGTCGGCGCCGGCGATCGCGGCGTCGAGCAGCGCCACCGCCCGACGCGGATCGCCCCCGCGCCCTGTCCAGTGGGCGAGGTTCGCTCGGGCGCTGCGCGTCGTCGCGTCGTCGCCGCCCGCGACCTCGTCGAGGGCGGCGACGCCGAGCTCCCAACGTCGACGCTGCGTGGTCGGTCGTGGGTCGGTCAGGGGGCGAGCCGCGAACGCGGCGAAGGTGTCGGGCTGGCCCGCCCGCACGGCGTGATGGAGGTCGGCGATCTCGGCGTATCCGGGCGCAGCATCGAGCAGCTTCGTGAGCTCTGCGTGGGCCGTGCGCACCGTCGATCCCGCGGTCGAGCTCACCCAGCGGCGGACCTCGGCGTTGAAGGGGCCGATGAGCTCGAGCACGCTGTCGGGCTCTGCGCGTTGCACGAGCGGCGCCATCGCGCGATCGCGCAACAGGCTGACGAGCGGCAGGGCGCTGTCGCCGAGCAGCGTCCGGAATGCTCGCTCAGCCAACGAGATCGGCAGGGACGGCCCGACCGACGGGGCGCAGGCGACCAGCGCCAGCGCGAGGTCCGCCGCGCTCCCATGACGTGATCGCGCCTCGGCCATCGAGCGCGCGATCGGGTCCCCGTCGGCAGCTGCCGCGGCGACGGTGGGCACGATCTCCGCGTCGAGGCCGGGACTGGG
>CBDTYW010000179.1:0-7887 GCA_965364735.1 uncultured Nitriliruptoria bacterium
CTTCGGGCTGCTCGGTGCGTCGGTCGCGGCACTGCTCGCCGGGTCGATCTCCGCGTCCTCGTATCTGCCGCTCTACGTCCGGGCGGGACGCGGAGCCGGACCGGGCCTGACCGCGTGGTCGCTCGTCTTCTTCGTCATGGGGTGGACGAGCGGCGCCAACCTCTCGTCTCGTCTCCTCGACCGGATGGATCACCGGGCGATCGTCACACGTGGCTTCCTCGTGTCCATCTTCGGGATCACCTCGATCGCTGTGCTCACCGGGGTCAACGCGCCGCTCCCCGCGATCTTCGCGGCGTTCTTCGTCGCCGGGATCGGTGCGGGCGGCGTGACCAATGCGTCGCTCACGCTGCTGCGAGAGCTGACCGATGACCATGAGGTCGGGCGGGCTGTCTCCGCACATCAGTTCATGCGCAACCAGGGCTTCACGATCGGGGCGGCGCTCGGTGGGACGGTGCTGCTCTTCGTCGTCGGCAACGCCGTCGGTGACGTCGAGATCGTGCGTGATCTGCTCGGCGGCGGAGACGCTGCCGCCGCGCTCTCACCAGATGTCGCGGCTGCCGTCCGCCGGGGGTACGCGACGGCCACCGCCATCGGCGCCGTGGTGGCGACGGTCGGGTTCCTGCCGCTGCTCGCGCTTCGTCGCCATCTCGACGCGGACGGCCGGATGATCGAAGACCCCGCGACGGTGCCTGCCGCAGTCGGCTGACCGCAACCACTCCACACGACGACGCCGCAGCATGCAGCTGCGGCGTCGCGTCGTCCGATGCGGGGTCGGACGGGAATGGGTCAGACGAAGGTGCGGACGTTGGTGGTGTCCGGCTCGGTCACCTGGCCGTCCTGGACCGTTCCACGCCAGGAGCCCGTCGACGTGCGGCGCTCTTCGATGAACGAGGCGAAGTTCTTGAGGTCCTGCTCGACGGCGCGATCGTCGAAGCCGAGGAAGGAGCCGATCTTCTCGATGGCTCCGTCGGGCTCGACGTCCATCTGGACGGTGAGGCGGGTGACCTCGTCGGAGATCTTGTGGAAGGTGATCACGCCGGCGTGGTCCGTCTCGCCGCGACGGGTGGTCCAGGCGATCCGCATGTCCGGAACCTGCTCGGTGATCGTCGTCGTGAACTCGCGCTCGACGCCGTCGATGTTGGTGTTCCAGCGCATGGTCACGTCATCGAGCTGCACGACCTTGTTGACGTTGTCCATGAACTCCGAGAACATCTCGAACTGCGTCCACTGGTCATAGGCGACGCGGACGGGGACGGTGACGTGGGCGGCCTTCATGATGGTCTGCATGTGGGGGTCCTCGTGGTTGCGGGAGGCGTACACCTGAGGAGTCCCCGATCTCAGCCCGGTTCATACGTGACGGCTATGTTGCGGCCGCAGGTGCCCGGCGACGTCTGGCGGCCCGCTGGCTCGGGCACCGACACGCCGCATCACGTCGTCGACCCCCGAAGAAGGACGTCCCGTGGAGTCCAACGTCACCCGCACGATCCTCGCCGAGCACCTGGTCGAGGGTGACCTCGAGCCCGGTGCTCCGATCGCGATCGGCATCGACCAGACGTTGACCCAGGACGCGACCGGGACGCTCGTGATGCTCGAGCTCGAGGCGATGGGCCTCGACCGTGTCCGGACCGAGCTCAGCGTCCAGTACGTCGACCACAACCTCATCCAGGAGGACCACAAGAACCCGGATGACCATCGGTTCCTCAAGTCCGCCTGCGAGCGGTTCGGGCTGCACTACTCGCGCCCCGGCAACGGGATCTCGCATGCGGTCCACATGGCGCGCTTCGGCCGTCCCGGGGCGACGATGACCGGGTCGGACTCGCACACGCCGGCTGCCGGCGGGCTCGGGATGATCGCGATCGGCTCGGGCGGACTCGACGTCGCGCTGGCGATGGCCGGGGAGCCCCTGCGCATCACCTGCCCCGAGGTCTGGGGGATCGAGCTCACCGGTGAGCTGCCCGACTGGGTCTCCGCCAAGGACGTCATCCTCGAGATGCTCCGTCGCCACGATGTCGACGGCGGCGTCGGCCGGGTCATCGAGTACCACGGTCCCGGCGTCGCGTCGCTCACCGCGATGGATCGCCATGTGATCGCGAACATGGGCGCCGAGCTCGGCGCGACCTGCACGGTCTTCCCTGCGGACGACGAGGTCCGGCGCTACCTCGCCGCGCAGGGACGTGAGGACGTCTTCCGTGAGCTCGTCGTCGCTGACCCCACGTTCGACGTGACGGATGCCATCGACCTGTCGACGCTGGTGCCGCTGATCGCCAAGCCGACGTCGCCCGGCAACGTCGTCGAGGTCCGCGAGCTCGAGGGTGCCGTGATCTCGCAGTCCTACATCGGCTCGTCGGCCAACCCCGGCTACCGCGACTTCGCGGTTGCCGCGAAGATCCTCGAGGCTGCGGGCGCTCGCGTCGACGCGCGCGTCTCGTTCGACGTGAATCCTTCCTCACGCGCGGTGCTCAGCGACCTCATCCTGCACGGCGATCTCTTCACGCTGGTCACCGCGGGTGGCCGGCTGCACCAGGCCGGCTGCAACGGATGCATCGGGATGGGGCAGGCCCCCGCCACCGACACGATCAGCCTGCGCACCACCCCGCGGAACTTCCCGTCGCGCTCGGGCACGAAGGACGACCAGGTCCACCTCGTCTCACCGGAGACCGCGGTCGCGTCCGCGATCACGGGTGTGATCACCGACCCGCGCGACCTCGCGGAGAAGTTCGGGATCTCGTATCCGCGGGTGGCCCCGCCGGAGTCGCCGACGATCGACGACGACCTCCTCCAGCCGCCGCTCCCGCCCGAGGAGGCAGCGCAGGTCCAGCTCGTCAAGGGGCCGAACATCGACCGGCTGCCGGAGCTCGACGCGCTCCCGGACACCCTCGAGCTGCCCGTGATCCTCGCGATGGGCGATGACATCTCGACCGACTCGATCCTTCGTGCCGGCGCGGAGGTGCTGCCGTTCCGGTCGAACATCCCGGCGATCAGCCGGTTCGCGTTCGACGTCGTCGACCCGACCTACCACGACCGCGCGGTCGAGGTCCGCGACCATGGCCTCGGTGGACACGCAGTGGTGGCAGGTGACAACTACGGGCAGGGTTCGTCGCGTGAGCACGCTGCCATCGCCCCGCGCTACCTCGGCCTCCGGCTCGTCCTCGCGGTCGGCTACGCGCGCATCCACTGGCAGAACCTCGCGAACTTCGGGGTCGTTGCCGGCGAGATCGACCGGGCGGATCGCGAGCGGCTCGAGCAGGGCGACGTGCTCCGGGTGACCGGTCTTCGTGACATCGTCGGGTCGGGTGCTGAGACCTTCACGGTGGAGGTCGAGGGCAAGGAGCCGATCACCGCGCGGCTGCGGCTGAGCGATCGTCAACGCCAGCACGTCCTCGCCGGCGGGACGACCAACTGGATGCGCGAACGGCTCTAGACGGCGTAGCGGTCGCGGTGCTTCCGCATGTACTCCGCCAGCTGGCCGAGCGACGGGGCGGCGCCCTTGCCGAACTGCGCGCCGATCTGCGTGGCGACCCGGCTGAGCGGACCGCGCCCCGTCAGCGCGTACGTCCAGACGAACTCGCACTCGTCGTCGCCGCGCGGCTCGAGGAGGTAGTCCTCGGCGAACGAACGGAACAGCGGGACCTGTCCGGAGGAGAAGTGGAACGAGAAGCGCCGCCCCTCCTCCCATCGGAAGAACTGCTCGGTCACGGTCAGGAACTTCTGCGTCGTGATGTCGCGCGTCGCGTTCGCGCCGAGCGGCGAGGTCCAGACGACCTTGTCGACCGGGTCCATCCAGACCGGCCAGCTGTCCGGGTCCTCGAAGCAACGGAACGTTGCTTCCGCGGAGGCCGGGATCACCTGGCGCATCGTCGTGACGACCGGCGCGGTCTCGAAGAACGTCGCGTCGACGGGCTCGTAGGAGAAGGAGATGGCCACGCGGCTGCCGATCGGGACGGGGCCGCCGACGCTACCGGTCCCGTCGTCGGCAGCACCGTGACGCGAAGAGGATGAGCGTCAGATGGTCGCGCTCTGACCCCAGCCGAGCGCGAGCACCTCGATGCCGTCGGCCTCCAGACCCGCCGACGCCATGTTCGGCAGGATCGTCCGGCCGAGCGGGGTGAGGTAGAAGTCATGGATCGGCACCACGATGCGGGGCGCGACGCGGCGAGCGAACGCGACCGCGTCGGTCGTCGAGGTCCACGGGGCCATCAGCGGAAGGGCGAGGACCTCGGCGGACGTCGTCAGACCGAAGCTGTCGCCGGGATGGGTGAGGACGCCGTCGACCGTCCATGCCCGGTTGGTCACCGGGTCGGCGACGTGAGGGAGCGCCTCGTGGAAGAGGTCCTCGGCCGTCGCGTTCGCCGGCGTGGTGTCCAGGACCTCGATGTCGGCCTTGGCGAGCAGGCGGGCGACGTCGGCGTTGGCATGGATCCGCACGTCGGTCCCGCGGTCGATGAGCCACTGGACGAACTCGGGCTTCACGTGGTCGGCGTGGGCGTGGGTGATCAGGACCTGCTGGACCTCACCGATCGTGTCGAGGTCGACCTCGCCGGAGTCGAAGGTGAAGAACCCCGGGTCGAGCAGCGTCGTGCCAGCGTCCGAGGTCACGGTCATGCAGGAGTTGGACAGACGGCGAAGCACGGCCATGCGATGGCTCCCGGAGTTGGTGTCGCTGATCCAACCATGCGGCCTCCACGAGCGCCCGCTCGTACGCTGTCCCGAGAGCCGGGGTCGGATGATGGTGAAGCTGGGGCAGTCGAGAGGACGAGCGCAGCGCGTGGTCGCGCTGGCGGCCATCCTGCGGACCGAGGCGCGCTCACGCGACCAGATCCGGGCCCGGTTCGGGCTCTACGAACCTGAGGGCGAGACCTCGCGCAAGAGGTTTCAGCGAGACCTCGACGATCTGCGGGCTGCCGGCGTGCCCGTGAGCGAACAGGACGGCGTCTATCGGATCGCCGCGACCCACGAGCCGCGGTTCTCGCAGGAGGAGCTCGACGCGCTCGCGCGTCTCGGTGGCGTCGTCGCGGACCCGGCGACCGGGATCGCGCTCGCGCAGCTCATGGGGGGCGCGGACGCCTACCCGGACGTCCGCGCGTCGGCTTGGGTCGCTGCGGCGCTGCCGGAGCACCCGGCGCTCATGGTCGAGGGCCGACGGGTCGCGTTCACCTACCGCGACGCCGAGGGACGCGAGACGACGCGCGACCTCGAGCCCTGGATCCGGCTGTGTCGCCGCGGCCTCTGGTACGTGTGCGGCTGGGACCACCTGCGCGACGCGCAGCGCTACTTCCGGATCGACCGCATCCTGGGGGAGGTCACCGACGTCGGACCAGCCGTCGTGACGCCGCCCGAGCACCCGCCCCGCGACATCGCGCCCGGCGACCTCGGCCCCGTCACGATGCGTCTGCCGACGAACGCGTTCGCCGCTGCCGAGCGCATGGGGGCGACCGTCGTCGAGGAGCTCGTCGGCGAGGTCACGATGGCGTTCCCCGGCCTGCGGGACGAGTCGGCGATCGGGTTCGCCCTGCGTCAAGGTGGAGTGATCATCGACCCCTTCGAGCTCGAGCTCGAACGGGTGCGTCGCCGGACGCTCGTCGCGGAAACCCACGGCGGGCCCGCACCGGACGTCCCCGCCGTGGTGGCGAAGCCGCCGGGGTCCCGCCCCACCCTGTCCGCTCAGCACCTGCGGCGGCTGCTCGCCCTGCCCGGGTGGCTGTCGTCGCGGGAGGACGTGGACGTCGAGGAGGTCGCGCGCGGGTTCGGCTGCTCGGTCGAGGACGTCCACGACGACGTCGAGCTGCTGGCGGACATCACGCTTCCGTCCTTCGGCGAAGTCGTCGACGTGATGATCGACGAGGAGGGGCTCGTGCACTGCAACCCCTCAGCGATCGTCCCCATGGAGATGTCGGCCTCGGACCTGGCTGCGCTCCGGCTGCTCGTCGAGACGGCAGAGACCGTGCTCGCTGACGGCAACCGTGCCCGCCTCGTGCCCGGCCTCGCCGCGCTCGGCAAACGCCTCGACACGCTCCATGCCCCGTCGGTGGCGCACGTGATCCCGACGCGTCCGGCGGTCGAGCTGCTCCGCCCCGCCTGCGGGACCAGCCGCGTCGTGACGTTCGACTACGAGCGTGCCGACGGGACCAAGCGACGCCGACAGGTGGTACCGCTGGACCTCGCGACGTCGCAGGGCAACGTGCAGCTTCTCGCGTACGACCTCGATGCGGGTGCGGGGCGCTGCTTCCGGCTCGACCGCATGAACGCCATCATCGTCACCGACGAGATCGTCGCGGTCCCGGACACGCCGCTGCCGGCCCCGGAGTGGATCCCGTCAGAGGCAGCGATCGACGTGGTCATCCGCGCCACACCACCCGGGACCTGGGTGTTCGCGATGATGCGGCCGGAGTCGGTCCACCTGGACGACGACGGACGGAGGTGGGCGCGGATCCGCACCGACGCTCCGGACCGGCTCGTCGAACACGTCCTCGCCTCGGCCGGGCATGCGGAGATCGTCAGCCCTCCTGAGCTGCGGGCCCGTCTGGTGGATGTCACCTGACGTTGTTCGCTCAGCCGAGCGGTCCGGCGGCCCCGAGGTCGACCTCGATCGTCGCGTCCACGTCGTCGACGGCGCGGGCGATGTCGAGGTGATGCGTTCCGGCGTCGACGTACCAGCCCCGGACGGTGCGGCGGACCTCGTCGGAGGCGCCGGCCGGGACCAGCTCGACCATCAGGTCGGGCCGGGAGAGGATCGCGGTGCGCTCGTCGCGCGCTGGATCCCACAGCGCGAACGAGCGGGCATCGAGCGTGATGGACGCGGTCGCGCGATCGCCGGGAGCCACGTGCACCTTGGAGAAGCCGACCAGCTGACGGTGCGGTCGCACCAGCCAGCCACGCGGTGGCCGCAGATAGACCTGGACCACGTCGCTGCCGGGGCGTGCTCCGGTGTTGGTGACGTCGACCTCGACGACGACGTCGTGGCCGTCAACGGCCACGCGAGGTTCCGACCACGACCACGTCGTGTACGAGCCGCCGTGGCCGAACGCGAAGCGCACCGGGAGGTGTCGGGTGTCGTACCAGCGGTGACCGACCAGCAGCCCCTCGCCGTACGTGGTGTGGTCCTGCTCGCCCGCCTGCCCCGGGAACGCCGGCGTGTGCTCGAGACGCAGCGGGATCGTCACCGGCAGTCGACCTGACGGCTCACGAACGCCGAGGAGCACGTCGGCGAGCGCCGTCGCGAGCTCCTGTCCGCCCAGCCACGTCCACAGGACCGCGGCGGGGGCATCTGCCCACGGCATCGTGACCGGGGCGCCGGCGTTGACCACGACCACGGTTCGGGGGTTGGCGGCGCAGACGCGCCTGACCAGCTCGTCCTGGACCCCGGGGAGATCCATGTCGGGCCGGTCGTGTCCTTCGGTCTCGGACCCGGGGAGCGTCCCGACGACGACGACGGCCACGTCGACACGAGAGGCGAGCTCCACCGCTGCGTCGACGTCCGAGCCGTCCGCGTGGCTCAGGCGATCGCCGAGGCGTGCGGCGAGCACGTCGAGCGGCGTCGTCGCGTGCTGGGGGTTGAGCTGGGCCGATCCGCCGCCCATGAGATGCGGGGTGGAGGCGTTCGGCCCGAGCAGGGCCACGGACCCGGATCCGCTCAGGGGCAGGATCCCGTCATTGCTCAGGAGGACGAATGAGGCGGCTGCAGCCTCGGTCGCGAGGTCGCGGTGGCCCGGGGTCTCGACGGCCGTCTCCGCGGCGGGCTCGGACGGATCGTCGTGCATCCCGAGGGCGTCGCGCAGGTCGAGGAGCCGCTGCGCCGACGCGGCGTTGGGTTGATCTCGCAGTTGGTCATCACCATCGGGTTGTCGCCGTTCATGCGGTACCTGATGCTGTACTTCTTCCGCGGTGACC
>CBDTYW010000180.1:0-7816 GCA_965364735.1 uncultured Nitriliruptoria bacterium
AGCGACGCCGATGCCGGCGCTGGCCGTGCGGTGCGCGCGGGCCGACCTCGTCGGGCTCGCGTGGGCGGCTGGCGTGCCGGGCAACGTCGGCGGTGGCGTGCGGATGAACGCCGGAGCGCACGGCGGCGAGCTCTCGGACGTCGTCGTCGAGATCGAGGTCGTGCGGCTGCGCTCCGGGACGCGCGAGACCTGGCCTGAGGCCGCTCTGGGGTTCTCCTACCGCCGCTCCAGGCTCCCTGCGGACGCGGTGGTGGTGTCCGCCCGGCTGCGTGTTCCGCGAGGTGACGGCGCGGCCGAGCTCGAGCGGATCCGGCACGTGAAGTCGTGGCGTCGTGAGCACCAGCCGATCGGGCTGCCGAGCTGTGGCTCGGTCTTCACCAACCCACCGGGCGACTCCGCGGGGCGTCTGATCGATGCCGCTGGGCTGAAGGGCGAGCGACGGGGCGGGGCGGCGGTCTCGAGCCTGCATGCCAACTTCATCACCACCGAGTCCGGGGCGCGAGCGGCGGACGTCCTCGCGCTGATCCGCCATGTCCGGTCGGAGGTCCAACGATCGCATGGTGTGACCCTGCATCCTGAGGTCGTGCTGCTCGGCTCCTTCCCGGAGCCACAGACCGATGATCCCGACGACCGCGACCAGGCAACGACGTGACCGGCAACCACGACCCCGAGCAGGTGATCCGCACGCCGGCGATCGACCACCGCATCGCCGCGCGCCGCGCCGAGGTCCGAAGCGGTGACCGCCGGCGACGCCTGCGACGCACCCTCACGATCCTGACCCTGGTCATCATCGCGGTCGGGGCGTTCGTCGTGGACCGATCGGGCATCGTCGGCCTCGACAGCGTCGAGGTGCGTGGCGTCGAGCGACTCGAGGCGTCACAGGTCATCGCCGCTGCGGCGCTGGCTGAAGGTGCGTCCGTCCGCTCCCTGCCGCTCGAGGAGGCCCGCGAGCGCGTCGAGGCGCTGCCCTGGGTGGAGGAAGCGGTCATCACGCGCCTCGACCCGGTCTCGCTGGAGATCGCGATCACCGAGCGCGTCCCGATCATGCGCACCGAGGGCCCGTCGGGAAGCCTGCTGGTCGACGAGAGCGGTCGTGTGCTCGGCGAGGTCTGTGCGGACTGTGGTGACGGCCAGCTTCCGGTCGTGCGGCTCGACGTCCGTGCGCCGGCTCCTGGCCGTGATGTGGACAGCGTGCCGACCCTCGCGAACGCCCTCACGGTCATGCGCTCGATGCCGGGTCCGCTGCGTGCGGAGGTCGTCGAGCTGGTCGCGCTCGGCACGATCGACGAGCTGAACCTGCTCCGCGCGGACGGCATCGTGGTGCGCATCGGCCGTGCAGATCGGCTGGAGGAGAAGTGGCGGTCGCTCGGGGCGGTCCTCGAGGACCTCGGCGGCGAGCGAGTACGCCAGATCGACGTGCGCGCCCCGCTCGCACCGGTGGTTCGTCGCTGACCGATCACCTGAAGACCTGAACGAACGACATCGATGGAATTCCCCGGCCGGAAGCACCGGATTCGCCGGGTTGTCATCCGCGTGTTCGTTCTGTGACGCTGGGTGGTCGCTTCGTCCAGTTCGGTCATATCTCGCGTCTCTGAGGCCGTGCGGCGGAGATCGACGGATCCGTCGACCTGTTTGCCTCCCGGCGTTCCGGTGTCTAGGGTTCGGCGCACCCTAGGTTGACATAAGTGTCAACCTCAGGTTGAAGTTGAGGCTTCCCGCCTCCACGACCAGCGCAGCCCCGGAGCACCAGCATGTCGGCCACGAAGTCCGCAAGGACCACCCGAACCCGCAACCATCTCGCCGTCATCAAGGTCGTCGGGGTCGGCGGCGGTGGCGTCAACTCGGTCAACCGCATGATCGACGTCGGCGTGTCGGGCGTGGAGTTCATCGCGGTCAACACCGACGCTCCCGCCCTGCTCATGTCCGACGCCGACGTGAAGCTCGACATCGGACGCGCACTGACGCGCGGCCTCGGCGCTGGTGCCAACCCCGAGGTCGGCTCCCAGGCGGCGCGCGACCACGTCGAGGAGATCGAGGCGGCCCTGATCGGCGCGGACATGGTCTTCGTCACGGCGGGGGAGGGCGGTGGCACCGGCACCGGCGCCGCGCCCATCGTGGCACAGGTGGCCCGCTCGCTCGGTGCGCTCACGATCGGCGTCGTGACCCGGCCGTTCGCCTTCGAGGGCCGCAAGCGCGCCCAGCGCGCCGAGGAGGGCATCCAGGTTCTCCGCGAGAACGTCGACGCGCTCATCATCGTCCCGAACGACCGTCTGCTCGACATCTGTGACGTCGACCTCTCGATGGAGAGCGCGTTCCAGCTCGCTGACGACGTGCTTCGTCAAGGTGTCGCCGGGATCACGGACCTGATCACCACGCCGGGCCTGATCAACCTCGACTTCGCGGACGTCCGCGCCGTGCTCGCCGACGCCGGAACCGCGCTCATGGGCATCGGCCGGGGCAAGGGCCCGAACCGTGCGGTCGAGGCTGCGGCCGCAGCCGTGTCCTCACCGCTGCTCGAGTCCTCGATCGACGGGGCGCGCGGCGTCCTGCTGATGCTCGCCGGCGGCACCGACGTGCGCCTCCACGAGGTCAGCCAGGCCGCGGACATCATCACCGACGCGGTCCACCCGGACGCGAACATCATCTTCGGCACCGTGATCGACAACAACCTCGGCGACGAGGTCCGTGTGACGGTCATCGCCGCGGGGATCGACGAGGTCCAGATCGACCACGCCCCGCGGGTCATCACCGTCCCTGACGATCTCGAGCTGCCGGCGTTCCTGCACTGACGGCTCCCAGCAACAACCCACCCAGACAAGAAAGCGAGCCCGCATGAGCGCGCCTCAGAACTACCTGGCCGTCATCAAGGTCGTCGGCGTCGGCGGCGGCGGTGTCAACGCCGTGAACCGCATGATCGACGCCGGTCTCCGCGGTGTCGAGTTCATCGCGGTGAACACCGACGCCCAGGCCCTCCTGATGTCCGACGCGGACGTCAAGCTCGACGTCGGCCGCGAGCTCACCCGTGGGCTCGGCGCCGGGTCGAACCCGCACGTGGGCGCGCAGGCTGCGCAGGACCACCGCGACGAGATCGAGGAGGTCCTCAAGGGCGCCGACATGGTCTTCGTCACGGCCGGTGAGGGTGGTGGCACCGGTACCGGAGGCGCTCCCATCGTCGCGCAGGTCGCCAAGGAGCTCGGTGCGCTGACCATCGGCGTCGTCACCCGTCCGTTCTCCTTCGAGGGGCGCAAGCGTTCGCTCCAGGCCGAGGAGGGCATCCAGAAGCTCAAGGACGAGGTCGACACCCTCATCATCATCCCGAACGACCGACTCCTCGACATCTCGGACACCGACACCGCCCTCGAGGCGGCGTTCAAGCTCGCCGATGAGGTCCTCCTCCAGGGCGTCCAGGGCATCACCGACCTGATCACCACGCCCGGCCTGATCAACCTCGACTTCGCGGACGTCCGCACCGTCATGAAGGACGCCGGATCCGCCCTGATGGGCATCGGCAAGGCACGCGGCGAGCACCGCGCGCTCGACGCCGCCAAGGCCGCGATCAGCTCCCCGCTGCTCGAGGCGTCCATCGACGGAGCCCGCGGTGTGCTGCTCATGCTCGCCGGTGGCAGCGACGTCAAGCTCCACGAGGTCAGCCAGGCGGCCGACGTCATCACCGAGGCGGTCCACGCCGACGCGAACATCATCTTCGGCACCGTGATCGACAACAGCCTCGGTGACGAGGTCAAGGTGACCGTCATCGCCGCGGGCTTCGACAAGTTCGAGGCACCGCTCGAGCAGGGTGGCAACATCCTGGCGGATCCGGTCCTCGTCGGTGAGGGCCGCGACGAGCGGACCGTCGTGATCGAGGACGACCTCGAGCTCCCGTCCTTCCTCCGCTGATCTGAGAGTCCTGCCGTGAGCGTCGTCGAGTCGCACGAACTGGGGCCACGCGTGAGCGCGTGGTTCACCAGCCGTGCGTCCGGGAACCTGGCGCACCGTCGGCCGCACGAGCCGCGCCGGCTGGGCGCGGACCGGGCGGCGGCGTTCGCCAGCATGAGGACGTCGACCGGCGGCGTGACCCTAGACGACGCCGTGTGGATGCATCAGGTCCATGGCAACGCGGTCGGCGTCGTGGACGCCGACACCGTGCCGGGTGCGGAGGTGCGGGGCGTCGACGCCCTCGTCACCGACGTTCCCGGACGTGCGCTCGTGGTCCAGGTCGCCGACTGCGTCCCGGTCCTGCTCGCACACGGTGACGGGACCGTCGTCGGCGCGGCGCACGCGGGGCGCAACGGCGTCCTGCTCGGCGTGATCGACCGCACGGTCGCGGCGATGCGTCAGCTCGGCGCCGACCCGGAGGGCATGCGTGCCGTCGTCGGCCCGGCCATCCGTGGCTGCTGCTACGAGGTTCCCGCGCCGATGCGCGACGAGGTTGCGGCGGTCGCTCCTGCGGCGTCGGCCACGACCAGCTGGGGCACCCCGTCGCTGGACCTCCCAGCAGCCGTGCTCGCACAGCTCGAGGACCACGGCATCGTGGCCACGGCCGACGCGCCGTGCGTGCGCTGCGACCCCGAGGAGCGCTGGTTCTCCCACCGCCGCGATCCTGCCAGCGGTCGGCAGGTCGGCGTCGTCGTCGGGAGCGCAGCATGACCGCGCGCGCCGACGAGCTCCGGAGCAACGTGGTCGCGGTCCGTGCCCGCGTGGCCGAGGCCTGCGACCGTGCCGGCCGCTCGGACCGACCCACGATCATCGCGGTCAGCAAGACCCACTCGCCCGAGGACGCCCAGGTCGTCGTTGACGCGGGGCTCGTCGACCTGGGGGAGAACCGTGTCCAGGAGCTCGTCGCGAAGCACGACCTCGTGACCGGCGCGCGGTTCCACCTCATCGGTCCGCTCCAGTCCAACAAGGTCGCTGATGTGGTCGGTCGCGCCTCCATGGTCCACACCGTGGGCCGTGCCAAACTTGCGGAGCGGTTGGATCGGCTCGCGGCACGGACCGGGGCGACCGTGCCGGTGCTCGTCCAGGTCAACGTTGGTGACGATCCGGCGAAGTCCGGGTGCACCGTCGCCGAGGCCCCGGCGCTGATCGCACAGATCGCCGGGCACCCACATCTCGAGCTGCGGGGTCTCATGACCATCCCACCGCTCCCGGCTCCCGGGGACGACGCCAACGTCGTCGCCCGCCCTCACTTCTCCCGGTTGCGCGAGCTGCGTGACCACCTCCAACCCGAACATCCCGAGCTCGTCGAGCTGTCGATGGGGATGAGCGCAGACCTCGAGGCCGCCGTGGCCGAGGGTGCGACGCTCGTCCGCGTGGGCACCGCCGTGTTCGGGACCCGCGGTGATGCACCGTGGGCAGCAACGAACAGGATCCCAGCATGAGTGGCACGTGGCGCAAGACGATGGCGTACCTCGGGCTGGTCGAGATGGAGCCCGAGCCGTACGAGTACGCGGCGAACCAGAGCTCGACCGTCACCCCGACGATCGCCCCGCCGTCGATCGACCTGACCGACGAGGAGCCGGCCGTGACGGTGGTCGCTCCGCCGGCACCGGACCCGCACGGCGCGACCGTCCGTCCGCTCCGCGTCGTCGACGCGGCGACGCGGATCGGCGGCCGCGTGCGGGGCGCCACGACCGTCAACGTGCGCGTCGTCGAGATCGCGGTCTTCGACCAGGCCGCCGACGTCGGCGCGCTGCTGCGTGACGGCACGCCCGTCCTCGTCGATCTCCGTGGCACGGACACCGGGATCGCCCGGAAGTGCATCGACTTCCTCGCCGGCGCGGTCGTCGTCAGCGGAGCGAAGATGTCCGGCGCAGGACAGCGCAGCTACCTGGTGACGCCGGTCGGCGTCGAGATCCGGGACGAGGAGATCACGCGCCTGCGCGGTCTCGGCTTCCAGATCGACTGAGAACGCTCACATGACCGACGTCCTCTGCACGCTGCTGCTCGCCTATCAGGTGGTGTTGCTCGCGTACGCCATCTTCTCGTTCGTGCCGAAGCCCCCGGAGCCGCTGCTTCCGGTGATCCGGCTGGTCGGGAAGGCCGTCGACCCGCTGCTCAAGCCGCTCGACCGCGTCCTGCCGCCCGTCCAGCTCGGAGGGGTCGGCTTCCGGTTGGGACTGCTCGTGCTGTTCTTCGGCACGTCGATCCTGACGCAGATCATCTGCTGAGTCACGAGCTCTCTGCGTGAACCATCGCCACGGGGCGTGAACCATGAGGTTCGCGCCCCGTTGCCGTTGTCCGGGGCCGTTGCACGCCGACAGGTGTCGTGGACATCAACGCGCTGCGCAGAGGCTTGAAGCATGACCCCGGACGAGATCGTCAACCACCCGCTCAAGACCGGCGTTCGCGGCTACAACATCGGGCAGGTCGATGAGCTCCTCGACCTCGTCGCCGACGAGGTCGAGCACCTCCAGGGCGAGGTCGCGACGCTGCGGCAGGCCGTGGCGGCCGCCGAGCTCCGCGTCAACGAGGCCAGCGAGACCGAGACCACGCTCAAGCGGACCCTCATCACCGCGCAGCGAGCTGCTGAGCAGTCGATCGAGGAGGCCCGTGAGCGGGCGGCATCCATCCTCGACGAAGCCCGTCGCGATGCGGCCGACGTCGTCCATGACGCCGAGATGCAGAGCGAGCAGCACCGGGTGACGGCAGCGCAGGCTGCGCGTACCGACGAGATCCAGCTGCGGGACCGGCGCCGTGACCTCGAACGACACATCGAGGCGCTGCGCGTCTTCGAGCAGGAGTATCGC
Organism: uncultured Nitriliruptoria bacterium; assembly: GCA_965364735.1. Lineage (GTDB taxonomy): Bacteria > Actinomycetota > Nitriliruptoria > Nitriliruptorales > Nitriliruptoraceae > CBDTYW01. Next base: position 6,747 of record CBDTYW010000180.1, read on the forward strand.
GCTCGCCTCCGTCGGCACATCGAGTCGCAGCTCCAGCTGTTCAACACCGTCGAGTCCCACGGTCTCGGCGCCAGCCCGGAGCTCGTTCGTTCGATCCTCCGCGGCGAGGACCCGGCTCCCGTCGACGACGACCCCGCGCCCGCCCCGTCCGAGTCCATCGTCCTGACCGGCGTCGCCGCCCGCGATGCGTCGATGCTCGACCCGGACGACCCGGCCCTGCTGGCCGCGCTCGATGACCCCAGCCTCGCGGAGTCGCTCGCGCGTCTCCAGGCGGGCCGCGAGGTCTCGGACCCCCGTCGCTTGACCTCGGCCATGGGAACCTCGGCCTCCGGAAGCGACAGCCTCTGAGCCGGTTCGGTATCGTCAACGACCGGTTCTGCTCGCAGGCCGCTCCCGTCATGTCCGTGTTCGACTGACTCCATCCTTCGAAGGGGTGAGATCCGTGATCGTCCTCAGCTTTGCGCTGGTCGTTGTCGCAGCCGTTGCGCTCGTCATCGGCTTCTTCTCCGGTGACAACCTCCCGTTCGTCTACGTGTCGATCGCGGCGTGTCTGACCGCCATGGCGTTCCTCGCCGTGGGAGTCTGGCAGCGCCGTCGGTCCGCCCCGGCAACGACCACTGGCTACGGCCCGGGTGCTGGCAGCCTGCCTGCCACCAGCGCCGCAGTCGCAGCCCCGCCCAGGCCGGTCACGACTCGGACCAAGGTCGAGACACCGGTCGTCGAGGACGAGGTCATCGAGGACGAGATCGTCGAGGTCGCCGAGCCCATCGTCGTGCGCAAGAAGGTCGCCGCGAAGAAGGTGGCCCGCAAGGTCCCGGTCAAGAAGGCCGCTGCCACGAAGAAGGCGGCCGCGAAGAAGGCTGCTGCGAAGCCGGCACCCGAGTCGACCGACGATGCGCCCGCCGCCGCCAAGAAGGCTCCGGCGAAGAGGGCCGCCGCCAAGAAGGCTCCGGCGAAGAAGGCTGCAGCGAAGAAGGCTCCGGCGAAGAAGGCTGCAGCGAAGAAGGCTGCTCCCGCGAAGAAGGCTGCAGCGAAGAAGGCTGCTCCCGCGAAGAAGGCTGCAGCGAAGA
>CBDTYW010000181.1:0-7768 GCA_965364735.1 uncultured Nitriliruptoria bacterium
TTGCCGATCGCGACGAGGGCGGCCCGGCGAGCTGGGAGGCCCTCGGGCGGGGCGTCGACGTTCGAGGCGTTCGCGGCGGCGAGCTCCTCGGCGGTGAAGGGGTTGCCGTCGAAGTCGCTCATGCGTCGGCCTCGGGACCCACCGCGCCGAGGACCTTGCCGGTCGGCTGGTGGCCGTTGCGCCACGCGTCGGCGTCCATCGCAGCCTTGCCGGCCGGCTGGACGCGGCGAGGGACGAGCCATCCGTCGGCGGTGGCGATGCGTGCAGCGCGGTCGATCGTGCCGGGCTCGACCCCGGGGGTACCGGCTTCGAGGTCCGCGGCCAGCACCTTGAAGCGCTGCCCGTCCAGCGTCGTCCACGCTCCCGGTCGTGGGCTCGCCGAGCGGATCAGGTCGACCAGCTCCGCTGCCGGGCGGGTGAAGTCGAGCGCCACGTCGTCGGTGGAGATCTTCGGGGCGAGCGTCGCCCCGTCGGCTGGTTGGGGCGTGGGCGTCGCTCCGCCGACGAGGTCACGGATCGCGTCGACGAGCACCGGCCCGCCGAGCTCGGCGAGGCGGTCGAGCAGCGTCCCGGTGTCGTCGCTCGGGGCGATGTCGACCTCGACGCTGCGCAGGATCGGACCGGTGTCCATGCCCGCGTCGAGGACGAAGCACGTCACCCCGGTGACCGTGTCGCCGGCGCGCAGCGCGTGCTGCACCGGCGCCGCGCCGCGCCAGCGCGGGAGGAGCGAGAAGTGCAGGTTGACGAAGCCGGCGCCGCCGGTGTCGAGGACGTCGTCCGGCAGGATGGCGCCGTAGGCGACGACGGCGACGGCGTCGAGGCGCAGCGCTCGGAGCTGAGCGATGATCTCGCGGGGCTTCTCCGGCTGGAGCACGGGCAGCCCAAGATCCGTGGCCGCGACCTTGACCGCCGGCGCGACGAGCGCCTTGGACCGGCCCCGTCGGCGATCAGGGTTGGTCACGACGGCGACGACGTCGAGGTCCTCGGCTGCGTGCAGCGCCGCGAGCGCCGGGACGGCGACGTCCGGGGTCCCGAAGAACGCGAGACGGGCGGGGCGGGGGGTCACGGCGGTCATCGTCGCCCGAGCAGGAAGCCGCCGCGCGGCGGCTCGTCGGCGTCGATGCCGTGCTCGGCGCGGTAGGCCCGCATCAGCTTCATCGCTTCCTGCTTGTCATGCCGGGCGAGGTGATCGATGAACATGATCCCGTCGAGGTGATCCATCTCGTGCAGCCACACGCGGGCCTCGAAGCCCTCGTACTGGCTGACGTGCTCCTCGCCGTGCAGGTCCTGCCATCGGATCTCGACGCGCTGGGGACGCTCGACCGGGTAGAAGAGGCCCGGGAAGGACAGGCATCCCTCGTCGTCGTTGAGGAGGTTCTCGTCGTCGGCGTCGATCAGCACCGGGTTGACGATCCCGCCCCCGAGGACACGAGCGTCCTCCCCGAACTCCGCGGCGAAGTCCGGACCGCGGTCGACCTGCCAGGTGAAGAGGCGCTTCAGGACTCCGACCTGTGGGGCCGCAAGCCCGACGCCGGGCGCGGCCAGCATCGTCTCCATCATGTCGTCGGCGAGCCGTCGCAGACGGGCGTCGAACGACGTGACCTCCTGCGCCTTCTGACGCAGGACCGGGTCTCCGAAGATGCGGATGGCGAGCTGGCTCAACGCGTCGACTTCTGCTCAAGGTGCTGTGGGGCCACGGATCGTACCGAGATGCTGCGGCCGTCCGGGTCAGGGTCGGTCCCGTCACCGGGGTCCTCGGTCCGCAGCCGCGAGCTCACGGGCACGAACGCGCGATCGCGCAGACGCTGGTCGGGCTGTCTGCCTCGGGCAGAGCACTGGGCCAACGGTGAGTGGCCCGCGGCCGGTGTTCCGGGCGGGCGTGGCGCGGCATCAGGTTCTTGGTCGTCCACGGCTCGTGGCCGAGGTTGTCGGGCGTGGTCGCCCCTCCGTCGTCGAACGGCTCGTGGTGGTCGAGGTCGCACAGCGCGGCTGGGGCGTCGCAGCCCGGGATGAGACATGCCGGGAAGCTCGCCGCGATCGTGTCGCGCAGCCATCCGGGCGGCCGGTGTCCGAGCCGGCCGGTGCCGAGGTGGCGGCCGTCGGGCTCGTGCACGATCAGCCGGACATCGGCGCCGAAGTCGGCCCAGTCGCGCACGGTGCGGGCCGACACGTTGACCGCACCGCCCGCGATCGTGGAGAGCAGCCGGCCCGGCTCGTCGGTGATCCCGGCGAGCGCTTCGAGGGTGGTGGTGACGAGCATCGTCGGCACGGCCGGCCGGGTGCTGTTCTTCGCGGTCGTTCCTGTGAGCTCGTCCTGGGCGATCGCGACGAGCGCGGCAGCACGCGCGCTGCCGAGGACCTGGCGGTCGGTGTCGCGGGCAACGTCGCGATCGGCCCCGCCGGTCGCGTGCAGGGTCGAGGCGTCGAGCAGGGTCTCGGCGGAGATCCGCCGGGCCAAGGCCGCGGTGAGCGTCTGGAACCCGGCCGCGGCGAGGCGGCCGTCGAACGTGCCGCCGCCGAGCAGGTCGGGCTGCAGGTTCAGGTGTTCGCGGGCGTTGGCACGGTCTTCGTCGCGTTCGAGCAGGTTGGTGCGGAACAGCGCCAGCACGTCGATCGTTTCGCGGCGGACCCACTCGGCATCGCGGCCGTGGGAGTCGCGGATGATCTCGGCGAGGTAGGCGTCGAGCAGGTCGCAGGTCCCCGGCTCCAGCCGCCAGGTCAGCGTGGCGATCGCGCGAACCTGCGCGGACGACAGCGCGCCGGACTTTGCTGCGGCGTCGAGCGCCGGAAGCTTGGCCCGTGCCGTTGCGACACGGTGGACGGCTTCGGACTCGTCACGGGTGAGCCGGACGTCGGTGGCGAGCAGCGTGCGGGTCGACAGCCCGTTGCGTGGGAACGCGGGCAGCGCCGCGATGGCGTCGACGAAGGCGACGTCGATCCGGTCACGCAGCGCACCGAGCGCAACCACCCGTGCCTGCGCTGCAGGCAGCCCCGCAGGTGCTGCAGCGACCAGCAGGTCGACCGCGAGATCGAGCGCTGATCGGGCCTCTGCCACGGAGGCAACCGGTGATGCGTCAGCGGTCGGGGCGGGAACAACGCTCCGCGCAACCGGCCCCGCAGGGCTGGCAGCGTGGGTGAGCGAGAGGTGAGGCGACATGGATGAAGCCTACCCGTCGAAGCGAACATGAGTTCGACTGCCTGTGGATGGGGCGAGCGCCGCACAGGCCGTCCGGCGAGAGAACACGCGGCGTCGCCGCGTGCGCGAGGTCGGGATCAGCCGAGGCCGGTCGCCGTCGTGCTCGGCCGCCGTCGGGCGCGGACGACCACGTCGTCGTGGTGGTGGGCGCCGCCGGATGTCGCGGCGATCGTCCGAGGGCGGTCCTCGTCGACCTCGATGGTCCAGTCCTCGTTGAACAGCGCGAGGACGTCGCGGGGCTCGTGGTAGCTGTCGAGGTCGAAGCCGTGCTCCTTCGCGCGGGCACGGCCGTCGTCGGAGAGGACGTGGGCGACGACGAGGAGCGTCCCGCCTGGGGCGACCGCGTCGACGAGCTGGCCGAGCGCATGCGGATGCGCGCGCAGCACGGGCAGGTACTGCAGCGAGACGAGGTCGAAGGACCCCGGCGCCGGCGGGTGCAGGTGCAGATCGACGTGCTGGAAGTCGATGTCCAGATCACGGGCGGCGGCGGCCGCGCGGGCGCGCTCGATCGCCACGCCGGAGATGTCGGTGGCGGTGACCTGCCAGCCCTGCTCACCAAGCCAGACGGCGTCAGCGCCCTCGCCGCAGCCGACGTCGAGCACGCGGCCCGGCGTCAGCCCGGCGACCTCGGCGACCAGCGCCCCGTTGGGGTCGTCGCTCCAGATCCTCTCGCCCCCGTACACCGCGTCCCAGCTCGCCGCGCTGTCGGGCTTGACATGCTGCTGCGGGCTCGGGCGCGCGTGGTGCTCGTGATCGCCCTTGCTCACGCCTCGGCGCCGCCGTCATCGTGCGGCGTCGCCTTCGACAGCGCGTCGAGCTCGTCGCGCATGAGGTCGATGAAGGGCCAGAGGTCGTCGACCATCTCGCGGTCGGCGATCAGGCCGATGTTGATCTCGTCGAGGTAGGAGAACACCGTGATGTTGAAGCCGACGCCGTCGGCGATGGCTGAGAGCGGGAAGATGCCCTGAAGCTTCGCGCCAGCCATGTAGACGGGGATCGGCGGGCCGGGGACGTTGGAGATCACCACGTTGAACGGGATGCGGACGTGGTCCGCCCAGTTCAGGTTGGTGATGGCGCGGGCTGCCAGCGCGAACACCGCCGGGGCGACGACCTTGGTGACGTCCTGGATGAGGTCGGCCGGGACCGCGTTGCGCTCCTTCGCGACCTTCATGGAGCCGGACTGGGTCGTCAGACGTTCGACCGGATCGGCGATGTTCGTCGGCAACGTCGCGATCATCGCGGAGACCTGGTTGCCCATGGAGCCAGCCTGCGCTTCGGTGCGCACCGAGATCGGGACCATCGCCTGGAGCGGGGCGGCCGGCAGGTCGCCGTGCTGCAGGAGGTGCTCGCGGAGCGCACCGGCGCAGACCGCCATGAGCACGTCGTTGACGGTGACCCCGTGGTGGTTCTTGATCCGCTTGACCTCGGTCAGCGAGAGCGATCCGTACGCGAACCGTCGGTGCGGCGAGAGCGCGGCGTTGAACATCGTGCGCGGTGCCTGCATCGACGGGCGTGCAAGCGGGCTGGTCCCCCGGTCCATGAACGGCACCGGCAGGTCGGCGAGACGGGCCAGCTGCGGGAGCGAGGTCACCGTCCGGAACGCAGCCCGCGCCGTGCGCCCGGGAGCCTTGACGAAGCCCTTGGCCGCGAGCAGACCGAGCATCGTGTTCGACGGCATGCGCTCGGTCGGCCGCCTCGAAGGCGGCGCCGGCCGGGCGGGCGCATCAGCTTCGAGGTCGAGCAGGATCGACAGCATCTCGCCGCCGGACACACCGTCGATGGCTGCGTGATGCGTCTTGCTGAGGATGGCGACGTGGCCGGACGCCAGCCCCTCGATGACGTAGCACTCCCACAACGGACGCGACCGGTCCAGCGGGCGCGCGTGGATGCGAGCGGCGATGTCTGCGAAGGTCCCCTCGTCACCGGGCGCGGGCACGGCGATGCGGCGGACGTGGAACTCGAGGTCGAAGTCCGGATCGTCGATCCAGTACGGCTGGTCGAGGCCGAAGGGCACCTCCACCAGACGTTCTCGGTAGGGCCCGAGCAGATGCAGGCGCTCGGCGATGAGCGCCTTGACCTGCTCGTAGCCGAACCCGTTCGGCGCCGTGGACGGGTCCACGAGGATCACCGAGGCGACGTGCAACGGCGTGTTGCGCGTCTCGAGGTTCAGGAAGGTGGTGTCAAGGCCGGAGAGTTGTCGCATGCCTGCGACTGTAACGGGAACGCACATGCGTGCGCGCCCCCGTGCGTCGGCTCGCAGCATCCTCGAGCACCGTGGGAGTAGGGTCAGGAACACGACGACCTCACGGGCAGGGGCTCACGCCATGCGATCTCGGATGATGGAACGCAGCGGCTTGGCGCTGGTGGCTGCAGGGCTGGGCCTCGGTCTCTTCGCGGTTCCGGCGCTCGCGCAGACGGATCCCGATGCGGGTCTCGCGGACGAGGCCCAGATCCTCGACTGGGCGAACGAGTACCTGAGCGAGTTCAACAACGCTGACCTCGACGGCGACGGCAACGCCGACTTCGCCGACACCAACGGCGACGGCGTCCCCGAGATCCCGATCGGCGAGCGCGGAGACCTCGACCTGCGCCCCGGTGACGGACGCTTCGGCACCGAGATCGGCGGGCAGGTCAGCGCCTCCGTCAGCACCAGCGACGCGTCCTCGCTGCTCTTCGACTGCAGCGGGATGGCGATCTCGTTCGACGCCAACGGCGCCATGGTCGACTGGGCCCTGGGCGTCGGCTCGTCGGAGGGTGGCGGGCCAGCGGGCCAGATGATCGACCTGTTCCCGTCCGGTCAAACGGAGAGGGCGTTCACGAAGAGCAATCCCTTCGTGGTCGTCGACAAGGTCGTCTACTTCGGCCGGATGCCCGGCGCCGGCGATGGCGCGCGCAACCACGTCTGGAGCGTCACCACGGCCGGGATCAGCATCGACGAGGGTGGCGACGACAACCCTGACGGCAACAACCGCAACGCCGGGCAGGTGAGCATCAGCGAGGACGTGCCGGCCGGCTCCTTGCTGATCCCGTCCGGGATCTTCCCGATCACTGGTTCGCTGGACTCCGAGAACGACGTGCGCTGCGAGGGCTCCGGATGGGTCCGCTTCGACACCGGCAACCCGGTGCTGAGCGCCGCCGGCGGCGTCGCAGCGCTGCTGGGCCTCGGCGGGATCTTCGGGCTCCTCTTCAACGCACGACCCGCGATCACCTGGAGGGCATGATGGACACCGCCGCTTCCCCCGCGCAGCAGTCCGTGCAGCGCCGTCCGGTGCGCGGCGGGATCTTCGGGCTCCTGCTCGGGCTGAGCTCCGCCATCTGGCTCGTCCTCTTCGCCGTCATCCCGTTCGGCGAGTGGCTGCAGCTCGCGCTCGTCGTGATCATCGGGATCGCGGTCGGCATCGCGTGGGCGCGCTTCGCTCCGGCGAAGTCCGGCTGACGGCCTGGATCTCCGCGCCTGACGGTCATCCGACGTCGACGGGGTCCACGTCCACCCGGACATCGGCGCCAGCCTTCGACCAGACGGCCCGCGGCTCCCGCAGCGCCGCGAGCGTCGCGATGCGGTCTCGGGACTTGATCAGGATCCGGTCGCGACCATCGACGCGCATGGGCCCGAGCGCGATGTCGCCGTGCGGGAGCGCGGCGAACAGGGCGTCGATGATCTCGGCGTCGGCTGCTGCGATGTCCACGCGGATCGCGTGGGCGGCGGGCGGGTAGCTGAGCTCTGCGCGGATGACGCCTTCGGCGCGCCAGAAGGCGCCCGGATCGCGACCGATCAGCGCTTGGACGGCGGGGTGGTCCGGCTCACGGGTCTGCACCACGACGACCCCGTCCCGACGCCGCGACGGGCCGGTCGACCTCGGGTCCGCCGACGTGGTGCGTGGGGGTTCCTCGGCGGGCGCCGGGGCATCGGCGGGGTCAACCGTCGAGCTGAGGTCCGGCCCCGCGTCCGGAGTCACGGGCCCCGTCGCCGGCGGGTTCGCGAGGTCACTCGACGAGGCCCGGTGCACGGCGAGGGGATCCGGCGAGCTGACGGTCCAGTCAGCGAGCCGCATCGCGAGGCGGAGCGCGTCCTCGGCCGCGTCCAGCGCGGGCCGCCGCAGCATCGTGTCGAAGTCCGGGAGCACGACCGCCCCGACGTCACCGGGCGGCGCGTCCAGCACGCTCCCCCGCGTCGTCACCAGCAGGGCAGGCGCGGGCGGCACGGGCTGGTCATAGCCCTCGAGCACCGCGACGACGGCGTCGGGGAAGCCGCGCTGGAGCTCCGCGCCGAGCTGCTGCGCTCCGGCAGCCAGCGGCACCCATTCCCGCTCCTTGCAGCCGCGGCACGGCAGGCGTCGTCCGCCCTTCCATCCGCATCCTTCACACAGCAGCCGGTTCCCCACCGGCAGCGGGGCCGTGTCACACGACGGGCAGGCCATCCGCTCGCCGCAGCCACGACAGACGAGCATCCGCCCCTCGCCGCGTCGGGTCGCGAGTACCACCGCGTAGCGACCCGCGTCGAGCGCCTCACGCAGGGCACGCATCGACTCCGGCAGCAGGCGTGTGCGGGCGCGGCCGCGGGCATCCACAGCC
>CBDTYW010000182.1:0-7703 GCA_965364735.1 uncultured Nitriliruptoria bacterium
GATCTCGGCCCCCGTGTCGAAGCTGCGGACCAGGAGCGCCATGCCGATGGTCGTGCCGACCGCGCTGGCGGCGAGGCCGCACAGGGATACGACCGTCGCGCCGAGCACCTGCGCGGGGCTGGCGCCAGCGCTGTCGTACACGCGGCCGTCGGCCAGGAACGTCGTGACGTCGGTGGCCTCGAGCGTGCTGACCGCGACGTCGACCCCGATGCCAATGTTCTGGGCCGCGATCTCGGTCGAGCCGCCCGTCCGGGCGAGCGCACCGATCGGGTCGAGGTCGAAGCCACCCATCACGGCCGACGGCTCCATGTCGCGGGCCCGCCAGAGCCGCTGCAGGAGCACCGCGGCCTCGACGCCGGCGTGGCCGGCTTCGAGGTGGATCGGCGCACCTTCGAGGAGCACGCCGTCGAGCGTCCGCTCGAGGTCCTCGACGCTGCGGACACGCACGCCACCCGGCGACGAGGGACCGTCGAGTCGCAGCACGATGCCGGTGACGCCGCGCTCGAGGTCCGTGAGGATCTGGGAGTTCGCGGTCGACGGGTCCGGGTGTTCGTGGGTCTGCAGGATCTGCCACGGCTCGGCGCCGCGACCGGCGGGGACGTTGACGGCCGTCGCGTCCTCAGCCCGGTACAGCGGACCGCGGACGACCCCGTCGTGGTCGACGAGGTCCAGCTTCGCGATCGGCTTGCCCTTGAGCACGCCCTCGACGGCCTCGACCCACGCTTCTCGCGGTGGCGTCGTGAAGCCGTCGGCGAGCGGGATGATCTGGTCCGTCACGTTCCGTCTCCTGCCGGCGGACACCGCCGGGTCGAGCGCTGAGCGTAAAGGGAACCCGGTGGGTCAGGCGAGGCGGCACGCGAGGCAGGACTCGGGCCTGTTGGCCGCACAGCTCCGGCAGGTCATGCCGACGCTCCGTGCATCGCGGTCAGCGCGCCCGACGTGTGGGCGTCGGCGACGGCCAGGCCCTGCACGATCTGCTCGTTGAGCGAGTCCGCAGCGTGCACCGCACAGCCGGCGACGGGACGCACGGGCAGCCCGAGCTCCTGCCACTGGGACGAGGCTTCGAGGAAGCGGTTGCGGTTCGCGATCGTCGGGGCCGTGAACGCGAGCCCGGCGAAGGTCCCGGCCACATCGTGGGTCGCCCCCTCCCTCACCAGACCCATCCGGACAAGTGAATCGTGAGCGGTCATCGCCGCCTGCTTCTCCGAGATGCTGGTGCGCAGCTCCACGGTGAAGAGCACCCGGTCGGGTGCGCTGGCGGCGCCGCCGGTCGAGACACGGAACGCGTCGACGTCGTCGTCCACGACCATCACGCATCCCGGGTTGCGGTGGACGTCGGCGTCGGCGTACTCAAGCCAGGCGAGCACGACACCGACGCGGTCCGTGTCGTAGCTGAGGCCTGCGAGCGCGAACAGCTCACCCGCCGGGATGCCGAGCACCGGGTTCTGGGCGGTCACCAGAGCGTCATCGATGCGCAGCTCGGCGCGCCCGGCCGATGACGTGATCTGCTGGATCGTGTCGTAGCGCCGGACGTTGGCGGAGGGGGCAGCCTCGAGTCGGTCGAGCAACGCGGTGACGGCGTCTCGGTCGCGCCAGTCGTGGAAGCGACGGTGGGTCGGTCGCCACGTTGCGGTACCGGTGGTCGCGACCTCGTGCAGGGTGCTCGGCCAGAAGACCGGCATCCACATCTTGCGGCGGATCGGGGTGGGGACGTCGCGCGGACCCTCGTCGCGGAGCTTCCTGCAGACGTCGACGACGAACCGGCGATGGAAGGTCGGGCCATGGTTGGCGAGGGAGATGGACGCCAGGTCGACGTCCCACAGCAGCGGCGTCGTCGGGTCGTCAAGCAGGCCGGCCGGTCCGAGGTGGCGCACGATCTCGGCCGTCTCGCGTGCGATGGCCTCACGTTCCGAGCTCGTCAGGACCGGAGCGATCGCGGCCGCGTCCGTGGCGTAGTAGAGGTCCGGGACAAGCCGGCCCGATGCGAACATCTCGAGCGTGCCCAGGTCGTGCAGAGGCCCGCAGACATCCTCGAACCAGGTGTGCAGCATCCCGAGGTACTCGCGGTGATTCGCGACGTCGGGCGTGTAGTCGGCGAGCGGCGGAGCGCTCCGCGGGTGGTCGGCGTCGACGACGAGCTCCAGAACCCGGAAGCCCAGAGGGAGCTGCCGTCCGTCCCGTCGGATCGGGGCGAACCCTGCCCCCACGCCGCGGTTCGGGACGTAGGCGTCCACACGATGGCCGGCCGCTGCAGCCGCGTCCGCCGCGACGAGCGCGGCCACGCTGCCACCGACGGTCGTGAGTGGTGGGTTGGTCATGTGGTGCTCCTCGCACTGGCGACCGTGGGGGTCATGACGAAGTGGTTCATCGCGCACCGCTCCGGCATGAGGTGGGCCGCGCGGATGAAGCCCTCCACGACGTCGGACGGCAGCTCAGCCATGGCCGCGTTGGGCAGCGGCTTCACCATGACGCCCTCGCGATGGAGGCAGGTCAACCCCGCGCGGCCGGCCAGGTCGAGGACGGTCGTCGCGTCGAGGTGCCCGACATGCCCGAGGCCGAGGCTGTTCTCGCTCAGCTCGTCCACGCGGCCGAGCACGCCCATCTCCATCGCCACGAGCCGATGCAGCGAGTTGGGGTTGGGAACCGTGAGGTGCAGCAGTCCTCCGGCTCCGAGCCAGCCCGCGCAGCGAGCGAGCAGGGCGCCCGGGTCTGGCAGCTCGTGCAGCAGGTCGGAGACGATCGCGTGGTCGACGGGCGAGTCCACGCCCACGTCGAGCACGTCGCCTTCGATCCACGTCGTTCTGGGAAGCGCTCTGGCCCGGGCTCGTTGCAGGTACGCGTCGTAACGATCGACCGACGTGAACCGAGCACCCGTGTCGACGAGCAGTGACGTCATGAGGCCGGTGGCACAGCCCAGCTCGAGGACATGGTCACCCGAACGAAGCCACGGGCGGATCAGCCGTGCGGTCGCGTCGGTGTAGTGACGGTCGAAGTCCTGGTCCGGGTCGTATCGATCGACGTAGCTCGGAGTGGTCGGCATCGTCATGAGGCTGCCTCGTCGTCGAGCTCGAGCACCACGTCGAGCCGGTGGCCGACGACGCCGAGCACGCTCTCCTTGAAGTGCGCGAGCCCGAGGTTGGGACGTCCACGCTCATCGCTCGTGATGCCGAGGTCGAGGATGCGACTCCCTGCGCGCGCGTGTCGGGCGGTCAGCACTTCGGCGAGGACCGGCATCGGTGACCGCGGGAGGTCGTGGTTCGCGTCGCCCCATGCGACGAGCAGCACGACGCCGGGGGCTGTCCGGTAGGTGATCGCGGCAGCGACCGCTCCTCCGTCGTCGTTCAGCATGATCAGCTCGACGTCGTCCGGGAACGCATCACGGACCGCGAGGTAGCCCTCGACGTCGACCCGCATCATCCGGCCGCGGGCAGCCTTGTTGCTCGCGACCACGTCGTGGCCACGTCGCCAGTCATCGTCTCCGCGTGCCACCTTCACGACGAGCCCGAGCTCGCGACCGCGTCTCAGCATGTTCCGCGACTTGCGCGGCAGTTCCGCGAGGTAGGTGTCCGGATCGGCGAGGCGCGGCTCGAGCACGACGTGGTGGTTCAGGTGCGACGTGACGATCTGGAACCCGTGGTCGAGGAGGGCCCATTCCACGAGCGTCGCGTCGCGTCCGTTGATCGCGGGTTCAGCACGGACGATCACCCGGCGAGCCCCGGCGGCCGTCGCGCTGGAGACGATCTCGCCGACGAGCGCCTGCGCGGAAGCAGGCGACGAACGTTCGAGGACCACACCGCCGTAGGGAGCACGCTCGCCCAGCACCCACGCGTCATCGACGCACACGAGGCGGGCGGTGCCGACGTCAGGAGCCCGGACGTCACGACAGTCCCCGGCACCGATCCCCGTGGTTGCGAGGTAGGCGGTCGAGGTGAAGATCGTCGCGGGCGGTGACGCGGACAGCGGGGGCCTCCTGGGCGGGGGACCGTGGTTCCTGCCCCGTCGGCCGTGAGCGGCGGACCTAAGCACGCCGGAAGCCGTGTCGACAGGACCGGCGAACCCTCCTGCCCAGAGGAACATCTCGTGCATGCCAGCGACCAGCCCGCAAGCATCGTCGATCATCCGCGCGCGGAGCATGCCGATCCGCGCACGCGGTGTCGGCTGATCGAGCTTCCCCGCATCAACGACCAGCGGGGCAACCTGACGTTCGTCGAGTCGAACCGCCATCTGCCGTTCGCCATGGAGCGCATCTACTACCTGTACGACGTCCCCGGTGGTGAGTCTCGGGGCGGCCACGCGCACCGACGCATGCATCAGGTCCTGATCGCAGCGGCGGGCTCGCTCAGCGTCGTCGTCGACGACGGCACCACCCGAGAACGCTTCCACCTGAACCGCTCGTACTACGGGCTCTACATCCCGCCGATGCACTGGCGATCGCTGGAGGACTTCTCGTCCGGGTCCGTCTGTCTCGCGCTGGTCTCCACGATGTACGACGAGTCGGACTACATCCGCGACTTCGGGCAGTACATGCTGGAGTCGAGCGAGGCGGCGGCGGCGTGACGACCGTGCCCTTCCTCGACCTGCGTCCGGATTCGCTCCGGATCACGGACGACCTCACCGCGGCCGTGCGTCGCGTCGTGCTCAGCGGCCGGTACCTGCTCGGGCCCGAGACGGAGGCGTTCGAGCGGGAATGGGCCGCCGCATGCGGAGCCGAGCACGCCGTCACCGTCGGCTCCGGCCTGGCCGCCCTCGTGCTGTCCCTGCGTGCCCACGGCATCGGGCCAGGTGACGACGTGCTGGTTCCCTCGTTCACGTTCCAGGCGACCTGGACGGCCGTCGAGGAGGTCGGCGCGCGCGTCATCCCGGTCGAGGCCGACCCCGACACCGGGCTCGTCGGCGCGGACGCGTGGGACGCCGCGCTGACGCCGCGGACCACGGCAGTCATCCCCGTGCACCTGTACGGCGCCCCCGCAGACCCCGTCAGCACGCAGGCGTTCGCCCAGCGTCACGGGCTCCTCATGCTCCAGGATGCAGCCCAGGCGCACGGTGCCCGCTGGGACGGCCGCTCGATCGGGGCGTTCGGTGATGCCGCATGGTCGTTCTACCCGGGGAAGAACCTCGGGGCGCTCGGCGACGGCGGGGCGATCACGACCGACGACCCAGCGCTCGCCGCGAAGCTGCGACGCCTGCGCAACTACGGCTCAGAACGCAAGTACCACCACGTCGAGCACGGAACCAACAGCCGGCTCGACGAGGTCCGCGCTGCCGGTCTCCGGGTTCGCCTGAGCCGGCTCGAACGGGACAACAGCCATCGACGCCAGATCGCCGCCCGGTACGACGCGGCCTTCCACGACCACCCCGCTGCGACCCCGCTGACCACGGACACCCTGACCCTCCATGCGCGCCACCTCTACGTGGTGCGCGCGACGGACCGACCGACGCTCATGGCCGACCTGGCCTCCCAAGGGATCGAAACCCTCATCCACTACCCCATCGCTCCGCACCAGCAGCCGACGGCACGAGGTCGCTGGACCGACGCTGACCTCCCGGTCGCTGCGACGCTCGCAGGACAGGTGCTCAGCCTCCCCATCGGACCGCATCTGACCGACGAGCACATCGACCACGTCGTGACGTCCGTGACGAGGACGACGGGAGCTGCCCATGTCTGAGCTGCTCACCTTCGGCACCCACGCGGACATCCGCCGCGTCGCCCTGGACAACCACGCTCGCCAAGCCGAGGTGGTCATGGGCATGATCCGCGACGCCGCGTCACGGCACGACGACGACCTCGTGCTCGAGCTCACGCACCGGCTGGTGCAGTTCCAGCTGCACTCCCACAGCGGCTGGTTCGGGTTGGCGGAGATCGAGCAGATCCTCACGGATCTGGCCGCCAGACGGCTCCCCGTCCCGGATCCCGCCCCACCCCGCAACGGGCGGGTCCTGCACATCATGACCGAGGCCTACGCATCTGGTGGCCACACGCCCTTCGGACGTCGATGGATCTCGCAGCACGGCCGCCGAACGGACCTCCTCCTGACCCGCTCCGGCAACGTCCCCGACAACCTGGTCGCCGCCGTGGTCGCCACAGGCGGTCAGGCGTTCGGCGTCGACTTCTCGGCCTCACCGCTGTCGCGCGCCGCGACGGTCCGCGCGATCGCCGCCCCGTACGACCTGATCGTGCTCAACATCCACCCCGACGATCCGATCCCCGTCGTCGGGCTCGCGTACCCGGACAGACCTCCGACGATCTTCATCGACCACCTCGACAACGCCTGCGTCCTCGGCAACTCCATCACGGACGTCCACGCCGTGATCCGCGAGAGCGGCCACGCCGTGGCCACCCGCCGCGGCATCCCGCACGCCAACCAGATCATGGTCCCCATCCCCGTGGATGCGCCGACGTCGGTGCCGGACGACGACCCTGCGCTCCGACAGGAGCTCGGCATCCCCGACGACGCCCGCATCGCGCTGACGGTGGGCACGGCCCACAAGTACGGCCGAGGTGAGTGGCTGGACACGGTCGCGCCGCTCCTCGACCAGCACGCCTCGCTCAACATCATCGCCGTCGGGCCCGACGCCTCCAGCCCGGGGTGGGCCGATGCCGCGACCCGCTGGCCCGGCCGGATCCACGCGCTCGGCCAACGGGAGGGGCTCGACGCCATCTACCGCGCCGCAGACCTGATCATCGACTCCTACCCGATCAAGGGCATCACCACGCTGCTCGAGGCGGGCACCCACGGCGTGCCTGGGCTGACCATCAGCCCGGCAGACCTCTACCCGCCCGGGATCGACTGCGACGCGCCGGGCCTGGACTCCACGCTCAGCCGGGTCACGGATCCGGACTCCCTGCAGACCGAGATGCACCTGCTGGTGACCGACGACGAGGTCCGGCTCAAGCGGGGCCGGGAGGCCGCGAGCGAGATCATCGCGCACCACACGGGTGCAGGCTGGATCGCCGCGATCGTTGCTGCAACCGAGCTCGCCGAACAGCGCGCGGCCTCGCGGACCTCCTCCGTGGCAGCCGACCGCCGACACGACCAGGTCGACCTCGCGAAGGTCGGGCAGTCCCTCCACACGTCGGCGCGAAGCCCGATGTCTGCTCACCTCCGTGCTGGATCGGTCCCGTGGGGACCGGATGCCGTGAGCCTTGTCACCGTGCTGACCCGGTCGGAGGCGACCATGCTCGACGACTGGATCAGCGCCTCCGACCTCGACGCCACACGGCTCATCGTCGTGGTCCCGCCCTCCGACGACGATCTCTTCGCCTTCGCGCTCTCGCGTCCTGTGACCGTTGTCCTGGGGCCGATGGTCGGCGCAGATGCGAGGCACGCGTGGCTCGCCGGCGTCGCACAGGTGGGCACCGACGTCGCGATCGCGCTCTCGTGTGACCTCCGGCTGCCACGCGGCTGGGAGCAGGCGCTCGCGCCCACGTGCGTCGGCCCCGACGCACTCGACCTGGCCGTGATCACGGGCGACGACGTCCGGCCGGACCTGACGCACGCTCGCGGAGCTGCGGTGCTGATGCGACCGGCTGCTCTGGAGTCCCCAACACGCCGAACAGGCACCGTTCCGGGGCTGCGCGTACGCCGATCCGAAGGCGTCTCGGTCTGATCTGGGTCAGGCCTTGCGGCTGCGGAACTTGGACTTCAGGTAGTCCTTGTTCATCATCGCGATGAAGTCGATCGAGATCTCCTTCGGGCACGCCG
>CBDTYW010000183.1:0-7643 GCA_965364735.1 uncultured Nitriliruptoria bacterium
GGAAGCGAAAGCATTACCTCGCCGCTGCGCTACGGCGGCGCGGGGCGGCCAGCGTTCGGACGGACCGGGATCTGGCTGGTCGCCAGGCGGGGCGGCGGGGCGCCGGGCATGCGACGGGCCGAGCTGTTCTGGCTCAGGTCCAGCTCAGCGGCCGGCTCGGCAACCTTGGCCGGGGTGTCGGCAGCAGGCGGCGTCGGCCGCTTGGTGATCGGCGTCTCCGACGTCGGGATCGCTCCGGGCATCCGGACCGGGGCACCGGGGGTGCGTGGCGCCTCCGGCTCAGCGGTGGGCGTGGCCTCGGCAGCCGGTGGCGTCGACGGGCCGGCGGTCGCGGCGGCAGCAGCGGCCTTGGCGCGGTCGGCGTCCTCCTGCTGCTTGCGCAGGTGAGGCGGCAGGACCTTCTTCGCCTTCTTGTTCTCCGGCGGAGCCTGGACGTCGATCTTCTTGTAACGCTCCAGCTGCTCGCGCTCGGCGCGCTGACGCGCCTCGTCCTCCGCGGCGCGCTCGGAAGCGCTCTTGCCGAGCGTCTCCATGAAGCGCTTGGCATCGACGGCGTTGACCGACGACGAGTGGGAGCTGGCGTCAACGCCGAGCTCCTCCAAGCGTCGTAGGACTTCCTTGTTGGGAAGTCCTGTGTCCTTGGCGAGCTCGTAGACCCGAACCTTGTTACTCACGCGTTCTCGCTCCTCATGGTGCGGTCGCACGGTGCCGGCGACTTCGTGTCGTCGGCAACCGCTTCGGCGGCCGCCAACGCGGTCCGCACCTCTTCTGCTTGGGCTCCTCGCAGGGCTCGCATCATCGGTTGCCCGGCGCGCCCCACCACTCGTTCAACACACCGCGAGTGGGGAAACAGGTAGGCCCCCCGACCCGGCTGTCGCCGGTGCGGATCGATCGTCACGCCGTCAGGCGTGGCTGCGAACCGCAGGAGGTCATCCTGATCAAAGCGTTGCCGACAACCCACGCACGTTCGCACAGGTGCCCGCCGCGCAGCGTACTGCGCGGTGACGGGTGTCGTCACCATCGGGATCGCGACCATCGGCCGTGCCGCTCGCTCAGGCTCCTGCTGGGTCACCGGGAACCTCGTCCTGCGTGGCGGTCTCGGGAGCCTCGGCGGGCGCTGCGTCGACGGGTGCCGCCTCGGCGTCGCCAGATTCGGCCGGCGGCGCCTGAACCGGTGCATCGCTGCCTTCGGGCACATCGACGGACACCTGGAGCGCTGCTGCGACGGCGGCTTCACCGGCCTCGGAGAGGGGGTTGCCGAACTCGTCGATCAGGCCGGCGTCGAACGCGTCTTGGAACGCCTTCTGCTCGGCCGCGAACTGCTCGTCGGACTTGATGTCGATCCGCCAGCCGGTCAGCTTCGCCGCGAGGCGCGCGTTCTGGCCCTCACGGCCGATCGCCAGCGAGAGCTGGTAGTCGGGGACGACGACCATGGCCGTGCCCTCGTCCGGGTACAGGTAGACCTTGGTGACCTTGGCCGGGGAGAGGGCGTTGGCGACGAACGCCTCCTGCTCCTCGTTCCAGCGGATGATGTCGATCCGCTCGGACTCGTCGGCGTGGAGCTGCTTCTGGACGGCCTTGGCGCGCTGGCCGGCCGGTCCGACGCAGGCGCCGACCGCGTCGACGTCCGGGTCGTTGGAGAGCACGGCGACCTTCGAACGGTGACCGGCCTCGCGGGCGATCGCCTTGATCTCGACCGTGCCGTCCTCGATCTCCGGGACCTCGAGCGCGAACATCGCGGCGACGAGGCCCGGGTGGGTGCGCGAGCACACGATCTGGGCACCGCGCTGCTGGCGCCGGACCTCGATGACGAGGGCGCGGGTGTGGGCACCGTGCTCGAGGCGCTCGTTCGGGACCTGCTCGCTGAAGGGCAGGAGCGCTTCGGTGGCGCGCCCGAGCTCGAGGAGCGTCACGTTGCCCTGCTGGGAGATGGTGCCGGAGACGATGTCGCCCTCGCGGCCGACGTACTCACCGAAGGTGGCCTCACGCTCGGCCTCGCGCAGGCGCTGCGTGAAGACCTGCTTGGCGGTCTGGGCGACGATGCGCCCGAAGTCCTTGGTGTCGAGCTCCTCGCGCCACTCGGTGACGATGTTGCCCTCGTCGTCCAGCTCCTGGGCGAACAGGATGACCTCGCCGGTGATCCGGTCGATGGTGACCCGTGCCTCGTCGCCGGTCGCGTCGCGCGACCGCTTGTAGGCGGAGGCCATCGCCGTCTCGAAGGCATCGATGATCGTGACGAAGTCGATGCCCTTCTCACGCTCGATCTGGCGGAGTGCGTCGAGCTCGATCTTCATGGTGGCTCCTGGAGGGCGTACAGCGGGGCGGACGACGGGATGGTCAGAGAACGAAGGGTCGGTGCATGGCGTTCCGACGTGGCGGGATCACCAGGGCAACACGATCTTGCCGTGGTCGATCTCGCCGAGGGACAGCGTGATCGTGCGCCCCTTGATCATGATCGTCACCGCGTCGTCGGTCACGTCCTTGATGCGGCCGGTGACCTCACCGGGCGAGCCTTCAGGACGGTTGCCGTTGCGGGTGAAGCGGACGTCACGGCCGACGTTGCGGCGGAAGTCGCGCAGCTCGCGCAACGGACGGTCGACGCCGGGCGAGGTGACCTCGAGGGTGTAGGAGCCCTCGATGAGGTCCTCGGCGTCCAGCGCCGAGGCGACCGCGCGCGAGACGTCGGTGATCAGGTCGATGTCGAGGCCGTCCTCGTGGTCGGCGACGATCTTGACGGTCCGACGGTCGCGCGATCCCCCGAGGTCGACCGAGAGCACCTCGACGCCCTTGGCCTCCGCGATCGGGCGCACGAACGCCTCCACCTTGATGTGGAGTGGGCCTGCGACGGGGCTGTCGGGGCTGTCGGTCATGGCGGTACGGGTGTCCTGCGGGAGTGCGTGCGCGGTGCGATCTCTCGGCCCCCTTCATAACAAGAGCCGGCCCGTGAGGGCCGGCCGCTGCGAGAAGACGGTCGGTTGTCAGCTGTGACCCCGGTCCGGGGGCTTGCTGTCCGACGAACACTAGCACCCCGCGGGCATGCCAGTCATCCCGCGACACGCCGAACACGTGGTGCGCGTGGCAGCCACCTGTGGCCGAACGAGCACACGGGATCTGGCTGGCCGGTCGGGCTCGGACCGCGCCGTGAGCGCGCGTCGGGCGGATCGACCGGTGACAGCCGACGCGGCTCATCGTAGGTTCGCCGGCTCGCTGCGACCACTGGTGGCGAGCGTGAGGCCCATCCATGTCCGGCAACGTCGCCACCCACACCCCGACCGACGAGGTCGCGCAGTCCCGCACGAACCGGGCGCTGCACCTCGCCGTGCGCCGATACCTCGCGCAGATGCGCACCGACTGGCGCCAGACGGTGCCAGCGGTGGTGCTGCCCGGGCTCGCGAACATCGCGGCGCGCTACCTCCCGCCGCTGGTCATCGCATCGATCCTGAGCAAGCTGACCAACGGCGGCAGCGCGTCCGGTCTCGACATCGGCCTGCTCGTCGGAGCCTGGGTCGTCGGCGAGGTCCTGTGGCGTCTGGCCGTGCACTTCCTGATCGCCGCGGAGATCCGTGGGATCCGGGTGCTCCACGAGGAGGCGCTGGACCTGCTGTTCGAGCGCGAGCTCGGGTTCTTCCACGACAACTTCGCCGGCTCGCTGACGAAGAAGGCGGTGGCGTACGGCAAGAACTACGAGTCCTTCATGGACACGATCTGCTTCGCGCTGGCCCCGTACGTGCTCCCCCTGCCGTTCCTGGCCTGGGTGCTGTGGTCGTTCTCGCCGTGGCTGGTCGTGCTGCTGCTCGCCTTCGTCGTGACCACGGTCGCGGTGCTCGTGCCGCTCATCAGGCGTCGCCAGTCCATGGTCGACGCCCGGGAGGCTGCCAGCAACGCGCTGACCGGCCACGTGGCGGACACGATCACCAACGTCGAGGCGGTCTTCGCGCACGGCGAGCAGGACGCAGAGCTCGACCGCCACCGCCAGAACGTCGGCGACTGGTCACACAAGGCTCTGCGGTCGTGGAACTACCACAACCGAGTGATCGACGTCGCGAGCGCCCCGCTGCACATCGCGGCCAACGCGCTCGGCCTGGTGCTCGCGCTGGCCATCGGCGACGTCGGCGCGCTCGGCGTCGAGGCGGTGTTCGTCACGTTCACCTACTTCATCAACTTCACCGAGATCGTCTGGGAGTTCAACCGGATCTACCGCAACATCGAGTCCGCGGTGACCGAGGCCGCCCAGTTCACCGAGCTGCTCCTCGACGACCCGGTCGTCGCGGATGCCGTCGACCCGCTCCCCCACGACCCGCGCGACGCGTCGGTCGAGTTCCGCGACGTCGTCTTCGACCACGGCGGCGGGGCGCGCATCAACGGGCGCCCGCTGTTCGACGGCTTCGACCTGCACATCGCCGACGGTGAGCGCATCGGGCTGGTCGGACGGTCCGGTGGCGGCAAGACCACGCTGACCCGGCTGCTCATGCGGTTCGTCGACGTCGACGGTGGCGCCGTGCTCGTCGGCGGACAGGACATCACGGCCATCGCCCAGGACGACCTGCGCTCGATGCTCGCCCACGTCCCGCAGGACCCGGTGATGTTCCACCGGACGATCTTGGAGAACATCCGGTTCGGCCGGCCAGACGCCACCGACGAGGAGGTGTTCGACGCTGCCCGGCTCGCGCACGCAGACGACTTCGTCCGGACGATGCCGGAGGGCTACGCCACGCTGGTCGGTGAGCGCGGGATCAAGCTCTCGGGTGGCCAGCGCCAACGTGTCGCGATCGCCCGCGCGATCCTGCGTGACCCGCCGATCCTGGTGCTCGACGAGGCGACGTCGTCGCTCGACTCCGAGTCCGAGGCGCTCATCCAGGAGGCGCTGTGGACGCTGCTCGAGGGCCGCACCGCGATCGTCATCGCCCACCGCCTGTCCACGGTCACCCGGATGGACCGGCTGATCGTCGTCGACGGCGGTGAGATCGTCGAGCAGGGCACCCACGAGGAGCTGCTCGCGCTCGACGGCACCTACGCGCGCCTGTGGACGCATCAGACCGCCGGGGTCTGACCTCCGCCGGCCGTGAGGCACCCGGCCTCAGCCTGGTGCTCGAGGACTGCACCGACCACCCCGTCCTGCATCGTGCGGGCGACGGCTAGGCCGCTCCTCAGCCGTCGACGCGGAGGAAGTACTCCGTGCCGAAGAGCTCCGCGACGAGCTGGGGAGGGAACATGTCCGCGGTCAGGGCGTACTGGGAGCGGTGGCAGGCGAGGGCAGCGAGCTTGCGATGTGCGTGCTCGGTGACGTCAACGGTGATGCAGCCGGGCGGCAGCGTCGGGACGGTGTCGTCGTCGTGGGTGAAGCGCTCGAGCGGCGACGACGTCCCACGCCCCGCGGACATCGATGTCTCACCCGGCGAGAGCACGAACAACGTCAGTCCGCTGGCCGCGACGACGTGGGCGTTGCGGGGCGCGTCGGTCGCGATCCCTTCCTCGCCGAAGAAGCTGCCCGGCCCGAGGGTCGCCAGATGCTCGACCGTCCCGTCGTCGTCGTCCTCGTGGAGCACGTCCGCCGTCCCGGACAGCACGAGGAACAGCTCGCCCGGAGGCTCGCCCTGCTCCACCACGTAGGTCCCGGTCGGCACGAACCGGACCGTCAGGTGATCGGCCGCGAAGCCGAGCATCGAGGAGCCGTTCGCGAACAGCATCAGCCCGTTGGCGAACGCCTCGGTCCCACGGAAGCGGTGGTCGAGCCCCGAGAGCCAGTCGATGACCAGACCGAGGAACAGCCGGCTCGACCGGGGGAAGACGGCGTGGAGCATCGCCGGCTGCGTCTGGCTCGCGGCTGCCGCCGCGGTCGCGACCTCCGACGCGCGGATGTGATCCGGGTGGCCGTACGCCCCGTCCGGGCCGAAGGACACGACGACGTCCGGGGAGAACTCGTCGATCTCGGCCACCGCGAGCGCGACGAGCTCGTCGAGGGGTTGGTCGGCGAGGGTCCCGTCGGCGTAGCGGTGACAGGCCGCATCGGCGCAGCCGACGGTCGCCAGCGCAGCCGACAGCTCTGCTTCCCGGACGTCACCGAGGGTGCGACGCGTCGCGATGCGGGCGTCTCGGATCTCGCCGGCCTCGCCCCGCGTGAAGGAGACGACCCGGGTGACCGCGCCGACGTCGGTCAGCGCGGCGAAGGTCCCGCCGAGGCAGAACACCTCGTCGTCCGGATGGGCGAACAGCCCCAGCACCCGCGGCGGGCGGGCGGTCGGGAGCGGCATGCCCAGCACTGCCGCGTCAGACGACGACGGCGGGCTCGCCGGAGCCGCGCTCGGCGCGGATCTCCTCGGCCATCTCCAGCGCGAAGTACACCATCGTCTCGACGATGTCGGACTCCGTCACGGTGGCGATCGTCTCGCCCTTCTTGAAGATCTGGCCCTTGCCGTTGCCGGCCGCGACGCCGATGTCGGCCTCGCGGGCCTCGCCCGGTCCGTTGACGACGCAGCCCATGACGGCCACGCGCAGGGGCACGTCGATCTTGCCGTCGAGCGCGTCCTGGACCTCTTGGGCAAGTGTGAACACGTCGACCTGCGCGCGACCGCAGGACGGGCACGAGACGACGTCGAGGCCGCGCTCGCGCAGGTGCAGGGCCTCGAGGATCCCGATGCCGACCTTGACCTCCTCGACGGGGTCGGTCGAGAGGCTCACACGGATCGTGTCGCCGATGCCCTCAGCCAGCAGCGCCCCGATGCCGACGGCGGACTTCACGCTGCCGGTCGCCTTCGGGCCGGCCTCGGTGACGCCGAGGTGCAGCGGGTAGTCGCAGGCCTCGGCGAGCTGGCGGTAGGTCTGGATCATCGTCCAGGGGTCCGAGTGCTTGACCGAGATCTTGGTGTTGTAGAAGCCGACGTCCTCCAGCAGCTTGGCCTCCTGCAGCGCGGAGAAGACCATCGCTTCGGGCGTCGGGCCGCCGAACTTGTCGAGGATCTGCTGCTCGAGCGATCCACCGTTGACGCCGATGCGGATGGCGACACCAGCCTCGTCCGCGAGCTTGCCGATCAGCTTCACCTTGTCGTGCTTCTTGATGTTGCCCGGGTTGATGCGGACGCCCGCGCAGCCGGCCTCGATCGCCTTGACCGCGTACTTCCACTGGAAGTGGATGTCGACGATGACCGGGATCCGCGACTGCCGAGCGATGGCCTCGAGCGCGTCTGCGTCCTCAGGCGTCGGGCAGGCGACGCGCACGATGTCGCAGCCAGAGGTCGTCAGCTCGGCGATCTGCTGGAGCGTTGCGTCGACGTCGTGGGTCTTCGTCGTGGTCATCGACTGCACCGTCACCGGAGCGTCGGAGCCGATCTCCACCGGGCCGAGCCGGACGAGGCGGGTCTGTCGACGGACGGGAGGGGCGTCGTGCGGCTTCGGCTCAGCAGCCGGGGCGACCCCGAGGACGGGCAGTTGCTTCGGCACTTCAATCAGCCTTGGTCGACGGGCGCGCAGAGATGGTTCGTACCACGCGAGGGTACGGACCTGATCAGCTGCGACGCCGGATGGCGGAGCCGGCGAGCATCAGGCCCAGCGCGCTGATCGCGAAGCCGCCCCCGGTGGCAGGCAGCGGAGTCGGTGCCGGCGTGGGCTCGGGCGCAACGGGAGGCTCGACGACGGGCGGCGGCTCC
>CBDTYW010000184.1:0-7614 GCA_965364735.1 uncultured Nitriliruptoria bacterium
GCCATCTCGTTGCGCACCGTGGCGGCGCTGATGTCGAGGCCCGCGGACTCGACGACGCGACGCGAGCCGACGGCCTCGCCCGTGGCGACGTACTCCGCGACGATCGCGCGGAGAACCGCAGCCTTGCGCTCATCGAGCTGAGGGCGCGGCATCCCTTGCCCCTGCGGTGTCGACGACGGCACCCGTCACTCGTTTCGTCGGCCCTGCACGTGGTCTGCGGGAGCCTAGCGGCCTCCCCGCCGGCCCCAGGCGTTGCTGCGCGCGGCACGCTGATGTCAACAGGTCTATCGTCGTCACCGAACGGTACGACGACCACGTCGGCCGGAGCTGACCAGATCGAGGGCACCATGCCGATCGCCATGATCGACCGCGAGCCGGGCGAGGACGAGGACGGCGCCTCTTCCTCCACACAGGGCAGCGGTGCCAAGAAGAAGCTCGCGATCCTCGGCGGCCTCGCCGCGCTGATCGGGGTCGTCGCGGCCCGCCTCCGGTCACGCCAGAGCTGACCAGCGGCCGCCCACCCGGTGCTGCCACCGATGTCCCGCGCCCTCTGGCGCTAGTGTCACGTGACGGCGCGAACTGCGCGCGCCCCCGTCAGCGAAAGAGCTCCAGCATGGCACCGATCGCGATGATCGACGAGGACCCCAACTGGGTCGACCCCAACGCGGTCGACCCGCCCGCGAAGCGTGCCGCCGCGCTGCTCGTCGGGGAGCTGATCACCGACGCCCAGACGCTCGTGCGCAAGGAGGTCGAGCTCGCCAAGGCTGAGGTCAAGGCCGAGCTCAACGGCGTCAAGAAGGGCGCGCTGTTCGGCGGGATCGCCGCAGCCATCGGCCTCTACCTGATGTTCTTCGTCGGGATGGCCATCACGGCCACGCTGGATCTCTGGATGCCGGCGGCGCTTGCCGCCTGGGGCACGGTCATCCTCCTGATCGTCATCGCGGCCATCGCAGGGCTGCTCGCCAAGAAGAAGTTCTCGTCGGTGTCCCTGGCACCGACGCAGGCGCAGGAATCGGTCAAGGAGAACGTCGCGTGGGCCAAGACCGCGCTCTCCTCCAAGAAGAAGTGACGGGGACCCCATGACCGACGAACGCCAGCAGATCCTCAACGAGATCGCCGCCGCCAAGGCGCGCCTCGAGAGCAACGTCCAGGCCCTCACCGAGAGCCTCCCCCCCGGCGCGGTCGTGGCCGCCCAGGCCAAGAAGTACGGCGCCCTCGCCGGCGGCGGGGCGCTCGTCCTCGGCGTCGGCGCCGCGATGATGAAGTCGAAGGCTGCGGCCAAGGCCCGTCGTCGTGAGCTCGAGCTCACCGCCGACGTCCTCGCGAGCCGCTTCACCGGGATGCTCCCGGTGATGCTGGAACGCCCGGCGTCGGAGAAGCGCAGCGGCAGCACCAGCAAGATCGCGCTGGCTGCAGCCCTTGCTGCGCTCGCGCTCGCGGGGCTGCAGTTCAAGCAGGGCCAGTCCTCGCTCGACTGATCCGGACCAGCGCGGGCTCAGCGCAGCCGCAGCACCGCTTCATCCAGCAGGAACCAGCCGGCCTCGGTCGACTGGAGCCGCCCGCAGGCCGTCGTGACGAGGTCGTGATCCATCGCGTCCTCGAGCGCCATCGGCTCGATCGGCGGGGCGTCGAGCGGGTGCAGGCCCTCGCGAAGGCGCAGGCCGAGGAGCAGCCGTTCGGTGGCGCGCTCGTCGTCGTCGAGGGTCTCGCTGCCGGCGACCGGGGACTCCTCCGCCTCGACCGCGGTCACCCAGGACTCGATGCTGCGCGACTCCCAGGTCCGCGTCCCGTCGTGGTGGCCGTGCGCGCCGACCCCGAGGCCGAGGTAGTCGCCGTGACGCCAGTACAGCTCGTTGTGTCGGGAGCGCTTCGCCGGTCCGAGCGACCAGTTGCTGATCTCGTAGTGGACGAAGCCACCGACGCCGAGGATCTCGTCGGCGACGTCGAAGCGGGTCCGCTGGACGTCAGGGTCGGGCGAGGCGAGCGTGCCCTGCGCGACCCGTCGGCCGAACGGCGTGTTGTCGTGGATCGTCAGCGCGTAGGCCGAGAGGTGGTCGGGCGCGAGCGCCATCGCTGAGGTGAGCGTCCGAGCCCAGTCCTCGTCGGTCTCGCCCGGCGTGCCGAACATCAGGTCCAGGCTCAGCTCCGGAACCCCGGCCTCGCGGGCGACGTGCACCGCGGCGGCGATCGTGTCCGGACCGTGCCCACGCTCCAGCAGCTCCAGCAGCCCCGGCGTGAACGACTGCGCCCCGAGGCTCAGCCGGGTGAGGCCCGCCCCGAGCAGCGCCGCGAACATCTCCGGCGTCGCGGTCTCGGGGTTGCACTCGACGGTGACCTCGGCGTCGGCAGCGACCTCGAGCTCCTCGCCGACGACCCCCAGCAACGACGCGAGCGCGTCCGGGGCGAGCAGCGTGGGCGTGCCGCCACCGACGAAGATCGACGTCACCGTCGGCCACGCCCCGCCGTCCGCACCGCGCCCCGCGGCGACGGTCCGTCGGACGTGGTCGCGCAGCGCCGCGACGTAGCGGTCCTGCCACGCATCATGGCGATCAGAGGTCGCGAAGTCGCAGTAGCCACAGCGATGGGCGCAGAACGGCACGTGCAGGTAGACGCCGAACCCGGCCTTGCTCCCGGACTCCACCGGCGATTCCAGCCAGCGCCGCTGATCCGTCATCGTCGCTCCGTCGTTGGGGTCGGACGGTACCGAGGCCGTCAGGACCCACGGTCCGCGGCTGTTACCATCAGTAACGGCGCACCTCCCCGCGTCACGCTCTCCACGAAGGAACCCTGGTGTCACCCCGGACGAACGAACGTCGTGCCCGACGGCGCGAGGCGTTCGTGGAAGCGGCAGCCACGGCGATCCGGCGGGTCGGTCCGGGCATCTCGATGGCCGACATCGCAGCTGAGGCCGGGGTGACCAAGCCCGTCCTGTACCGCCACTTCACCGACAAGGGCGACCTCTACGCGACGCTGGCGGACCGCTGGGTGAGCGAGCTCGTCGCCGCGATGGCCCCGTCGCTCGACGGGCTCACCGACCCGTTCGAGCGGATCCAGGTCACGATCAGCGTCTACCTCGAGCGGATCGACGCCGACCGCGCCATGCACGACTTCCTCACCCATCGTGCCGCGAGCGAGCAGCCCGAGGCCGCGCACGTCCTCCAGCACGTCGTCCACCAGCTCGGTGATCGCATCGCCGGGATCGTCGCGTCCGAGCTCGAGCGCTCCGGCCTGTCCAGCGCCGGCGCGGCCCCGATCGCCCACGGGATGATCGGGATGGTCCAGGCCGCTGGCGACTGGTGGCTCGCCGACCAGTCGATGTCGCGCGACGACGTGGCCGCACACCTCACGCAGGTCCTCTGGCACGGGTTGCCGGGCATGGACCGAGCCACCGTCAGGACCCGATGATGATGCGCCCCCACGAAGCCGTCGGCATCGCCGACTTCGGCTCCGACTTCGCCGTCGAGATCGCCACGCGCGCCCACGAGGCCCACGAGGCGATCGCCGACCGCGTGTACGCGGCGGTCCCGATGTCGCGCCCCGTCCAGCTCGTCCACCGCAGCGTCGAGCGCGGCGTCGACCGGGCGGTCCGCTTCCTCCTGCCAGCGACGATGAAGACCGCAGGGCGCGCCCTCGCGGCGCTGCTCCCGCTGGCCGCCAAGGGTGACGAGCTCCCGTCGATCGACCGGTTCCCGCTCGGCAATCAGCTCGTGGCCACCGCCAACGGCTTCTTCGGTGATCAGCTCATCACGGACGCCAACCCGATCGCGTTGACGATGGGGCTGCGCACGGAGCTGCCGGACGGCCGTGCGGTCGACCTGCCGATCAAGGCAGCCGCGTTCAGCGAGCTGCTCCCCCGCGTCACGCCAGAGGTCATCGTCTTCGTCCACGGGCTCTCCGAGATCGAGCGCGCGTGGACCTTCCAGTCCGAACGCCACTGGGGCGAGCCCGGCTCCAGCCACGGGACCCGCCTCGCCGACGACCTCGGCCTGACCCCGCTGTTCGTCCGCTACAACTCCGGCCAGCGGATCTCCGCATCCGGCCGTGAGCTGCACCTCATCCTCGAGCGCATCGTCGCCTCATGGCCGGTTCCCGTCGAGCGGCTCGTCATCGTCGGCCACTCGATGGGTGGGCTCGTCACGCGCTCCGCGTGTGACGCCGCGGCCCGGACGATCGCCGATGGTGCTGACGTCGTGTGGCCCGAGGTCGTCAGCGACATGGTCCTCCTCGGCGCCCCGAACAACGGCTCCGGGCTCGAGCGCGTCGTCAACAACGCGATCCCCGTGATGGACCGCATCGGAGAGCTCGCCCCGTTCGGACGGTTCCTCCAGCGTCGGGCCGTCGGGATCAAGGACCTGCGCCACGGCTCGGTCCGCGACGAGGACTGGGAAGCCCACCACGTCGACCACCCGCACGACGTCCGTACCGATGCGCTCGTCCTCGACGCGATGCGCGTTCACGCGATCGGGACGACGATGTCGCGCGACCCCGAGTCCCACCTCGGCCGACGATTCGGCGACCTGCTGGTGAACTGGGCCTCGTCCAGCGGCTCCGGCGACGGACGCGAGCAGGGCTTCACCTCCCGCACGTTCCTGCCGTCGATGACGCACTTCGGCCTGCTCAACCACCCAGAGGTCTACGCGGTGGTTCGTGACGTGCTGACGCCCGAGCCCGCCTCAGGCTGAGGCACGCGCCACGTCCATCAGCGCCTCGACCGTGGCCGAGGCCATCCCGGCCTCGCCGAGCGCGTTCGGGTGGAACTGGTCACGTCCGAACATCGCGGGGCCGGGCCGCTGGGCGAACGTCACGAAGATCTCGGCGTGCTCTGCCGCCACCTCGGACTGGATGTCGTTGACCTGTCGGCAACGGCGACCGACCGCCAGGCTGAGCGGCCAGCCGAAGCCCGGCGCCTCGGTGAGGTCGGCGCACCCGACGAACGCGACGTCCGCGTCAGGCGCGGCCTCCCGGATCGCGCGGAGCAGCTCCGTGGTGTCCGCCGCAAGCCGCCGCAGCGGCGTGCGGTGGATCATGTCGTTGACGCCGCACGAGGCCACCACGACGTCCGGCCGCATCACCGAGAGCATCGGCACCTGGTTGGTGACGAGGTCCGCGGTCCGCGCGCCCGAA
This sequence comes from uncultured Nitriliruptoria bacterium, assembly GCA_965364735.1. GTDB lineage: Bacteria > Actinomycetota > Nitriliruptoria > Nitriliruptorales > Nitriliruptoraceae > CBDTYW01. Next base: position 5,125 of record CBDTYW010000184.1, read on the forward strand.
ACCGCATACGAGCGGACCTGGACACGACGTCCGGTGGCCGTCGCGAGCCCCCGGGCGAACAGCCGCGGGAAGGCGAAGTCGGCGTCCTCAATCCCGAATCCGTCGGCGGCGGAGTCGCCGATCACGACGACGCGCAACGGCTCGCCGAGCCCGGACCCGACGACGGCGTCATGGTCTCGCCGCAGGGACTCGAGCGGCTTCGCGTCGCGACGCACCCGGAGCAGGCGTGCTCCGTTCGCCACGACCGCCCCGCCCGCGGCGACGGCCACCACGCCAGCTGCGGCGCCGGCGACTCCACGCGTCGACGTCATGGGAGCTCGTCGGGTGAGCTGGGACCAGCGGTGCAGGGGCACGGAGCATTCCGGGGTCGAGGCGACGGCGCCCGACGCTACCTGCGACGCTGGCTCCGAACGACCCTGCGCGCGCCGGACGCAGGCCGGCGCTCGCGTGCTTCCGGGACCGGCCCGCGCGGGCGTACGGTCGGAGCAGCTCTGGAGCCACGATGTCCCACATGATGATGATGCGCCCGCGCGGAACCCGCGAGGACGCGAAGCGCCCCGTCGACCGCGAGGTCGTCCGTCGCGCGTGGGAGCTGACCAGGCCGTATCGCAGCCGCCTGGCCTGGTTCCTCGTGATCACGATCGTGAGCTCGGTCCTTGCGGCCGCGCCGCCGCAGCTGATCCGCATCATCATCGACGACGGCATGGAGGCCGGTGACCGCAGCGTCGTCATCCGCGTCTTCGGCTTCCTCGCCGCGATCTCGATCGGCCGGGGCCTGCTCGCGCTGGTGGAGCGCTGGCTGTCCGCGTCCATCGGCGAGGAGTTCATCCTCGACCTGCGTGTGCTGCTGTTCGGGCACGTCCAGTCCATGCCGCTCGCCTTCTTCACCCGTTCGCAGACCGGCGCGCTGATCAGCCGCCTGAACAACGACGTCATCGGCGCCCAGCGTGCCCTCACGGGCATCCTCGGGGGCGTCGTCAACAACGCGATCGGGGCCGCCGTCACGATCGTCGCGATGCTGATCCTGGACTGGCGCGTCACGCTCATGGCCATCGCGCTGCTCCCGCTGTTCATCTTCCCGGCGCGCTTCGTCGGCTTCAAGCTGACCGAGCTGTCGCGCGAGCGCATGGGCCTCGACGCCGCCATGAACACGACGATGACCGAGCGCTTCAACGTCTCCGGGGCGCTGCTCGTCCAGCTGTTCGGCCGCACCCGTGACGAGGAGGACCTGTTCCGCGGACGCGCCGGACGCGTCGCCGAGCTCGGCGTCACCACGGCGATGTACGCGCGCGGGCTCTTCGTCGCGCTGAGCTTCGTCGGGGCGATCGCGGTGTCGATGGTCTACCTCGTCGGAGGCCTGCAGGTCGTCGGCGACCCGACGGTCTACGAGGTCGGCACGGTCGTCGCGCTCGCCGCCTACGTGACCCAGCTCTACCGTCCCCTCGCCGAGCTGACCAACGCGCGCGTGGATCTCCTGACCGCGCTCGTCTCGTTCGAGCGGGTCTTCGAGGTGATCGACCTCGCCCCGGCGATCGCCGACAAGGACGACGCGGCGGAGCTCGTCGGGGCCCGCGGCCACGTCGAGCTGCGCGACGTGAAGTTCCGCTTCCCGGCCGGCAGCGGCTCCTCGCTCGCCTCGCTCGAGGGGACGACGTCGGACAGCGACGACGCCCCGTCGGGCTGGATCCTGCGCGGCGTGGACATCGACGCGAAGCCCGGGCAGATGATCGCGCTCGTCGGCCCGTCCGGCGCGGGCAAGACGACGACGTCGCTGCTGCTCCCCCGGATCCACGACGTCACCGAGGGCGCTGTCCTCATCGACGGCCACGATGTCCGCGACCTGACGTTGACGTCGCTGCGCAGCGCCATCGGCGTCGTCACCCAGGACCCGCACCTCTTCCACGAGTCGGTCATCGACAACCTCCGCTACGCGCGTCCCGACGCCACGATGGACGAGGTCGTCGCAGCTGCTGAGGCGGCCAGGATCCACCACGTCATCGATGGCTTCCCCGACGGCTACGACACCATCGTCGGCGAGCGCGGCTACCGGATGTCGGGCGGCGAGAAGCAGCGCCTCGCGATCGCGCGCGTCCTGCTCAAGAACCCGCAGATCGTCATCCTCGACGAGGCGACCGCCCACCTCGACTCCGAGTCCGAGCGTCAGGTGCAGGAAGCCCTCGCGGAGCTCCTGAAGGGCCGGACGAGCTTCGTCATCGCCCATCGCCTCTCGACGATCGTCGACGCCGACCAGATCCTCGTCCTGCGTGACGGCGAGATCGTCGAGCGCGGCACCCATCAGGAGCTCGTCGCCCAGGCCGGCCTCTACCGCGACCTCGCGACCACCCAGCTCGCCATCACCTGAGCCCACGCCTCACCGCCGAGCGATGCCGAAACCTGCACCAGGCAGATGAATCCATCGCTCGCCGAAGCGGGGGGCTGGTCTCAGCTCGCAGGCGGGGGCGGTGGGACGTCGACGGCCGGCGCTGCCGC
>CBDTYW010000185.1:0-7496 GCA_965364735.1 uncultured Nitriliruptoria bacterium
CGAGGGCGCCGTCCACGCCGTCGAGGATCCGGCTGACGAGCCAGACCAGCGCCGCCGGCACCCACAGCGCTCGCGAGGCGAGGACGCTGCCGGCGATCGCGACCGCGAGAGCGGCGCCCGTCACGGCGTTCGGCGTGATGCTCGCACGGTGAAGGCCACGCGCGATCCCCTCAACGATCGGCGCGACGGCGCGCCGCGCCTGGGTGTCGAACATCGTGGGTCCTCGGCTGGGGCGCGGTGCCCACTCGCGCAGGAGCGTGCCGCATGAAGGCGTCGCGTGGTCTCTGGCCGGCCGTGGCCGCGATGGTCGTGCTCTTCGGCGGCGGACTGCTCGGCGCGGTCCGGACCTCTGTCACGACGTTCCGGGGCGAGCTCACCTTCGCGCCATGGCGCGATGTCCTGCGCGACCCCGTGCTCGTCGACGCGACCGTCTTCACGCTGATGGTGATGCTCGTCGTCGTCCTCGTCGGTGCACCGCTCGCGGTGGCCACGGCCGCGCTCGTCCGGCGGTCGCGTCCTGCCCGGATCGGCATGACCCTGCCGGTGCTGCTCCCCCACCTCCTCGTCGCGGTCGTCGCCGTGTTCTGGCTCGCGCCGGGAGGTCTGGCCGACCGACTGCTCGGAGGGCTGCCGATCCAGCTCGTCCGAGACCGCGCCGGCCTCGGCATCATCGGCGTCTACCTGTTCAAGGAGGTGCCGTTCCTCGTGCTGCTCCTGACCGCGGCGTGGGACGTCGAGGTCGAGGAGCGTGACGAGGCTGCCCGCTCGCTCGGGGCGTCGCCGTGGCAGCGGGTCCGGTGGGTGCTCTGGCCGGCGCTGCGGACCCCGCTCGCGGTCGGCTCGCTGATCGTCGGCGCGTTCGTGCTCGGCTCGTTCGAGGTGCCGCTCGTCATCGGGCCCTCGTTCCCGCCGACGCTCGCCACGTTCGCGCTGGACCAGACGCGCGTTGCGAGCCTCGCCGGGCAGTCGCGCGCAGCCGCCGTCCTGCTGCTCAGCGCGACGGGGTCGCTCGTGCTCGCCGCGATCGCCCTCCGGACCGCCCGCGCCGCCGACGACACCGGCAACGACGTCGAGGTGATGCCATGACCGCCTCGCGACGGGCAGCGGCGATCGGGCGACGCCTGGTCGTCGCGATCGCGGTGCTGCCGCTGCTGGTCCTCGTCCCCCGATCCTTCGCGGACGCGTGGCGCGCGCCGGCGATCGTCCCCCAGGCGTGGGGCCTGCGGGGATGGCGGGTCGCGCTGTCCTCAGGCAACGATGCCATCGGTGCGCTCGGGGTCTCGCTCACCGTCGCCACGCTCACCACGATGCTCGCGCTGCTGCTCGGCTGGCCTGCGGCGCGGACCCTCGCGCGGGACGGTCTCCGACGACACCCCGTCACGGTGGCCGTGCTCGCCGCACCGCTGCTCGTCTCCCCGTTCGCGACGGGCACCGGGCTGGCAGAGTGGTTCCTCAGGTTCGGCCTCGCCGACACGGTGACGGGGCTGGTGCTCGCCCACCTCGTGCCGGTGCTCCCCTATGTCGTGCTGACGCTCGTCCCCGCGTTCGGGGCAGGCCTGCTGGATCGGGAAGAAGCGGCACGCACGCTCGGCGCGACCGAGCCGATGATCCTGAGAACGGTCACGATCCCGGGCGTCGCCCCGACGTTGTCCGCGGCCGCGCTGCTCGGCTTCCTCGTCTCGTTCTCCCAGTACGGAACCTCGCTCGCCGTGGGCGGCGGTCTCCCGACGCTGCCGATCGTGCTGCTGCCGTTCATCGGCCGCGACGCTGCCGTCGCCGCCGCGCTCAGCGTCGTGTTCATCGCGCCGGTCCTCATCGCGCTCGTCGCGTCGATCCGCGCGGACGACGGCTGGAGGGGCTGAGGATGCCTGCACCCGAGGGGTTCGCCTTCACCGAGCGACGCGGCTGACGGCCGACTCGAGGACCACGTCGAGCGCGTCGATGACCTGGCTGACCTCGGTCGCCGTGGTGTTGTGCACGAAGCTCAGCCGGAGGACCCCGTGGGTCGGGTCGATGCCGAGCGCCGTGACGAGGCGGTGCGCGTAGAAGTGTCCGCCGGCAGCCATGACGCGGTGCGCCACGAGCGCTCCGGCGAGGTCCGCGCCGGGCTCCGTGTGCGCGATCGCGACGGTCGGCACGCGGATCGCCGGGTCGACCGGACCGAGGACCCTCACCTCGTCGCGGGCGTCGATCCAGCTCAGCAACGGTGCGAGGATGCGCGTCTCGTGGTCGCGCCAGAGCCGACGGACCCCGGCGCGACGATCGTCGACGGACAGCCCGTGGTGCTCGGCGATCGCGTCGAGGTGATCGGCGATCCCGGCGAGCGCCGCGACCTGCGCATGGTCGGGACCTGCGGGCACGAGCCGCTTCGCCACGATGCCGGCGTTGAAGAAGTGCCCCTGGTTCGGGAGGCGCTCGACGAGCTCCGGCGCCATGACCATCACGCCCTGATGCGGCCCGTAGGTCTTGTAGGTGGAGAAGAGGTAGACGTCGGCGCCGGTCCCGGGAACGTCCGGCAGCGAGTGCGGCGCGAAGGCGACGCCGTCCACGACGGAGACCGCGCCGGCTTCCCGGATGGTCGCGCACAGATCGGCGACGGGGTTGATCTCACCGAGGATGTTCGACGCATGTGGGAACGCCACGAGGCGGACGCGCCCGTCGGCGAGCAACGCCGTCAGGTCGTCGGGGTCGAGGTGACCGGTGATCGGGTCGACGGACCACTCGCGCACCTCGACGCCGCGCGACGCGAGCCGCCGCCACGGCCCGGAGTTGGCCTCATGGTCCTGGTCGGTGACGACGATCGCGTCGCCGTCGACGAGGACATCTCCGAACGCCGCCGCGAGCACGACGGTGTTCTGGGTCGACGACGGCCCCACGTGCAGATGCGACGGGTCGACGCCGAGCCACCAGGCGAGACGCGAGGTCGCGTCGGCCATCGCCTGCGCTGCCTCGCGCGAGACCGGGAACGCGTAGCCGACCTGCGTCTTGAGCCGCGTGTAGAAGTCGGTCAGCCGCGTGATCGTGTCGCGGCTCGGGTACGACCCTCCCGCGTTCTCAGCGAAGACCCAGCCGGCTCGGGCCGGATCGTCGAAGCCCGGAAAGCGTGAGCGGACGAAGTCGACGTCGAGCGGTGCGTCCAAGTCGCGGCCTGTTCTGTGCGTCGGGAGGTCCATCGGACCGTAGCCCTGCCCCTCAGCGGTCGGTCGGTGCCGAGGTCCGCTTCGCGTAGATCCCGCCGCCCACGGCGAGCACGATCACGAGCGCGACGGCCCCGAGGAACCCGGGGGAGGTCAGATCGTCGATGTTGCCACCCAGTGCCGCGTAGGCGTAGCCGCCCGGGATGATGCCGATGAAGGTGGCCAGCGCGTACTCGCGGAACTTCAACCCCGTGACGCCGGCGACGTAGTTGACGACGTTGAACGGGAAGAGCGGGATGAGCCGGACGATCAGCACGGAGACGAAGCCCCGTTCACTGAGGAACCGGTCGAGCTTGTCCACGCGCTCGGCGCCGAGCTGCTGGACGCCGTCACGGCCGAGCCCACGACCGACGAGGAACGACAGGCAGGCCCCGAGCGTCGCGCCCGTGACCGCGATGACCGTCCCCTCGATGGGGCCGAAGATGAAGCCGGCCGCGGTGGTGAGGACGAGCCCGGGGAAGAACGCGACGGTGAGGAAGGCATAGATGCCCACGTAGGCGACCGGAGCCAGCCAACCGAGCCCTTGCACCGCGTCGCGGAGACCTTCCTTGGAGAGATCGCCGGTCGTCGAGACGACGCCGAGCGCGACCGCGATGAGGACCACCAGCAGCCCGAGGCGGACTGCCGGCCGCTGCACGAGCGTGAGCAGTCGACCTGGGCCACGGCCGATCTCATCGGGTGGGTCGTGGCGTCGGGTGTTGATGTCGGCTCCGGTGAACGTCGTCGGCATGGTCGGGTGGTACTGGTCAGTGTGCGTCTGGTTCGACGCCGACCGGCCGCGGTGCGCGTTCACGAACGAAACCGTGCGCCCGCACGGAAACATCGGCCCGAAGCGTCCGAAATTCCCCTGCACGCACACCGTGTATGTGACACTGGGTGACAGGAAACTTCTGGGAGTTCACGATGGACCGCGTCATCCGCACGGCAGCGCTCAACGGCGACGCCGCGAACGGGTCACCGATCCAACAGCTGGACCTCGACGTTCCCCGCGGGCAGACCGTCGCGGTCGTCGATTCCACCGGCGTGGGGTCAACCGGGCTCATCCGCCTCCTTCTCGGTCTCGACCGACCCTCGGCAGGCCGATGCGAGATGCTCAGGGAGCCGTCCGACGCGTCGCGGGTGACCAGCGACCCGCGCCTGGGCTGCGTGACGAGTGACTCCCCGCTGCCCCGTCGGATGGCCGTGCACCGCCACCTCGACCGCGCAGCGAAGGCGCGAGGCGCCGGTGCCGATCGCATCGGACCGCTCGCCCAGCGGCTGCGGCTCGACCTCCGAGCGCGCATCGGGGACCTGGACGCCGAGGCGCTCCAGAAGGTCCGCGTCATCACCGCGTTCATGCACGAGCCGGAGCTGCTGGTCCTCGACGAACCGTTCTGCGGCCGGTCACCACGGCTGTCACAGGTCACGAGCGCGCTCCTCGAAGAGGCCAGAGCCAACGGAGCGACGATCCTGATCGGCGTCCGCGACCTCGACGACGTTGCGGACGTGGCGGAGCGCATCGTCGTCATCCGTGACGGCCGGATCGTCTCCGACAGCGACATGGCAGCGCTGAGGCTGCGGCTCGGCCACCAGGTCGACCTCCGGTTCGGCACGCCGATGTCCCCGGCCATGCTCACCGCGATCGGCGGACTCGACGGGGTCACCAACCTGCGGCGGAACGATCAGGACCTGAGCTTCACCCACGTGGGGCACCCGAACACGCTCATCAAGCTGCTCGCCCGAGGCGACATCGCCTCGTGGAGCCTGCGCGGACGGAGCGTGGAGGACCTGGCGGTGACCCACCCCTCGGGCGACCGGACGTCGGACCATCGTCTGACCGTCTGACGCGTTGCGTCGGGCAGCGCGTAGCCTTCGGCCACTACGCGCCCGTAGCTCAGTTGGATAGAGCAGCGGACTTCTAATCCGACGGCCGCAGGTTCGAATCCTGCCGGGCGCGCGACGTAGCACGACCGATCTCTCGTTGACCGGTCGAGTCCCGACCGAAGCCACGGCGTGTTCGCGAACCCCGAGATCCGACGCCTTGCGCTGGCCCGGCTGATCTCCTCATCGGGGACCGAGGCGGCGTTCTTCATCGGCCTGTGGGGGCGCGCGGCGTTCGAGTTCGAGTCTGGCCCGGTCGGCCTCGCCATCATGAGCGCGCTGATCGGGATCGGGTCGATCGTCGGCGGGCTCGTCGGTGGCCTCGCGGTCGACCGGACCGACGCCCGCCGCGTGGTCATACGGTCGGAGATCGTGTTCGTCCCCGCCACGCTGGCGCTCGCCCTCGCCCCGAACATGACCGTGCTGCTTCTCCTGGGCCTCGTGTCGTGGGCGACCGGGTCTGCCTACGAGACGGCGCTCGTCTCGATGCCGCCACGCCTCGTCGACGACGACGAGCTCGAGTCCGCGAACGCCCGGCTGGAGTCGGCGAACTGGCTGGCGCTCATCGCAGGTCCGGCGATCGGCGCCCTGCTCGCCGGCGCGTTCGACCTCCGCGCCATCTTCGTGTTCGACGCCGTGACATCGCTGGTCGCGCTGGGGCTGCTGCGCGGGCTGACGCTGCGGCCGAAGCGGCCACACGACGCCGAGGACCCCAGCCCGGCGAGCCGATCCGGGGTTCCGACCACGCCACCCGAGGCTGCCGACGCCGCGGACCTCGCGCGGCTCGGCAACCTCGACGAGCTGCGCGCAGGCATCCGTCACGCGCTCGAGCGGCCACGCGTGAGGTTGATGCTCTTCCTCGGCGGGCTGACGTGGCTCGCCTTCGGCAGCTTCGTCGCGCTCGAGCCGTTGTTCTTCCGTGACGTCCTGATGCAGGACGTCACCGCGCTCGGCTGGGTGAACGCGATCTTCGGTGCCGGGCTCTTCACGGGATCGGTCCTCCTCGAGCGGACGAACGGCCGGTTCACCGGGGCCAGGGCGGCGGTCGTGCTGGCCGTCCTGAGCGGGCTCGGGTCAGCGGTCTACGTCGGCACGAGCTCCCTGGTCGTCGTCGCCGTCGGGGCGCTGGCATGGAGCATCCCGCTCGGCGCGGGTCTGCCCATGAACCGCACGCTCGTCCAGCGAGACACCGAGCCCGAGTTCGTCGGACGCGTCATGGGCGCCATGGGGACGCTGCAATCCCTGTCCGGGATCCTCCCGGTCATCTTCGCACCGGCGCTCGCCATCGCGTTCGGGGTTCAGCCGGTCCTGCTCGGCAGCGGGCTGGTCATCGTGGCGCTGGCACCGTTCGGCTGGCGTCGTGCGGTCGCGCTCGATGCCGCCACGGTGACGTCGTCCGCCGGGGAAGAGCCGGGCGACGGCTCGCGTTCCGAGGAGTGACCCGCTGCACTCGTCAGCCCGTCCGCCGTTCGGAGCCAGCCGTGACCACGCTCACCCTCGACGACGTCTTCCGCCGTGAGCTGCCCGAGCTGACGCTGGACTGGAAGGCGGTCGAGCAGCCCGCACCACGGCTGCTCGCGCTGAACCGCGGGCTCGCACGGTCCCTCGGGCTCGATGTCGACGAGCTGGCCTCCGATGCCGGCGTCGCCCTGCTCGCGGGCAACGTCGTCCCTGAGGGCGCCAGCCCAGTGGCGATGGGCTACGCCGGCCACCAGTTCGGCAGCTACTCGCCCCGGCTCGGTGACGGACGGGCGCTGCTGCTCGGCGAGCTCCGCGACCAGCATGGCGAGCTCCGCGACCTCCACCTCAAGGGCTCGGGGCGTACGCCCTTCTCGCGGGGCGGCGACGGGAACGCCGCGCTCGGACCGATGCTGCGTGAGTTCGTGATCGCGGAGGCGATGCACGCGCTCGGCGTACCCACGGGGCGTGCGCTCGCGGTCGTCGCGACCGGCCAGGACATCATGCGCGACAGCGGCCCGGTTCCCGGTGCGGTCCTCGCGCGCGTCGCCGCCAGCCACATCCGCGTGGGAACGTTCGAGTACGCGGCTCGGCTCGGGCAGAACGGGCTCGTCCAGCGCCTCGTCGACGTCTCGATCGCTCGTCACCACCCCGCCGCCGCCACGGCTGAGCGTCCCGCCCTCGCGTTGCTCGAAGCGGTCGTCGTCGCGTCGGCGGACCTGGTCGCCCGGTGGATGCTGCTGGGCTTCGTGCACGGCGTCATGAACACCGACAACGTCACCATCTCCGGCGAGACCATCGACTACGGGCCGTGCGCGTTCATCGACGCCTACTCCCCCGAGGCCGTCTTCAGCTCGATCGACCGGACCGGCCGCTACGCGCTCGGCAACCAGCCGGCGATCATGCAGTGGGATCTCGCACGGCTCGCCGAGACGCTCCTGCCCCTGATCTCCGACGACGCCGACGAGGCCGTCGAGATCG
>CBDTYW010000186.1:0-7489 GCA_965364735.1 uncultured Nitriliruptoria bacterium
GCTCCGTGCGTGGAGCCTCGTCGCCGTCCCGGCCGATCCCGCCACGCCCGACCCCGGGCAGCGGACCGACCCCGGCGTCGGCACCGGAGCGTTCTGCTGACCGCCCGGCCGACCGCCCATCCACACCGAGCACGCAGTCCGGATCAGGCCCGGCATCGTCCACACCGTCAACCAGCCCGCCGGCGACGCCTTCCCAGCCAGCGGCCGACCCGGCTCCGTCCCGCTCCGCCGAAGAGCCGCTCTTCCCGCGGCGCACGCCGACGGACGAGGGCTCGCACGCGAATCGTCCGCGGACGTACCGTCCAGGTTCCGGCGACAGCTGAAACCCCGAATCCCGTTGTGGCGTGCAGATCGGTACGCTCTGCCGCCGCGCGACCTGCACGTCTGGGTCGTGCACCTGCAAGACCCGGGCCACTAGCTCAGTTGGTTAGAGCGCACCCCTGATAAGGGTGAGGTCGGAGGTTCAATTCCTCCGTGGCCCACCACCGCTCACGTCGTGACCGCCTCGCAGGCGCTCGACGGGAGCGGGTTCGCGGATCACGGGATCCGGACGGCATCGATGGGAGTCGACGTGAAGTCCAAGGGTGGCATCCTCGTCCTGCTCGCAGCTGCGGCTGCTGGCGTGTTCGTGTTCCTGCAGAAGAAGCGCGAGCAGGAGCTCGACGAAGCTCTCTGGGAAGAGCCCCGCTCGCTCTGACGAGCGCGCTCCGCACGGAGCGATCAGATCTTGACGGCCCGGCGCACTTTGCGCCGGGCCGCGTCTGTGTCCCGCGGCCGCACTTGGTCCAGGCGTCTGCCTCTCCGCGGCACCGATCTGACGGAGAGCGGTCGCTTGGTCCCTCCACAGGGCGAGGGGCCACGCAGCGCTGGTGTTTCACTCTCCGGAGTTGTCCACAGCACCGACGGTGATCTCTGGACCAGAGGTCGAGTGTTGTCCACACACTGTGGGTGAGAACGCCACGATCTGTGGACAACTCATCCCGAATCGCGACCGGAACTACACAGGTGTGTGTGGCTTGTGGACAACTCAACCTCCACTTGAAGGTTCAGGCACAGGCGTCTCCACCGGCCGCAGCCGGGAAACGACATCCGTGGAACACCAACGCGCAGCGTCAGAGATGACGGTGCACAGGCTTCTCGGGCGTGCTGTCGGCAGCGATGCCCGACCGTTGAGCGATCCAGCCCCACACGCCGACCGCTGGTTGGTCCGGCGGTTGAGCCCGGGAACGACAGAACCCGCCGCGAGGTCGCGGCGGGTTCCGTCAGAGACCGACAGGCTGGCCTACCAGTGCACGCCCTTGAGGAGGTGCGCGAAGGCGACGCCCTCGTTGGAGGCCTTGTCGACGTCGCGGCCCTCGGAGTCCTTGCCCTTCTTCGCCGCCGTGGAGTCCGGGAAGATCCGGTAGGCCTGGTGCAGCACCTGGTCCATCATCTTCGGCGCCACCGCGTAGAAGACCTGACCGAAGTTGCCCAGCCCCGTCGCGACCTTCTTGGGCTTGTTGACCATCGCGTTGCAGACCATCTCCGCGGCCTCGACCGGGCTGAGGGTCGGGAAGTGGTCGTACATCTTCGTCGGCGCGATCATGTCCGTGCGCACCAGCGGCATGTAGACGGTGGTGATGTGGATCCCGTCGTCGATGACCTCAGAGGCGATGCAGCGCGAGAACGCGTCGAGCGCGGACTTCGACGCCACGTAGGCCGAGAAGCGCGGGGTGTTGGTCTGCACGCCGATCGAGGACACGTTGATGATCTGGCCGCGCTTGGCCTGCGTCATCGACGGCAGTAGCCCGAGGATGAGCTTCAACGCCCCGAAGTAGTTGATCTGCATCGTCCGCTCGAAGTCGTGGAAGCGGTCGTAGCTGAGCTTCACGGAGCGGCGGATCGAGCGGCCGGCGTTGTTGATGATGACGTGTGGCGGGCCGTGACGTTCGACGACCTCACGGGCGAGCCGCTCGACGTCCTCGAGGTCCGACATGTCACACGGCTCGACCGACGCGGTCCCGCCGCGCGCCTCGATGGTCGCCTGGACCTCCTCGAGCTTCGAGCGGGTCCGCGACACGAGGATCACGTGCGCGCCCGCGTCCGCTGCCATGTAGGAGACCTCGAGGCCGATCCCGGCCGACGCGCCGGTGACGAGCACCGTCTTGCCGTCGATGGATCCGCGCAGCGAGCGGTCCTTGTAGAGGTCCTCGTCGAGGTGGCGCTCCCAGTGGTCCCAGAGCTTCCATGCGTAGGACTCGAGCGGCGGCACCTCGATCCCGGAGCCAGCGAGCGCGAGGTCGGTGTTGACCCGGGTGTAGGTGGTCGGCCAGTCGATGTACTTGAACGTCTCGCGCGGGATCCCGAGGTCGCCGAGCATGGCGTCCATGCCCTTCTTGACCGGCGGGAGGTTCGCGATCATGCTGCGGACGCCCTTGGGGACGAGCCCGACCGCACCCTGGTCGATGCGCATCGTGAACGACGGGGCGTGGGCGGCGTCCGCGAACAGGTTCATGGTCGCGCCGACCGACAGCGGGTCCTTGTCCGTGAGGTGGAAGACCTTGTTGTCGAAGCCCTTGTCCTCGAGGTGGATGATGTGGTCCATCGCGTCGGCGATGAAGTCGACGGGGACGATGTTGATCTTCTGACCCTCGAGCCCGACCAGCGGCATCCACTTCGGGAACATCCCGCGGACCTTCTGGATCATCTTGAAGAAGTAGTACGGCCCGTCGATCTTGTCGATCACGCCGGTCTCGGAGTCCCCGACGACGATGCCCGGGCGGTAGACGCGCCACGGGACCTTCGACATGTCGCGCGCGACGCCCTCGGAGTCGTGCTTGGTCGAGAAGTACGGGTTGTCGAGACCGGTGGCCTCGTCGAACATGTCCTCGGTGAACTGTCCGCGGTAGCGCCCAGCGGCCGCGATCGACGAGACGTGGTGGAAGCGCGTCGGTCGGATCTTGTTGACGACCTGGGTGACGTGGCGCGTCCCCTCGACGTTGGACTGCTGCTGCGACTCCGCGGAGGCGGTGAGGTCGTAGATCGCGGCGAGATGCACGACGTGGTCGATGTTGCCCTTGAGCTCCGCGAGCACCTCGGTGCTCAGCCCGAGGTTCTTCGCGCCGAGGTCACCGACCACGGGAACCACGCGCTTGGCGGTCGTGCCCCAGCGCTCCTTGGTGAGCTGCTTGAGCTTGTCCTCGGAACCCTCGCGCACCAGGCAGTGCACCACCGAACCCTTGCGCTTCAGCAGGCGCTCGACGAGGTGCCCCCCGATGAACCCTGTGGCTCCTGTGACGAAGTACTGCATGCGTTGCTCCCGCTCGAAACTCAGGCGATCGGTTCGAAGACCATGCACCGGGACGACCGCGTCCCCGGCTGTTCGGTGAGGCTAACGACGCCGTGGTCCCACGTCCCGGCGACCACGCAGCCTGACGGCGCGGCCGGCGTCAGCTCGGCGCGAACGTCCGTGCGTCGGCGCGCGTTCGGAGCCGGTGAACCGCGACAGCGGCGTGCTCGGGTCGCGCGAGGAGCTCCGCGTACTCGCGGGCAAGCACCGCGGCGACCTCGGCGCGGAACGTGGCGACGTCGGGGTTGGCCCAGCCCGCTCGGTGCCAGATCGCGTCGAGCTCGACGTGGTGCGCCCCGGTCGCCTCCGCGATCGCCGTCGCCAGCGTCGACTTCCCCGATCCGGAGTTGCCGACGATGCTCCAGCGCCGCGGCGTGTTCGTCATCCCGCTGGGGCCAGGAGCCGAAGGTCGCGGCAGTCGGTGCGCATCGTGACCCCTCGTCGGTCTGCCAGCAGTTCTGGCTGATCTGACACGATCAATGGTCTATCGGCTTCCCGCGGCCGGTGCCACCGATCGCCGCGAGTACGCACCCGACCGAGTCGTGCGTATCCTTGGCCGCGTAGGGCCTGTAGCTCAGTTGGCAGAGCGCTGCCTTTGCAAGGCAGATGTCAGGAGTTCGATTCTCCTCAGGTCCACTTCCGCGCCTTCTCGACTGGTCGTTCGTCGCTGCGCTCCTCAGCATGCGGGCTGGATCGGGGTCCACCGAGGACAAGGCACCGGGATGCGGATCGGGATCATCGGGACGGGCGTCGTCGGACGCACGTTGGCGGAGGGGTTCGATCGCGCGGGGCACGACGTGGTGATCGGGACGCGGGATCCGGTGTCGACCCGGGACCGGATCGACGAGGGGCAGTCCTACGGGTCGTGGAACGCGATGCATCCCGGGGTGGGGCTTGCGACGTTCGCCGAGGCCGCCGCGGGAGCTGAGGTGGTCGTCAACGCCGCCAACGGGCTCAAGACGCTCGAGATCCTCGGTCATGCCGGGGCCGAGAACCTTGCCGGCAAGCCGCTGATCGACACGTCGAACAGCCTCGACTTCTCCAACGGCTTCCCGCCGGCGATGGGCGTCACGGACGCGTTGTCGCTCGCGGAGCAGGTGCAGGCGGCGTTCCCGGACGCGCGCGTCGTGAAGACCCTCAACACCATGGCGGCCGCGGTCATGATCGCCCCGGACATCGTCGGCGACGGCGATCACACGATCTTCCTGTCCGGTGACGACGAGGGCGCCAAGGCCACCGTCGCCGGGCTCCTGGGCGAGCTCGGATGGACCGACATCCTCGATCTGGGCGACATCACGACCGCTCGTGGGCCCGAGATGCTGCTCCCGCTCTGGATGCGGACGTTGAGCGCTGTCGGCGGGACCTTCCAGATCAAGATCGTCCGCTGACGGTCATCGCGGGCGGGGTCGTACCCTTCGAGGACGATCTGACCGCCCGCGACGACGAGGACCTGTGATGCGGATCATCGTCTCGCTCGTCGCCGTGATGTTCGCGCTGATCATCGGGGCGTCGTTCGGCTTCAAGTACATCTTCGCCCCGCTGCTCGGGCTGATGATCTACCGCTGGGGGATCGCGTCGATGCGGTCGTTCGCGTCCGGCAGCGGCTCGGGGATGATCAGCGACACCGGTGAGCCCATGCCGCTGGCCGCCGACGAGCGGACGCTCTACTGGTGCGAGACGTGTGGCACCGAGCTGCTCCTGCTCGTCCGCGGCAGCGGGAACCCGCCCCGGCACTGCGCCGAGCGCATGCACGAGCGGGCCGAGATCGGGACCGCCTGAGCGCGTCCACCATGCGGTGGATGATGTGGCTCAGCCGCCGTCGCCCATGCGCTCGGCCGTCTCCTTGACCGTCTTGAAGTCGCCGCGGGTGGGGCGGTCGGGGACCATCGAGTCGGTGCCGCCGAAGCCCCAAGCGTTCAGCGCGACGCCGATGCGGGAGAACGCACGCCGGACGTCGCCGTTCGCGCACGACGGGCACGGGCCTGGGGCGTCGGCGCGCGAGTGCGGCAGGAGCAGGTCGAAGCGGTGCTCGCAGCCTCGGCAGACGTACTCGTACACCGGCACGTCAGCGCCAGCGGGTGAGGAAGCCGAAGCCGGCGGTCAGCATCAGGAAGCCACCGACCAGCGGCCAGTTCTGCCCGAGCATCGGCCAGCCACCGGTGAACCTCGCGACGGGCTCGAGGTAGCCGAGCAGGATGATGACCACGCCGACGATGAGCAGAGTCGCGCCGGTCACCGGGACCCATGCAGGGCTCGGCGTGTTGCGCTGGTGGGCGATCTCCTGCGCGATCGCCTGCTTCTGCGGTCGCGGGCGGTTCTTGCCGTTGCGGCGGTGCTTGCTCTTCGGCACAGGCCGGTCCTCGCTCAGATCCCGGGCTCGCGACGTCCGCTGCCCGTTCGTCCATCAGGCTACCCCGAGGGAACTGCCGGCCGACGGCATCGTTAGACTCGCCGAACGCCGACTGACGCCCGAGATGATCTTGACCGCCACCACCACGCAGCGGCTTGCGCGCGGCACGGGCTGGACGCTGATCGTCGTCGGCATCCACATCCTGCTGTTCCTCGTCTACCTGCTGAAGTTCACCTCGCTCGAGACCGACGCCGCGCAGGCGTCGCTGCTCGAGGACTGGCGTGTCGACGTCGGCGCGATCGAGATCGACGGTGCCCCGACGATCCTGCCGGGCGAGATCTTCGACGAGCCGGACGGCGAGGCCGAGGAGATCTCGGTCGGCAACGCGTACGCCGTGATGTGGTTCGAGCGGCCCGGCGTCGGCGAGATCATCCACGACGGCCCGCTCGCGATCGTCGAAGGCGTGACGCTCGACCGGCTCAAGGCCGGTCCCGGCCACTACCCGAAGACCTCCCGACCCGGTGCGGACGGCAACTTCGCGATCAGCGGTCACCGAACGACCTACTCCGAGCCGTTCTACAACCTCGAGCAGATGCGTGAGGGTGACCTCGTCCACGTCCAGGACCGCTCCGGCAAGGTCTGGACCTACGAGTTCGAGAAGCAGATCGTCGTCCAGCCGACGGACACGTGGGTCGTCGGGCGGAACCCGCTGCGCGACGGCCGTCCCCTCATGACGCTGACGACCTGCCACCCGCGGTTCTCCGCGGCGCAGCGCCTCATCGTCTTCGCACACCTGGTGGAGTGATGAACAACGACCCGCCCACCTCGACCGAGCCACCGCTGTGGACCTCGCGTGAGCTCGATCCCGACCCGTTGCCCTCGCCGACGCCGCGACGCAGCCCGTGGCCGCGACGTCTGCTCGTCCTCGTGCTGGCCGCCGTCTGGATCGTCGTGTTGTTCACGCTGATCTTCCCGCGCCTCGAAGAGCTCATTCAGGACCCGTCGATCGACGACGAGACCTCGCTGACCGAGGACCCTGCGGTCGGCTGAGCGGCGAGCGTCAGACCTCGCGTGAGCCCAGCCAGCGCGCGAGCTCGGTGAGCGTGGCGCGCCCCGCCTCGTCGAGGTCGGGGCGATCAAGCGTCGCCAACGACTCGGCGATCGCGTCCTCGACGAACGTCTCTGCCGCAGCACGCGCGCCCGTCGCGACCATCGCTGCGCGGAGCTCGTCCGCGCCGGCGGCGTTGAGGTCCGGGTCGCCGAGCAGCGTCAGGAACCGTTCGCGGGCAGCACCGTTGAGGGCCTGCGCCGCGGTCGCGACCAGCAGCGTCCACTTGCCCTCGGCGAGGTCGCCGGACGTCGACTTGCCCGTGACGGACTCGTCGCCGAACACGCCGAGGAGGTCGTCGCGGACCTGGAACGCGCGGCCCAGCGGGTCGCCGAACGCCACGAGCGCAGCGATCTGTGCAGGCGACGCACCGGCGAGCGTGGCGCCGATCTCGAGCGGCCGGGCCACCGAGTACCGGCCGGACTTGAGCGTCGCGACGGTCAGCGCATCCTCGGGCGTGCCGGCGCGGGTGACCTCGGCGTGAACGTCGAGGTACTGGCCGGCCATGACCTCTTCACGGAGGACGGTGAACCGACGGAACGCGCGCAGCAACGTCGCGGCGTCCAGATCCGAGGCAAGGAAGGCCTCGTCGGCCTGCGTGAAGGCGAGGTCGCCGAGCAGGATCGCGACCGCTTCGCCGTAGCCGTCCGGGTCGCCCGCCCAGCCGGCGCGGCGGTGCTGGGCGGCGAAGGCGACATGGGTC
>CBDTYW010000187.1:0-7385 GCA_965364735.1 uncultured Nitriliruptoria bacterium
GACGCCGCCGGCACCTGCACCCACGCGTGTCGCGATCGCCTCGTCGAAGTCCCCGGTCGGTGAGGAGCTCGCGGTCAACGTCGTGGACGCTCCGCCGCTTCCGACACGCGGCGACGGACCATCGAAGCTCCCGCAGCGCGACACGGCTCCGGTCGGGACGGGCGCGCTCGATCCGGCGCTCGCTGCCTCGCTCGACGCCTCGCTGGCGCGCGCCCTCGCTGCGGACTCGCCGGAGCCAGCCGAGTCCGTCGAGGCCGCCCCGGTCGCCACGACCCCGCTCCCGCAGCGGCAGCGTGGTGCCACGACGACTGCACCCACCGCGTTCGGACTCGAAGCCGCGGCACCGATCACCCCGGTCGACCACGACGAGCAGACGACGCGCGACGACATCGTCGCGTCCATGCGGGCCCTGTCCGCATTCCAGTCCGCGCAGGGCCAGGCCCGCAACGGGAGTGACGCATGAACACCGACCCGATCATCCCGGCCACCGCGCCAGCACAGAGAACCGGAACGAACGTGGACGCACCCCCCATCGGAGAGGTGAGCTGGCTGCTCGAGAACTTCGCCCGCAAGGTCCCCGGTGTCGCGAGCACGGTCGTGGTCAGCGCCGACGGCCTCCTCCTCGCGATGACGACGGGCCTCGAGCGCACGGCGGGTGATCACATCGCCGCGGTCACCTCGGGCATCGCCAGCCTCACCGGCGGTGCGGCTCGCGTGTTCGCTGCTGGCGAGGTCCGCCAGGTCATCGTGGAGATGTCCGGCGGCTTCCTCTTCGTGACCTCCATCTCCGACGGCTCCCACCTCGCGGTGCTCACCCGAGCCGACGCAGACATCGGCATGGTCGGCTACGAGATGACGCTGCTGGTCGCCCGAGTCGGCGAGCTGCTCACGCCGGCGCTGCGCGCGCAGCTCCAGTCGTTGCTGCCGAGGTGAGCGACCGGCTGGTTCGTCCCTACCTGCTCACCGGCGGACGCACGCGTCCGTCGGGCTCTGAGATGCCGATGGAGACGCTCGTCCTCGCGCAGACGCACGTGGACCGGCTTCCCGGTCGCACACGTGAGCATCGCGAGATCGTGGCCGCCTGCGCCGAGCCACGCTCCATCATCGAGGTCGCGACGCGGCTGAAGCTTCCCCTGGGCGTGACCCGGGTGTTGGTCGGCGACCTCGTCGCCGACGGTGCTCTGGACATCACCGAACCGTCGGCCGATGGGCCCGACGTCAACCTGCTCGAACGGCTGCTCCATGGACTTCAGACACTCTGACGGGATGCTCGGCGCACCGCGTCGAGCGCCAGCGGTCACGAAGATCGTCGTGGCCGGTGGCTTCGGCGTGGGAAAGACCACCTTCGTCGGCTCGGTCTCCGAGATCGAGCCGTTGACCACCGAGGCCGCGATGACCTCGGCTTCGGTCGGCGTCGATGACCTCTCCAAGGTCTCGACCAAGACCACGACGACGGTGGCGATGGACTTCGGGCGGTTGACCATCGGCGACGAGCTCATGCTCTACCTGTTCGGCACGCCCGGCCAGGACCGGTTCCTCTTCATGTGGGACGACCTGTCACGAGGTGCGGTCGGCGCCGTCGTGCTCGTCGACACCCGGCGTCTCGAGGACTGCTTCGCGGCGATCGACTACTTCGAGCACCAGGGCCTGCCGTTCCTCGTCGCGGTCAACCGCTTCAACGGCGAGGTGGCTCACCGGCTCGAGGACGTCCGCTCCGCGCTGTCGATCAGCGGGGACATCCCCATGGCCTAC
Organism: uncultured Nitriliruptoria bacterium; assembly: GCA_965364735.1. Classification (GTDB taxonomy): domain Bacteria; phylum Actinomycetota; class Nitriliruptoria; order Nitriliruptorales; family Nitriliruptoraceae; genus CBDTYW01. Next base: position 1,753 of record CBDTYW010000187.1, read on the forward strand.
TGCGACGCCCGGGACAAGGCGTCGGCGCGCGACATGCTCGTCGGGCTGACGCGACACGCGATCAGCCGCGCCACGGCCGCCGCTGCCGCCTGATCGCGGTAGGGTCCGCCGGACCCCCCGATCGAGCAAACGGAGCCAGCCGATGGTCGCGCAACGCATCGTCATCGTCGGTGGTGGCCCGGCCGGCTACGAAGCGGCCATCGTCGCTGCCGAGCTCGGTGCGGACGTCACCGTCATCTCCAATGAGGGGCTCGGCGGCAACTCGGTCCTGTGGGACTGCGTGCCGTCCAAGGCCATGATCACGGTCGCCGAGTCGGTCAGCTGGTTCTCGATCGCGGACGACATGGGCCTGCGCCTGCCCGGCGGCGGCCGCGTCGATCGCGCTGGCGTTGACTTCCCGGCCGTGGCGAGCGCCGTCCTCGAGCTCGGCCGCGAGCAGTCGCGTGACATCGAGAAGCGGGTCGACCGCGCCAACGTCCACCTTGTCCGCGGGCACGGATGGATCTCCGGCTACCACGAGGTCTCGGCGAAGCTGACTGACGGCAGCGTCGAGGTCTTCCCGGCCGACTACGTCTTGATCGCGACCGGCTCGAAGCCTCGTGTGCTGCCGTTCTTCACCCCCGACGGCAAGCGGGTGCTCTCCGGCCAGCAGCTGTACGAGCTCAAGGAGGTCCCGGAGCGGCTGATCGTCGTCGGCTCGGGCGCAACCGGCGCGGAGTTCGCCCACACGTTCGTGCGCTTCGGCTCGGACGTGACGCTGGTCTCCTCCCGCGACCTCATCCTGCCGACCGAGGATCCGGACGCGGCGGCGTTGCTCGAGAACGTGTTCGAGCGGCGAGGCATGAAGATCCTCCGCAACGTTCGCGCGATGACCTGTGACTCCGACGATCGCGAGGTCCGGCTGGGGCTCAGCGACGGCTCGACGTTGACCGGCAGCCATGTGCTGTTCACCGTCGGCCAGGTCCCGGTCACCAACGACCTCGGGCTCGAGAACCCGGAGATCGAGTGCAACGCCTGGGGCGGCATCGACGTCGACCAGGTCGGCCGCACCTCATGCCGCTGGATCTACGCCGCCGGTGACGTCACCGGCCGCGTCATGCTCGCCAGCGTTGCGGCGATGCAGGGGCGCACCGCCATCTGGCATGCGCTCGGCCAGGCCGTCGTCCCGATCCGCTACGAGTCCGTCGCCGCGACCATCTTCACCGACCCCGAGGTCGCGACCGTCGGGCTCTCGCCTGAGGAGGCGAAGGCCGAGGGCATCCCGACCGAGACGGCGCGCCTGGACTTCAAGGGCAACCCGCGCGCCAAGATGATCCACGGCACCGACGGCTTCGTGAAGGTCCACGCGATGGCCGGCTCCGGGATCGTCGTCGGTGGCGTCGTCGTCTCGAAGCGCGCCAGCGACCTGATCCAGCCGCTCGCGGTCGCGGTGCAGAACCGGCTCAGCGTCAGTCAGGTCGCACAGACGATCACCGTCTACCCGTCAATGGCCGGCTCCGTCGCCGAAGCCGCCCGGATGCTGATGCCGCGCTGACGTGCGGTCGCTCGACGGGGTCACTCGATGCGGGCGAGCACCGTGCCTGCGTCGACCGTGTCGCCCGCCGCGTGGGTGATCTTGGAGATCGTGCCGTCGCGGTGGGCCTTGATCTGGTTCTCCATCTTCATGGCCTCGAGGACGCAGACGAGGTCGCCCGTGGTGACGGTCGCGCCGTCCTCGACCGCGAACTTCACGACCGTGCCCTGCATCGGGGCGACGAGGTCCTCGGTGGCCGCAGCTGCGCCGGCACCGCCGCCACGCTTGCGCTTCTTCGGGGCGGCGGCGGAACCGCCGCCGCCGGATCCGAGGTCGCCGAAGACCTTGACGGCCAGGCGACGTCCGCCGACCTCGACCGTGACCTCACGGGACGGACCGTCCGGGTCCTCGCCACCGCCGGGCAGTCCCGGTGAGGTGAGCGATGAGAGGTCCCACTCGTTCTCCACCGACACCGTCGAGTGGGTCCCGGCCCGGAACATCTCGTTGCGCATCGCGAGCTTGTGGAACGGCACGGTCGTCGGGATGCCGGTCAGGACGAGCTCATCGAGAGCGCGGGACATGCGAGCGATCGCGGCGGCGCGGTCGGAGCCCCAGACGATCAGCTTGCCGATCATCGAGTCGTAGACCTTCGGGACCTCGTAGCCCGACTCCGCGCCGGTGTCGAGGCGCACCCACGGCCCGAGCGGGGCCTCCAGCTTCTCGACGAGGCCGGGGGTCGGCATGAAGTTGAGCGCCGGGTCCTCGGCGTTGATGCGGACCTCGATCGCGTGGCCGCGCAGCTCGACGTCGTCCTGCGTGAGCCCCATCCCGTCTCCGGAGGCGATCCGGAGCTGTGCCTGTGCGAGGTCGACGCCCGTGACGAGCTCTGTCACCGGGTGCTCGACCTGCAGCCGCGTGTTCATCTCGAGGAAGAAGAAGGTCTCGCCGTCGTCGTCGAGCAGGAACTCGCAGGTCCCCGCGTTGACGTAGCCGACCTCCTTGGCCACGGCGACCGCGGCCTTGCCCATGGCGTCACGCAGCTCCTGGGAGATGCCGAAGGCCGGGGCCTCCTCGACCAGCTTCTGGTGGCGACGCTGGAGCGAGCAGTCGCGCTCACCGAGGTGGATGACGGTGCCGTCGGTGTCGGCGAGGATCTGGATCTCGATGTGACGCGGACGTTCGAGGTAGCGCTCGAGGTAGCACTCGCCGCGACCGAAGGCCGCCGTGGCCTCGCGCTCCGCGGAGGACAGCGCCTCGGCCATGTCCTCGGCCCTGTGCACGACCTTCATGCCGCGTCCGCCACCGCCGAACGCCGCCTTCACCGCGACGGGGTAGCCGTACTCCTCACCGAAGGCGATCGCGACGGCGGGATCCGACGTCGGCTCAAGCGTTCCCGGCACGACGGGGGTGCCGGCGTTGTCGGCGACCTCACGAGCCGACAGCTTGTCACCCATGCGGTCGATCGCGGCGGGCGGCGGCCCGATCCAGACGAGGCCGGCATCGGTGACGGCGCGCGCGAAGTCGGCGTTCTCGGAGAAGAACCCGTAGCCCGGGTGGATCGCGTCGACGTTCGCCTCGCGGGCGACCTCGAGCACGCGCTCGGTGTTGAGGTAGGACTGCGCGGCCGGTGCCGGGCCCAGCAGGTACGCCTCGTCAGCCATGCGCACGTGGAGCGCGTCGCGGTCCGCCTCGGAGTACACGGCGACGGACCGCACCCCGAGCTCGCGGCACGCGCGGATGATGCGGATGGCGATCTCGCCACGGTTGGCGATCAGGACGGCGTTGAACACGAGCAGGCCCCTTGGGTCAGCGCAGGCCGGTGGAGCGTAACGGCCGGGGCCCGCCGAGCCCTCACCTGTTCGCTCTGCGTGGATCCCGGAACATGTTCGTTTGGCCCGGATGCCCCCATCCTCCACGATGGTCACAGCCGAACTCTGGCTGATGGCTCTCCCGCCGTCATCACCTCCGACAGAGGAACCCGCAATGCGTTCGTTCACCGCTTCTTCCCCCGCTCGCGCGGTCGCCCGCGCCGCCGCTGCCCTGGTCCTGGGCGCCACCCTCGCCGCGTGCGGCGGCGGTGACGCTGCTGAGCCCGGCTCGACCGACGGCTCGACGTTCGTCGCCGTCGGGAACGACGCCCTCAAGTGGGAGGACACCACCCTCTCCGCTCCCGCAGGCACCGTCGTCGTCGGCCTCGAGGCCGCTGGCTCGGTCAACCACGACTTCGTCATCACCGGTGTCAACGGTGACGCGGCGATCGTCGAGGTCGCCGGCAAGTCCTCCGGCACCGGCACCGTCGAGCTCGAGGCCGGAACCTACGAGTTCTACTGCAGCATCGTCGGTCACCGTGAGGCCGGCATGGTCGGTGAGCTCGTCGTCTCCTGAGCTGAGCATCCCCGTCCGACGGCGGCCGGGAGATGGCCGGAGCGCGCGGCGTGTCCGCTAACCTCCGGCCATCTCAAACCGTCCCACGGGCGGTCACCCCTGCACCCCAAGGAGTCGCCGGATGCGCCGGAGCCTCACCGTCGCCACGATGGCCAGCGCGATGCTGCTCGCCGCGTGCTCTTCGATCAACCCGGAGATCCGGGCGGCCGAGCCGCTGCGCTGCCCCGAGGGATCTGCGTGCTTCGACGAGGCGATCCCCGTCGGCCCCGGTGGGATGGTCGAGCTCCTCTCCGGTGACCTGTGGTTCGAGACGCTGGCCGGCGTCCGCACGACGGCCACCGAGATCATCACGCTGCAGCCCGTCAACGAGGGGCCCGTCTCCGTGACGCTGCAGAACGTCGGCGCCGCCGACCACAACTTCCGCATCGACGCCGCGGCCGGAGACGCGAAGAAGGTCGACGCCGCGGGCGGCGAGACCGTCGAGGGCATCCTGCAGCTGTACTCCGGCGAGTACACCTTCTACTGCGACATCCCCGGCCACCGTGCCGCGGGCATGGTCGGACAGATCACGGTCCTCCCCGCGGGCGAGATCCCGGGGGACGGCACCGATGGTGAGGCGCTCTCGCAGGAGGCACCGGCCGACGAGACCCCGGAGCCGGACAACTCTCCGACCCCGGAGCTCGATCAGACCGAAGCCCCCGCTGAGCCGACGGAGGAGCCGGTCGCCATCGGCGCCGACGCCACCGAGGCCGACCTCGAGAGCTTCGACGACTCGGACCGCATCGCCGAGGCGCTCGACTCCGGGTCGCGTCGCGCGAAGCTCGCGAAGCTGACCTTCGAGTCCGGCAGCGCGGAGATCTCGGCCGAGGGACGCACGGTCATCGCCGACCTCGCCGCCTACCTCGACGCCAACCCCGAGGTGAACATCCTGATCGAGGGCAACAGCGACTCGGTCGGCTCTGACGCGTCCAACCAGGAGCTCTCGGAGACCCGCGCGTCCGCCGTGCGGACCGCGCTGATCGACGCCGGGATCGATGGCGATCGCCTCCAGGACCAGGGCAACGGCGAGACCGACCCGGTCGTCGAGGACGACACGAGCAACGCCGTCGCGCGTCGCATCAACCGTCGCGTCGAGGTCTCGGTCACCAACTGACCGTCTGACCGAGACCAGACCCACGACAGCAGCCCCTCGGGCTGCTGTCGTCGTGTGTGAGGGTGCCGGTTCAGCCCTTGAGGGCGAAGCGGCCGCCGTCGATGTCGGGGGCGGACCAGAACGGGCGGTGCCCGATGGCCTCGAAGCGGGCTGCGCGGGCCCATGCGGGGCTGCGCGTGCTCTCGTCTCTGTTGCCGCCGGACGGCGTCAGGGCGACGGTGAGGGCAGCGAGCTGCTCGGCCGTGACTGCACCGCCGCCGGTGATGGCGAACGCGAGCGGGGCCTCGGCGATGGGCTGGTCGTCGGCCGTCACAGGGGGATGTTTCCGTGCTTGCGCGGCGGACGTGCCTCGCGCTTGCCGGCGGTGAACCTCAGCGCCTTGATCAGCTCGATGCGCGACTCCGACGGCATGATGACCTCGTCGATGTAGCCGCGCTCCGCAGCCTTCCACGGGTTCGCGAGGTCGCGGTTGTAGACCTCCTCGAACTCGGCCTGCATCGCGTCCTGGTCCTCGGCGGCCGCGAGCTCGCGGCGGTAGAGGATCGAGACGGCGCCCTTCGCGCCCATGACGGCGATCTCGGC
>CBDTYW010000188.1:0-7345 GCA_965364735.1 uncultured Nitriliruptoria bacterium
TCAACCCGACGTGCATGCGACGCCTCCGGCGGTGCCCGGCTCGAGCGGGACCTCATGAGTGTCCCGGACGGACGCGACCCCCGCGCGGCAGGGCCGGCGGGGGTCGCGAAGATCGGGATGTCAGCTCTTGGCGAAGATCGACTTCGGCTCGGTCGTTCCGTTGGACGAGACGAGCGCGGAGACGCCGCGCCACAGGTCAGCGACGTCCGGGGCGAGCCTCTCCTTGGCGAGCTCGACGAACGTCGAGCCGTGGTCGACTGCGTGCCTGGCCTCGAGCTTCGCGCGCTGCTTCGCGAGCTTCGCCTGGGTGCGGGCATCGATGCCGACACCCATCGTGGCGGCCTTGGCCTCGGACTTCGCGAGCTTGGCCTGAGCCGCGACGAGCTGCGCACGGGTGTTGGCGTCGCCCTTCATCGCGTTCTTGGCCTCGGCCTTGATGAGCTTGGCCTGCGCCTTCGCGAGCTTGCCCGCGGTCTTGACCTGGGCACCTGCGGCGCGCTTCGCGAGCTCGGCGTCACGCTTGGTGCGCTCGACGGCGTTCGAGGCGCGGTCGACGGCGTTCGAGGCGCGCCACGCGAGGCCCGGCTCACCCTCGGTGTCCATCGCGGCGATCGCGAGGCCACCGAGCATGGAGGCGTTCTTCAGGAAGTGGGCGCGCTGGTTCGCACGCTCCACCGGGTCCTCGACCTCCCAGAACCGGTGGCCCGCAGCGGTCGTCGGGATGAGTGACCCGGCGAGCACCGCGGACGAGGCACGCGGGAGCCTGCCGATCGCGAGCAGGGAGCCGGCGGCGATCTGCACGACGGCGTTGGCCTGGACGAGCTGCTCGGTCGAGGCGTTGCGGACCGGCTCGACGTAGTCGCCGATCTCGTCGGTCACCGGCTTCGCGGCCGGGACCTTCTTCTTCGCGTTCAGCAGCGCATCGACGCCGCCGGCGACGAACATCGAGGCGAGCAGCGGGCGGGCGAGGGAGCGGAGGGACAGCATCGTCGGGTCCTGATGGGTCGATGTCAGAGGCTTGGGTCAGTGATGCCCGACGGGCGCTGCAGCCAACCACGCTGCTCAGCTGCGGCGACGCAGGACCGCGGCGCCCATGATGCCGAGCAGGGCCGCTGCAAGGCCGCCGCCGGTTGCGGGGAGCTGCTCGCCGAGGACCTCCGAAGCAGGCGCATCGGTGGCTGCAGGTTCCGGGGCGGACTCCGTCGCGGTGCCGTCGGCGACGACGTTCGAGGTCACGGAGACGAGGGCTGCCTCCGACGGGATCGGGCCGTCGTCGGTGTCCTTGTTGACGAAGATCATGTACGGGCCGGCGGGCAGCACGTTGCCGGTGTCGGGAACCCGGACAACGAGATCGTTGCCGTCGCGCGAGACGATGGTGAGCTCCACCGCGCGCTGGTCTCCGTCGATGATGTGGGTCTCGGCGGCGTGGCGCATCGCGACGACGTCACGGATCTGGTCGGCGGGGATGTCCAGCGTCAGCGTCGCCTGCTGGTTGAGGTCCACCGATGTCGGGGCGGACACGATGACGGGGCGGTCGCCGCGGTGCAGGTACGGCGGCTCGAAGATCTCGAAGCTCGGGTCACGTCCGTCGTTCGGGGCGTTGCCGGGGATCGTGAAGTGGGTCGTGTACCCCGTCGGGATCGGGTTGTGACCGCCGACGAGGACCGTCGCGTCGGGCAGCAGGACCGCGGAGTTGTGGTAGGTCCGCGGCTGCGACTGCGACGTCATCTGCGTCCACGTGTCGGTCGCCGGGTCGTAGAGCTCGGGGATCAGGCGGGGACGGCCGCCGCCCGGCGCGACGACGTCATCGGTGTCGCCGCCTGAGGTCAGGAGAACCTCACCGGAGGGCAGCAGCGTGGAGTGGCCGTACCAGCGGGTGGCGTTGAGGTCGGCCGCAGCCCGGCTCGACACCGTCTCGGAGCCGTCCTCGGCGATGTCGACCGCGGTGATCCGGGTGAAGGGCAGGCCGACGAGGCCGCCGGGTGAGGTGCCGGCGACTCCGCCCGTGTTGAGCAGCTCGGCGTTCGCGTAGCGGCCGGTCTCGTCGGGGCGCAGGGTCAACATGACGGTCGAGCCGGAACCGCGGTAGCCGATGTCGAGCGTCCCGAGACCGGGGACCTCGTGCTCGGACCAGGTCCCGGTCTCCGGGTCGAAGGTGGCGGTGATGTTCCAGAGCGCCTCGTCGTAGGCGTAGCCCGCCGGGTTCCACGACTGGCCGGACGTCGCGAAGACGATGTTGCCGTTCGGGAGCAGACGCATCCGCGGGTAGAGCGGGAGGGAGCGGTCCGCCCCAGCGTCGAGGAGGCGCCAGGTGCCGGTCGCCGGGTCGTAGACCTCGGGCTCGGGGACGTTGCGCCCCGACGCCGTCGGGTTGTCGCTGTAGACCGGCTTGATGAGCTTGGTGACGCCGGAGAACGCATAGACCTCGCCAGATCCGGTGGTGACGAGGGTCGGGTACCAGCGCCCGATGTTCAGGTCGCCGGTCTGGGTCCAGCCGTTGGTCGCGCCGTCATAGATGCGGGTCTGGACGAGGCCCTCGAGCTCGACCGCGCCGAACTCGTTGTAGTAGTCGGTGCCGGAGGCGGTCAGGAGACGGCCGTCTGCGAGGAACACCTGGTCCGAGCCGAACAGCGCGCCGTTGGCGTTGCGCTCGCCACCGTTGTCGATCAACGACCCGTCGATCAGGGCCTTCTCCGGACGGGGCTGCGCGCCCCCGTCGGAGTCGGTCGGGATCGTCCAGACGGGGGCGGCTCCGCTGAGGTCGAGGTGGCGGGTCTGGTCGTTCTCGGCGACACGGCCGAACTCGGCGACCGTGGACAGCGCGATGTTCTCGGTGGCCTCGAGCGCGGACCAGTAGACGACGTTGCCGTCGGGCAGCACGGCGATGGAGCCGGCGGCCGGCTTGCAGACCTGGCTGCCGTCCTCACGCTCGATGCACTTCTCGTCCGTGGTGGTCTCGCCGATGCGGGGCTCGACGAAGGGGGCCTGGAACCGGCCGACCTGTGACGCGTCCTCCGAGCTCTGGGCTCCCGCAGGCAGCGCCATCCCGGCGATCGCGAGCGCGAGCGCCGTGACGGCGGGGACCGCGTGACGCGTCCGTGATGAACGTCGACGTGGTGCGCTGCGCATGTGGGTCCCCTCCCGAGGAATCGATGTGACCGGCCGGTCAGTCGTTCGGAGCGGCCACACGGAGGGGTTGCCCATGGCACGTCGAGACCAACCTCGGCACGGTGCTCACCGCACGCTCACGCCCGCACTGCGCCCCGACCGCGCGGCTGGATGGTCAGACCGACGGGTCCTCGTCGAGGTCCGGCAACGCCGCAGCGCGCCGTCGACGACCGCCAGCGGCAGGCTGCTCGACGGTCACCGAGCCCGAGAGCAACGAACGCCCCGCGGCGACGGCCAGCGCGAGCCCGGTCCCGAGGATCGCGGCGTACATCCCGCGCGCGACCGTGTCCGGCAGCCCCGTCGGCAGCTCAGGCTGGGTGAACACGCCTGCGTTGGTCATGCCGACGGCGATCAGCCCGATCCCGGCGAGCCCGGCGAGCGTGGTCGCCTGATCCGGGTCGGAACGACGCACGAACGCGACGACCGCGAGCAGCGCGGCCATGCCGGGCAGGATCAGCTGGATCGTCGCGAGCGGAGCTCCGGGCGGTGCCTCGATCGACAGCGCCGTCGCGACGCCGGCCGCGAACACCGCACCAGCCAGCGCGACCAACGGGGCGACCGCGGCGCGCTGCATCGCGACGAGCGCCAGCAGGGCAACCATGACGACGAGGACGAGCGGGAGCGGCTCCAGGCCCGATGGGCCCCAGACCAGCTCACCAGCGACGGTGACCGGCTCGCCATCGACGAGCAGCTCCACCGCGAAGTCGAAGACCGGCTGGTCGGCGGGACCTGCGGGGTCGAGCTGCGGCGGCAGCGACGGGCTCATCCAGTGGATCCGGTGGTCGTGCCACGCGTACTCGCCACCGCTGCCGACGGTCTCCCACGCCGGGACCGCACCGGGCTGGGCCTCCGCCGGCAGCCCGACGATGCCGTAACGGCCCTCGTTCTGGTACTTCGCGACGGAACGCGCGTTGATCTGGACGATGCCGTCGGCGAGGATCTGGAGGTACTGCTCCGGAGCGCGCCCGGCGGCCTCCGCCTCGCGCTGGTCATAGCCGAACACCGTGACGGTGTGGCCGGGATCGACGCTCAGCACGAGGTAGGAGTCACCGCCGAACACCTCGGCCGTGACGCCCGAGGGCGTGACGCCGGTCGCGTCGACGGTGATCGAGGTGACCGTGGCGCGGTACGAGGTCGGCCCGGCAGGGTCGGCTGAGGCGGCGGTCGCCGAGCCGAGCAGCGTCGCGAGCAGCGCCACGAGCACGACCAGCGCGCGGCGGGCAGCCGTGCGTGCGGGGGTGAGGATCACGAGGTGGTCTCCCTCGTCGCGGCGTCGGGGCGCCGACGCCATGCGGTCAGTCCGACGGCGCCCAGCATCGGGACGATCGCAGCCAGCGGGGCGACGGGCGACGGGCCGACGACAGCGGGCGCGAACCCGCCTGCCGGTGACGCGATCGCGACGGGTGCAGCAGGGACGTCAGCGGGCTCGGTGGCCCCGGAAGGGGGGCGGGGAGCCGCGGTGCTCGTGTCCGGCTCGGATGCGACGTCGGAGGGCGGTGCGCCCGGCTCGGTGGCTGCCGCGGTGGCGTCGTCCGCCGATTCCGTCTCGACGGGCGCCGGGGCCGGCGTCGGCGTCACGGTCTCCGCCGGAGTCGGCCTGGCCGGCTCGACCGGCGCCCCCGTCTCGGTCGGGACCGCCTCAGCAGGCTGGGACGCGCTGGACACGACCAGGACCGGCGCTGGGTAGCTGCCGCCGAGGTCGTCGTCCCAGAAGAGCGTCGTCGCGTCGTCGCACGTCTGGACGACCTCGAGCCGGCCGCTCGTGGTGCCCTCCTCGGCCGCGACGCGCAGCGGGAGGACGAGGGCGGCGTCCGTCCCGGGACCCGTCGCCTCCCAGACGATCGAGCCACCGCCGTCGTCGAGGACCCGCCAGCCCGGGACCGGCAGGGCCTCGATGCGGAGGTCGTCGGGGACGATGAGCTCCACGAGCACCGTCGGCGTGGCGGGCTCGTCGACCCCCGGTTCGCCGTCGACGCCACAGCCATGATCGAGGACGAGGTCGACCTCCGTCGTGGTCGCGACGGCGATCCGTGCGGGGTAGACGTCCGCATGCGCGGACGCTGCGGAGGTCGACGCGAGCAGCGCCCCGCCCGCCACGGCCGTCCCGACGAGGAGACGGCAGGCGGACACGCGGCGCTGCCGGTGGGTCATGAGCGGGTGCTGCCCTTGCTGAGCGTCATGCCCAGCATGCCCAACAGCGCGATGAGCGCGATGAAGCCGATGACCGCGAGGATCGGGACCGAGCCGTTGTCCTGCGCGGCGATCTCCTCAGCGCTGAGGGTGGTGGCCGTGAGGTCCTCCATCGGCTCGCCGTGCTCGGACGTCATCTCCGCATGTCCGTCGTCGGTCATCACCTCTTCCGCGTGGGTGTCGTCGTCGTGCCCGTCCATGTCGGCGTCCATGTCCGCGTCCATGTCGGCGTCCATGTCCGCGTCCGTGTCCATGTGCGTGTCGTGTCCGGCCTCGACGTCAGCGCCCGACGCGACGAGCAGCGCCGCGGGGGTCTCGGAGTCGTGGCCACCGATCCAGCGGTAGGACTGGCCGCCCTCACAGGCCTGGAAGATCGCGACCTCGAAGGAGTCATGGCCGGCGTCGAGCTCGACGGTGAGCGGGAAGGTCAGCGGGTCCACGGTGGCGCCGCCGGCGTCGGTCCACGTGACAACCTCGTCACCGACGTCCACGGACCAGCCGTCGACGGGGCCGGCAGCGACGACGGCCATGCCGTCGCTGATCTGCAGCGCCACCTCGGTCGTGGGCTGCACGACATCATCCGGACCGGGCGGCGTCGCGCCCTCGGAGCAGCCGTGGGGGATCACGAGCGAGGTCGCGAGGGCCTCCCCTGCGGTGAACTCGTTGGGGTTGAAGTTCGCGTGGGCGAACGCGGCGGAGGCCCCGCCGAGGACGGTGACCAGGGCCAGCGCGCTTGCGCGGCGGACGAGACGGGAGGTGTTCATTGCGGTTCCTGTGTGATGCGGGAGAGCGTGCAGGTGAGGCGAGACCTCAGGGGCAGTGCTACGGGTTGACGGTGACGGGGATCGTGACGGTCTCGAGGCGGAACTGGCCGAGGCCGACCTCGACGGTGACCTCCCAGGTCCCCGGCAGGGAGAAGACGTTGCCGTCGACCTGCCAGTGGCCGGGTCCCGCGACGAACGGGATCCGGGTGATCGGGGCGATGTCGCGCTCAGGCTGTGCGAAGCGGACGGTGACGTCGTCGATGTCGGGATGCGGGCGTCCCGTCGGGTCGAGGACGTAGAAGTGGATCTGGTTGAAGCCGACGCGGTTGGGGTCGACGACGAGGTTGACCTCGAGGTCCTCCGCGAGCGTGACGTACGTCGAGTACGCGCCGGTGATGCCGGCTTCCTGAGCGGCTGGCTGCTGGCCGACGAGCGCGGCGGTGACCGCGAGGATCGCGACGATGGCGGCGACCTCGATCTGCACCGCGCGACGCAGCCGTGCCCAGGGCGCGGACGGTGCCGATTCGGCCGCTTCGTCGGCCGTGGCGGCGACGGCGCTCGCGATCGCCGGGACGAGGCGTGAGCGGTTCACCGCCGCGATCGCAAGGACCACGGCGACGATCGACAGCTTGGTCACGAGGATCCAGCCGTAGCCGGTCGAGGTCAGGGCACGCAGCGCCCGGACGGTCACCCAGGACTGCACGAGCCCGGTCGCGATCGCGGCCAGCAACGCGATCGTCGCGATGCGTGACCAGTCGACGACGAGGTGGGCGGCACCGAGCGGATCGTCGTCGTCGCGACGCTCCTTGAGACAGCGCAGCAGCGCGATGATCCCGCCGACCCAGATCGCGCCGGTGGCGAGATGCACGACGTCGGCCGCGAACATGACGGCGGCCGGGTCCTGCGAGCGCGTGTGCCCCTCGGCCACGAAGCTGAGGGCGGCGATGGCGGCCAGCATGACGATCGCGAGCGGTACGCGGTCGTCGTCGTCTGCCGTCGCCGGTCGGCGCAGCAACATGACCACGGCGCCGAGGACGAGCACCCGGGCGATCGCGGCGAGCCCGCCGTTGGTCACCGCAGCACGTGTCAGCTCCGCCGGTGCGAGCGCCCCGATCGTCTGCTCAGTGGCGACCATCGCCTGGACGGGGATGCTGACGAGCGCGGCGATCGCGCCGATCCCGGCCGCCCTCGCGGTGACGGCGAGCGCACGGGCCTTGTCGGCG
>CBDTYW010000189.1:0-7296 GCA_965364735.1 uncultured Nitriliruptoria bacterium
GGGGTCCGCGTGGCGCTCCCCGGCGACGCGGCGTACCCGCCGCGTCTGCTGCGGGGCTGGCCGGAGATCGGCGCGCCCCTGTGGTGGGCGTGGCGTGGCGCGTCGATCGCAGACGAGCGCGCCGCGGTGGCGATCGTCGGTGCCCGACGGGCCACGGCCTACGGCACCGCAGTCGCCGCATGGCTCGCAGCCAGCATCGCCCGGGCTGGTGTCAGGATCGTCTCCGGCGGCGCGGTCGGCATCGACGGAGCCGCACACGAAGCCGCCGCCCGTGAGGCCGGCGGGACCGTCGTGGTCCTCGGCTGTGGGCATGGCGTCGCCTACCCACGCCCACATGCTCGCCGGGGCGGGCTGTTCGACACGGTCCGCGGCAACGGCGGGACGCTCGCGAACGAGCTGCTGCCCGGCGATGTCGCGATCGCGGCACGGGTCCTCGCACGCAACCGGTTGATCGCCGCGCTCGCCGACGTGGTCATCGTGGTCGAGGGCGGAGCCACCTCGGGCGCGCTGCGCACCGCGACCGACGCGGCCGAGCGGGGCATCGAGGTCATGGGTGTGCCCGGCGACGTCCGAGCGCCGTTGTCCGCCGCGCCACATCGGCTGCTGCGTGAGGGGGCGAGCCCCTGCATCGACCCCAGCGACGTCCTGGATCTGCTGGGCCGCATCCCGCGCGCTCCGGTCACCACGGATGTCCGCGGCGCCGAGCAGGATCGGCTCCCCGGCGTGTCCACGTTCCCGACGGAGCTGCATCGCGTCCTCGCTGCAGCATGGCCTCGCCCGATGCGCCTCGACGCGCTCACCCGCGAGGGCGGGCTCGGCACGGGGCGCACGCTGGCAGCGCTGACGGCAGCTCGGATCGCCGGTGAGCTCGTCGAGGCGCCCGACGGTGTTCGGCTCAGCCGGAAACCATGACGGTGCGTCCCGTCAGCTCCGAGCGGCCGTCGAGCTCGCGGCCGCCGGCTTCCACACCTTCGCCAGGAAATCGTCCATCTTGGCGACGACGCGTGCCGGCGACGTCCGGGCCTCCAGCATGGTGGACGCCTCGAAGAGCTCCGCGTTCGGGAGCTCGCGCGACAGCGCCTCGGCGTCGTCCATCGGATGCAGCAGGTCGTAGCCGTGGCCGATGACCAGGGTCGGCATGTCGAGCTCCGCACGATCTGCGGCGGTTGGTGCACCCGGGCCGAAGAAGATGCCGTGCAGGACCGCGGCGGTCTGGCGCGGCGTGCGTGAGAGCGCGTTCATCACCGACGCCGTCGCGGCGTGCCGCGGACGTGGGAGCGCCCGCACCAGGGCGCTGGCGGGCGCGATCGCCCAGCCGAAGTAGCGCATGGAGACGAGGAGCGGCGTGAACATCGCCACCGCGGCGATCGCTCCCCGCTCGAGGACGGGCATCTCCACGACCATGGCACGGACCCGGTGCGGCGCGATCGCGGCGGCGGCCAGCGTGGTGTTCGCGCCGAGCGAGATGCCGCCGACGGCGGCCTCGTCGAGGCCGAGGTGGTCCATCAGGGCGATGACCTGCTCGCCGTAGAGGTCGAAGCGGTGATCGTAGGCGTGGGTGGGTCGGTCGGACGAGCCGTGCCCCAGCAGGTCCAGCAGGATCACGCGGTGGCCGCGCGCGGCCAGCGCTTGGGCGATCGAGCGGTTCAGCAGCGAGTCGAGCAGCAGTCCGTGCGTGTAGATGAGGACGCGCGGCCCGGAGCCATGGACCTCGTAGTGCAGGCGGTGGCCGTCGTGCAGGAAGTTGCCGTGCGAGATGGAGGCGATCGCCGGACGATCAGCGGATTCGGGCGTGGTCACGGTCGACTCCATCAGGCGGGCAGGCAGGAGGGGTGCTTCGCGGGGGACGTGCTTGTCCCTACTGTCGGCCGAGAACCGCACCGCTTGCGACCGACCTTCGCGGGAGGTACTTCGAGTGAACAGCGACAGGGTGCCCCGCAATGTGGGACAGATGACCCCTGCGTGGGACACCGCGGTCGAACTGTTCGTGGACCATCTGCGGCTCGAACGCGACCGGAGCCCGCACACGGTGGCGGCGTACGGGCGCGACGTCCGCGACCTCGCAGCGTTCGCGGTCGCCGCGGACGTGGCGGTGCCGTCGAAGCTCGAGATCGATCACCTCCGGCGGTGGCTCGCGTCCATGTCCGAGCGTGGACTCGCACGTACGACCGTTGCGCGCCGCGTCTCGGCGGTCCGCACCTGGTTCGCCTTCCTCACGCACGCCCACATCGTCGACCGTGACCCCACCGAGCGCCTCCGCTCGCCACGGACCGCCAAGCCCCTCCCGCGGGTGCTGACGGTCGGGCAGACGGTCTCGCTCATCGAGGCGGCCGGCAGGCAACCTGCGAAGGAGGGGGACTCCGAGGCACGGGCGCTGCTCCGTGATGCTCTCGGCGCACGCGATCGCGCGGTCATCGAGATCCTCTACGCCGGTGGGCTCCGCGTCGCCGAGGTGTCCGGGGTCGATCTGACGGACGTCGATCTCGTGGCCGGACATGTCCGGGTGCTGGGAAAGGGGCGCAAGCCGCGGCAGGTGCCCCTCGGCACGCCCGCGCGCGACGCGATCGAGTGCTGGGTGGCGGAGCCGCGCGCGGCGCTGCTGCGGTCCGGGGTCGATCCGGCGGGTGCCTTGTTCGTCAACGAGCGCGGCGAGCGGCTCCGTGAGCGCTCGATCCGGAGGATCGTCGAGCAGGCGGGGCGCCGGGCTGGCGTCGGCCACGTCACACCGCACACGCTGCGACACACCTACGCGACCCATCTCCTCGAGGGCGGTGCGGACCTGCGCAGCGTCCAGGAGCTGCTCGGTCATGCCTCCCTCGCGACGACGCAGCGCTACACGCACCTGAGCCGTGGCCGGCTCCGAGAGATCCACGCATCGGCGCACCCGCGCGCATGACCGTGGGCTCACCGCACGCCCGCGCTCCGTGGCCTCTGGGCACCGAAGATGCCCGCAGAGGCCCGTCAGGGCCATGGACACCATCACCCAGCGTGACCATTCCCACTTTCTGCGTTCGCAAGTGCTCATGAGCGTTCGTCTCCTGCCGACGGGGTCCGGGATGGACCGCGGGCAGGAAGCCCGCCGGACGGACGACACGTGAGGACGGCGGGATGGATCCCGAGATCCTGGCACTCTGGGAGCGCTACCGCGCCAAGCGCGACCCTGCGATCCGCGAACAGCTGATCCTGCACTACTCGCCGCTGGTGAAGTACGTCGCCGGCCGCGTGGGTTCCGGCATGCCGAGCAACGTCGACCACGCCGACCTCGTCTCGTACGGGATCTTCGGCCTCATGGACGCGATCGAGAAGTTCGACGTGTCGCGAGGCTTCAAGTTCGAGACCTACGCCATCACCCGCATCCGCGGTGCGATCATCGACGAGCTCCGCTCCGTCGACTGGGTGCCGCGCTCCGTACGTGCCAAGGCCCGCAAGATCGAGCAGGCCATGGCCCGCCTCGAGGCGCAGCTGCACCGCACGCCGACGGACGAGGAGATCGCGGACGAGCTCGAGATCTCGGTCGAGAAGTTCCAGCTGATGCTCTCGAAGGTCTCGCTCACGAACATGGTCGCGCTCGACGACGCCCTCTCCGTCCACGACGGGGAACGGCTCACGCTCGTCGACACCCTGCAGGACACCAACGTCATCATGCCGGAGGCGCAGGTCGACGAGCTCGAGACGCGCCGGCTGCTCAAGGAAGCGATCGGGCGGCTGTCCGAGCGTGAGCAGCAGGTCCTGGCGCTCTACTACTTCGAGGGCATGACCCTCGCCCAGATCGGGAAGATCCTCGGGGTCACCGAGTCGCGCATCTGTCAGATCCACACCAAGTCCGTGCTCTCCCTGCGCACGAAGCTCTTGGACAAGATCGCCGGCTGAGCCGGTCGCCGGGGAGCTGATTTGCCCCGGTGCTTGACGCCACCCCCCGTCCGGGCAGACGGTGGGTGGCGTTCTGCGTTGCTCGGCCACCCGGCGTCGTCAGCCCAGCGGACCGCCGTGCAGCAACTCGTTGACGGTGTCGAGCGGGTCGTCCAGCTGTCCTGCCACGTCGTCGTCCAGCTGTCCGACCACGTCGTCGATCAGCTCGTCGATCGGGAGATCGCTCGGCAGGCTCGTCGGGTCCACCGGTGGCAGCATGGCCGGGTCGGTCGGGTCGACCGACGGGGCCACGTCGGGGGAGGGCGCGGAGGGCGAGGGAGCGGCCGGCTCCTGCCCCGGTGCTGGGAGGTCGGGCAGCGGGGCGCGGGTTGCGGAGCCGTCGACGACATGCTCGGCGAGCACGATCCAGCGCTCGGCGAGGGTCAGGAGGTGGCCGCTGAACGGCGCGTCGACCGTTGCGCTCATGTTCACGAGGAGCGTGGAGCTCGCGGCCAGGGTTCGGACCATCTCGGCGCGCACCGCGTCGGTGCCGCCGTCGGCGAGGTCATCGACGGCCACGATGAAGGCGTCGTCCATCGCTCCCGCCTTCGCGGCCAGGTTCTCGCCGTCCCCGGGGGTCATCTCCGTCGAGCGCTGCTTGGCGTGGTCGATCAGGCCCCAGGTCCGGTCCTCGAGGTGGTTCCCCTGGGTCTGGACGGGCCGAAGGCCGCTGTCGGGCGGCGCGCCGCGCGAGGCCGACATGACGACGACGACGGTCACACCCGACAGCACGGCGGCGACGGGTTGGACCAACATCATGGAACGGCGACTCGGCATGGGACCTCCACCCATGGCGTCGGCGTCCGGCCGCCCGAGGTGAAGCACAAACGCGCCACGGCGACATCCCGGCTGTTCGGCCGCCGCCGCATGGCCCACCCGGCGTGGCCCGGCAGGAACGCGTTGTCCACAGCGCGGGGTTGCGCGGATCCTCCTGGGCGGCATCATCAGCACCGGACCCGGGGGCGGGTCAGGTGAACGTTCGTCATGGATCGCGCGGTCGTCCTCGTCCTGCTGCTCGTGCTCGCGCTCGGCGGTGCACCCGTCGCTGCGGCGTCGGGGCAGCCCCACGTGCTCCCGGTGGCGGGGGTCACGGTCCTCCGGGGCTTCCATGAGCCCGACGGCCCGTACGGGCCGGGCCATCGCGGCCTCGACCTCGACGTGGAGGTGGGAGCCCTCGTCCGTGCGTCCGCGGACGGGATCGTGGGGTTCGCCGGGCGCGTCGTCGGGGTGACCTGGGTCTCCGTCGACCATGGCGGCGGCATCCGCACGACCGTCGGCGACCTCGCCGACGTCGTGGTGGTGCGAGGGGACGTGGTTCGTGCCGGGGACGTGCTCGGGCGGTTCGCCGGGTCGCCGCACCCGGACGCGTCCGGCCTGCACTTCTCGGCGCGTCGCGATGGCCGCCACGTCGACCCGCGCACCCTGCTCGCCCCGCCGGAGCCGTGGATCCCGACCTTGGTCGGCCCCGGCGGCTGGGAGCCCCACGACCAGCCGGACGTGCCGGGCTGGCAGGAATGGGATGGCGAGACGCGCTGGGGGTTCCTCCGGGCCTCACCGAGCGCGACGACCGCCGGCTGGCAGGACGCGCCGAACCCCAACCACGTCGTCGCCGTGTCGGGGCTCGGCAGCTCGTCGGCGCACCCGGCCCTCGACGCGCGGCTGCTCGGCTACGACGGGTCCGACGTGACCCAGCTGTCCTGGGCGGGGCGCTCCGGCGGGCCCGGATCCGACCCCGATGACCCGCAACGCGATCAGCGGCCCTACGGACCCCAGCACACCGAGGTCGGGGTCGATGAAGGTGCCCGGCTCCTCGACATCCAGCTCCGGGCACAGTGGGCGCGCCACCCCGGCCAGGCCGTGGATCTGATCGGTCACTCGATGGGCGGGGTCGTGATCATCCAGTACCTGATGACGCGCCACGATCCTGCCGACCCCGGCCTCCCGCCGATCGGCCACGTCGTGACCTTTGCCTCACCGCACGCGGGCGCGGACCTGGCCTCCGCGATCCGCACGGCCAGCGGCGACCCCGTCGTGGACCTGCTCCTGGGCGGGATCGCCCACGACCTCGACACCGTGGCCCCCGGATCTCGCCCGATCACGGACCTCTCGGTGGGCTCGGCGCTGACCGTCGCCAACACCGAGGCCTTCGAGCGGGCGGTCGCAGACCTCTACAGCGGACCGCTCGCCAACGGGACGCGCGTGCTGACCCTCTCCGGCGAGGTCGACGTCGTCGCGCCGGACCACCGCACGGGCCTCCCCGGCGCCCCGCACGTGATGGTCCCGGGTGGGCACACGACGATGACCGACTCGCAGGCGGCGATGCAGGTCCTGCGCGCGTTCCTCGCTGATCAGCCGGTCCCGGGCGGTGGTGGCGGCTGGGGAGCCTGGCTGGCCCCGTCGGTCGGCCTGTCCGAGCGCGCCCTCGGGGTTCTGCTGGGCGGGCCGATCGCGGCGATCCGGGGCGAGGGTGACTGGGCTCGCGGATGAGCCGTGCCGCCTGACGGGGCGGCGACGGGGAGAGCGACCCGAGGGGTTGGTGGTACGCTTCGCCCCGTTCGCGGTCATCGTTGGTCCGTCCAGGACCAGCCCCGGCCGCGTTCGTCGCGTTCGAGCCCAGCAGGGGCTCGGCCGTATCCACCACACACGCCCGTTGACGGTCGTGCCCATGGTGCCCCACGAGGTCCGGACCACGGACGCGGTGGGGTGGGCGCGCCGGATGACGCGGGCGGAGGCCCAACCGAACCCAAGGAATCATCATGGCCGTTGTCAGCATGCGTCAGCTCCTCGAGGCTGGGGTCCACTTCGGACACCAGACCCGCCGCTGGAACCCCAAGATGCGCCGCTTCATCTACGGAGAGCGCAACGGGATCTACGTCATCGACCTGCGTCAGACCGTGGGCTACATCGAGACGGCGTACACCTACACCCGTGACCTCGTCGCCAAGGGCGGCACGGTGCTGTTCGTCGGCACCAAGAAGCAGGCCCAGGAGACGATCGAGTGGCAGGCGCAGCGCGTCGGCATGCCGTACGTCACCGAGCGTTGGATGGGCGGCATGCTCACCAACTTCGAGACCATCAAGGGCCGGATCTCGCGTCTGAAGGAGCTGGAGGCCATGGAGGTCTCGGGAACCTTCGACCTGCTGCCGAAGAAGGAAGTCCTCAAGCTCCGTCGTGAGCACGAGAAGCTCCAGACGAACCTCGGCGGCATCCGCGAGATGGGCAAGCTCCCCGACGCCATCTGGGTCGTCGACACCGTCATCGAGGAGATCGCCGTCCGCGAGGCCAACCGCCTCAAGATCCCGGTCGTCGCCGTCCTCGACACCAACTGCGACCCGGACGTCGTCCAGTTCCCGATCCCCGGCAACGACGACGCCATCCGCTCCTCGG
>CBDTYW010000190.1:0-7281 GCA_965364735.1 uncultured Nitriliruptoria bacterium
CTACTACGGCGAGTCCGAGGAGCGCTTGCGGTCGGTCTTCGAGGAGGCCGCCGAGAACGCGCCGGCCATCATTTTTATCGATGAGCTCGACTCGATCGCCCCGCCGCGCGACGAGAGCCTCACCGGGATCCGTGCCCTCGACCCGCCGCAGCGCCGCACCGGGCCGGGGCTCACCCGTCGGACCTCGCTGACCGTCGTCCGCGGCGGCCGTCCCGGGACGTTCCTCGCGCTCACGGCAGGTCGCGTGGTCGCGGGGCGCGTCTCGGCGACCGATCTCCAGATCGACGACGCGACCGTCTCGCGCGAGCACGCGGCCTTCGTGAAGCGCGGCGACATCTGGTGGGTCGTCGACCTCGGCTCGACCAACGGAACGGCCGTCAACGGCCAGGCCACGTCCGAACATCCGCTGAACCACGGCGACCGGGTGCAGCTCGGCGAGGCCGTCCTCACCTTCTCCGAGGTGTGACGTGCCGACCGCCGTGCTCACCCTCGCCAAGCTCGCCATCCTGGCGATGCTGTACGTCTTCCTCGCCCGTGCGCTGCGGGTGGTGCTGGCCGACCTCTACGGCCCATCACGACGTCGTCAGTCGCCCACCCGCCCCGCCGTCGCTCAGGCCCCGACGAAGCGCAAGGCCCGCCGCCTCCCGCGTGAGCTGGTCGTGCACCGCCCCGACGGTCAGCCGCAGGTCGTGAACCTCGACGGCGCCCCCGTGATCTTCGGCCGTGCCGACGACGTTGACGTGTTCCTCGACGACATCTACGTCTCCGACGAGCACGCCGAGGTGTCCGAGCTCGACGGGTTCTGGCAGGTCCGTGACCTCGGCTCGACCAACGGCACCTACCTGAACAACGCCAAGGTGACCCGCTGGACGCCGCTGTCCGCCGGCGACCAGATCCGGGTCGGCAAGACCGCGATCGAGGTGCGGAGATGATCCGCCTCGAATCCGCCGGAGCGAGCGACGTCGGCCAGCAGCGCGACGCCAATGAGGACGCCTTCCACCTCGGTGACTCGATCTTCGCAGTCGCCGACGGGATGGGCGGACACCGCGCCGGTGAGATCGCCTCCGCCGCGGCGGTTGCCGCGGTCCAGCAGCTCGACGGCAAGGTCTTCGGTGAGGCAGAGGCGGCGCAGGAGGGACTGCGGCAAGCGTTCCACGCCGCCAACGCGAAGGTCGCGCGGATGGCCCGCGACGACAGCGCCTATCGCGGGATGGGCACGACGCTGACCGTCGCCATGGGTGAAGGCCGTCGGCTCCACGTCGCCCACATCGGCGACTCGCGCGCCTACCTGTTGCGCGACGGCCGCATGCGCCAGATCACGTCCGACCACACGCTCGTCCAGCATCTCCTCGACGAGGGGCAGATCACCCGGGACCAGGCGGCGTCGCACCCCCAGCGCTCGATCATCACCCGCGCCATCGGCGTTGCCGAGGTCCTCGAGGTCGAGGCGTTGACGCTGGACCTCGAGCTCGGCGACACGCTGCTGCTGTGCTCCGACGGGCTCACCGGGGTCATCTCCGACGCCGGCCTCCAGCAGGCGCTCGAGGAGGAGCCGACCCTGCAGCGGGCCGTCGACCGTCTCATCGTCGAGGCCAACGACGGGGGCGGCCCGGACAACATCACCGTCGTCGCGCTGCGAGCCGTCGACGACGGCGTCCCCGGCACCCCGGCGATGCTGATCGAGCGCGCCACGGGCGACACCGACAACCTCGCCGATGCGGTGGGCGGCAACATCCACCGCATCTCGACCGACGCCCCGCTCTCCGACGAGGACTGGGCCGACCGTCTCCGTCGCTACAACTCCCGCGGACTCGCGATCCACAGTGACGACGACGTCGCCACCGCCATGCGCCGCCGCCGCCGGATCGCGGCGACGTTCACCGTGGCGCTGCTGCTGACCGTCATGCTCGTCGGCGGACGCTGGCTCCTCGGTCGCTCCTACTACGTCGGCGTCGACGGCGGTCGCGTCGCGATCTTCCAGGGCGTGCCGGCAAGCCTCGGCCCGATCGACTTCTCGTGGGTGACCGAGCGCAGCGACGTCCTCGTGGCGGACCTGCCCGAGTTCCGACGGGCGAACTTCGAGAACGGCATCGCCGCGGTCAGCTTCCAGGACGCGCAGCGCATCGTCGACTCGGCGCGGACCGCCGAGCAGCCGACGGACGGCGGGTGAACGCCGGCAAGCGCGCCACCGCTCGGTTGGCTCGTCGTGACGGCGAGATCCTCCGGGGAGACCGGGCCTCGGAGCGGATGCTGCTCGGCATGGCGCTGTTCATCGTCCTCGCCGCCTACATCACGCTGAGCTGGTCGCAGTCACCGCAGCTGCCGGCCGGCGTGCTCGTCTACGGCGCGTCGCTGGCGGCTCTCGCCGCGGTCGCGCACCTTGCGGTCAACGTGCTGGCCCCGAAGGCGGACCCGGTCCTGCTCCCGCTGGCGTTCCTGCTCAACGGCATCGGCCTCGTGCTGGTCCGCCGCGTCGACTTCGCGGAGAACTCCCAGCTCGCGGTCGCGCAGACGACCTGGACCACGGTCGCGGTCGCGGCGTTCGTCGCGACGCTGCTGGTCGTGCGCAGGATCCGGTCGCTGACCGCCTACCACTACACCTTCGGGCTCCTCACGATCGTGCTGCTCGCGCTGCCGCTCGTCCCCGGGCTCGGGGTCAAGATCAACGGCGCCCGCCTGTGGATCAACGCGGCCGGGGTCTCGTTCCAGCCGGGCGAGCTCGCGAAGATCACCGTGCTGATCTTCCTGGCCGGCTACCTCGAGCGCAAGCGCGTCCTGCTCTCGGTCGCGACGCACCGTGTCGGGCCGATCCTGCTCCCGCCGCCACGCCATCTGGGGCCAGTCCTCGCGGCCGCGGGCATCAGCCTGCTGCTGATGGTGGCGCTGAAGGACCTCGGGACGAGCCTGCTGTTCTTCGGTGCGTTCGTGACCGTCCTCTACATCGCGACCGGACGGCTCGCCTACCCGCTGATCGGCGGGGTCTTCTTCGCGATCGGCGCCCTGCTCGCCTATCAGGCCTTCGACCACGTCCAGCTGCGCGTCGCGACGTGGATCGACCCGTGGAGCGACATCGACGCGGGCGGCTACCAGCTCGCCCAGATCTCGTTCGCGCTGGGCACCGGCGGGCTCACCGGCACGGGGCTCGGCCTGGGCCTGCCCGACGACATCCCGTACGCGGCCACCGACGCGGTCTTCGCGGTCCTCGGCGAGGAGCTCGGCCTGCTCGGCGCCTCCGCGGTCCTGCTCTGCTACCTGATCATGGTCGGCCGCGGCTACAAGATCGCGATCACCGCGCGCGACGAGGTCGGCTCGCTGCTCGCCGCCGGCCTCACGACGGTCCTCGGCCTGCAGGTCTTCGTCATCGTCGGCGGGGTCACCCGCCTGGTGCCCTTCACCGGCATCACGATGCCGTTCATCTCCTACGGCGGCTCGTCGTTGCTCGCGAACTACATCCTCGTCGCGCTGCTCCTGCGGGTCAGCCACGAGAGCCGCGACGCCGCGCTCGGCAGCGACCCTGACGGCCGCTTCGGACGGCTGCTCGCACGGCTGCGCGGTCGCGAGCTCGAAGAGACGAGCGCATGACCCACCAGATCCGCCGTGTGTCGGCCGTGATGATCGTGCTCTTCGCGGCGCTGTTCGTGAACCTGAACGTGATCCAGCTCGTCCGTGCCGACGACCTCATCGACAACCCGCGCAACCGGCGCGTCATCCGTGGCGAGTACGAGATCCAGCGCGGCTCGATCGTCGTCGGCGGCACGGCGATCGCGTCGAGCGAGGCCACCGACGACGAGCTCCGGTACCTCCGCAGCTACAGCGACCCGCTCCGCTACGCCCACCTCACCGGCTACTACTCGTTCGTCCTGCAGCGTTCCGGCCTCGAGCAGGCCATGAACGACACGCTGACCGGAACGACCTCGCAGATGATCGCCGAGAACCTCGTCGACCTGTTCGCCGGCCGTGACCGCACCGGCGACACGATCGTCCTCACCATCGACCCGAAGACGCAGCAGGCCGCCCAGTCCGCGCTCGGCAACCGGGTCGGCGCGGTCGTCGCGCTCGACGCGACCACCGGCGCGGTCCTGGCGAGCTGGTC
The DNA here is from genome assembly GCA_965364735.1 of uncultured Nitriliruptoria bacterium. Lineage (GTDB taxonomy): Bacteria > Actinomycetota > Nitriliruptoria > Nitriliruptorales > Nitriliruptoraceae > CBDTYW01. Next base: position 4,094 of record CBDTYW010000190.1, read on the forward strand.
GAGCCCGTCGTATGACCCGAACCTGCTGTCCAGCCACGACGCCGCCGGGATCAACACGAGCTGGCGCGAGCTGCTTGCCGCGCCCGACGAGCCGCTCCTGGACCGGGTCACCCGCGAGCACTTCCCGCCCGGCTCGGTCTTCAAGCTCATCACGGCAGCCGCAGCCCTCGAGCGCGGGATCACGCCGGACACGGCGTTCCCCGACGCCGACTCCTACACCCCGCCCGGCACGACCCGCGAGATCGGCAACTTCTCCCCGGGACCGTGCACCGACACGGGCACGATCAGCCTCCGCGACGCGTTGCGGGTCAGCTGCAACACGGTGTTCGCGCAGCTGGGCGTCGAGCTCGGCGCCGAGGCGCTGGTCGCGACCGCCGAGGCGTTCGGCTTCAACCGCCGGCTCCCCTACGTCCTGCCAACGGTGAACTCGGAGATCCCGCGCGAGCTCGACGAGCCGGCGCTCGCACAGTCCGCGCTCGGCCAGCGCGACGTCCGCGCCACGCCGCTGCAGGTCGCGATGATCGTCGCGACCATCGTCAACGACGGGCTCATCCAGCGGCCCTACGTGGTCAGCGAGGTCCTCGACGCAACCGGCCGGCTCCGTCGGGGCCCGGTGACCGGCCCGTGGAGCGAGCCGGCGTTCGACGCGCAGGCCGTGAGCCAGCGGACCGCCGCGCAGCTGCGCGAGATGATGATCGCCGCGGTGACGACCGGGACCGGACGGCGCGCACAGATCGCCGACGCCGTCGTCGGCGGCAAGACCGGCACGGCCGAGGTCGAGGGACAGTCCCCGACGGTGTGGTTCGCCGGGTTCGCCGAGGTCGAGGGTCGTGCGGTCGCGGTCGCGGTCGTGCTCCCCGACGCCGGGGACGATGCGACGGGCGGCGTGGTCGCCGCACCGATCGCCAAGGCCGTGATGGAGGCTGCTCTTGGACTTCGCTGACCCCCTTTCCCAACGGAGTGACCGATGACCGAACGCGGAGCCGTGCTCGGCGGACGCTACGAGCTCGTCGAGCGCATCGGTCAAGGCGGCATGGCCGGCGTCTGGGCGGCCCGTGACCTGACGCTCGACCGCGAGGTCGCGGTCAAGTTCCTGCTGCCCAGGTTCAGCGACGACGAGCAGTTCATCGCGCGGTTCCGCCAGGAAGCCCAGTCCGCGGCGAGCCTGAACCACCCGAACATCGTCACCGTCTTCGACACGGGAGAGCAGGGCGGCCTGCCGTTCATCGTGATGGAGCTGGTCACCGGGCAGTCGCTCGCGGAGACGCTCCGGGAGGGCCCGCTCACCGAGGCCCGTGCGATCGAGATCGCCTCGGACGTCTGCCTGGCGCTGGAGTACGCACACTCGCGTGGTCTGGTCCACCGCGACGTCAAGCCCGGCAACATCCTCCTCGCCGACGACGGGGCGGTGAAGGTCACCGACTTCGGGATCGCGCGCGCGATCAGCGCCGACACCGTCACGCAGACCGCAGCCGTGCTCGGCACCGCCGCGTACCTCTCCCCCGAGCAGGCACAGGGCCTGTCGGTCGATGAGCGCAGCGACGTCTACTCCCTCGGCGTGACGCTGTACGAGGTGCTGACCGGCACGCCGCCGTTCGTCGGTGACTCCCCGGTGACCGTGGCGTACCAGCACGTGCAGGAGCAGCCGACAGCGCTGCGCGACCTCGACGACGGTCTGAGCATCGGCATCGAGCAGGTCGTGCTCCGCGCGATGGCCAAGAACCCGGCGAACCGCTACGGCAGCGTCGCCGCGCTGCGCGAAGACCTGCTGCGTGCCCGTGACGGTCAGACCACCTCGGCGCCTGCCGTGCTCCGGATGGCCGACACCCGGGTGCTCCCGACCATCCCGGTGAACGACACCAGCCGCAGCGTCGGCTTCTGGGTCATGATCGGGCTCGTGGCGATCGGTGCGGTCGTCGCGTTGTTCGCGCTGCTCGCCTCCGCGCTCGGCGACCCGACGGAACCGCGGCTCACCGTCCCGGACGTCACCGACCAGACGGTCCCCGACGCCGAGCGGATCCTGCGCGGCCAGGGCCTCGTCCCGCGCGTCGTCGAGGAGGTCTTCGACGACGACGTCGAGGCGGGGCGCGTCGTCCGCCAGGTCCCGGCTCCCGGGACCCCGGTGAGCTCCGGCGCCGAGATCCGCCTCACCGAGTCCCGCGGGGTCGAGCAGGTCCCCGTCCCGACGCTCAGCGGCCTCGACGAGGAGTCGGCGGCCGAGGTCCTCAGGGCGCGCGGGCTCCTCCTCGGCACGGTGCGCGAGGAGGCGTCCGACACGACGGCGGCCGGCGTCGTGATCCGCAGCGATCCACGCGAGGGCGTGGACGTCGCCAAGGGCAGCGCCGTCGCGCTCGTCGTCTCCAGCGGGGTGGAGACGGTCAAGGTCCGACCCGTCGAGGGCTTCACCGACTCCGACGCCCGCTTCGCGCTGGAGGGACAGGGCTTCAAGATCCTGGTGGTGCGGGAGTTCTCGGACGTGATCGAGGAGGGCGTCGTGATCCGGCAGGATCCGCGGGCGGGCACGGACTGGCCCCGCGGCGACGACGTGACGATCGTCGTGTCGCGCGGGCCGAGCTCGGGCCCGACCCCGTCGCCGACCCCGACCGAGACCGAGACGGAGGAGCCGGAACCCGAGCCGGAGCCGACGACGCCGATCGACCTGCCGACACCGGGACCCACACCGTCACCGACCGCTGCACCGGATCCGGAACCCGAGGGGGCGCCGTCACCGGTCGCCCTACGGTGGTCGGTCCCACGCCCACGACCGGACCACGTGCCATGACCCGCCCGCGCCTCGGATCTCAGCGGTGAGTCACATCACCTGCTCCGAGTGCGCGACCACGTGGCCCGCGGCCTCAGCATGGTGCGGACGCTGCGGCGCTGCGCTGGCCCCCGCGGCGACCTCGATCATCGAGGACCCGCCGGAGGCCCCCGTCGTGACGAGCGTCGACGACGAGCCTGCCGCTCATGGCGCGATCACCCCCCAGCTCGGCTCGCGCTGGGCACAGGACCACACCCCCGAGGGCCGCGACGTCACCACACCGAGCGAGCCCGCAACGTCAGACGAGATCGTCACCGAGGACGTCGAGGGCTGGACCCGGTCGCCCGGCGACTCGCTGCTCGCCAGGCTCCGCGTCGTCGCCGGCGTCGCGGTCGCGGCGGTCGTCGTCGCAGCGGTCGGGGTCAGC
>CBDTYW010000191.1:0-7263 GCA_965364735.1 uncultured Nitriliruptoria bacterium
CCGCAGCCCCCGACCGTGTCGCTGCCTTCGTCCCGGCGACCGGGCCGGGGCGTTCGCTCCGGATCGCGACGACGAGCGTGATCGTCGACGACGCCGTGGCGTTCGTCGGGACGACGCACCTGTGGCGGCGCGGACTCTCGTTCGACGGCTCCGTCCTGACCGCGGTCTTCGACGAGCGGCTCGACGACGGCCGTCCCGCTGCCGTCGTGACGTTCCGACGAGAGCTCCTCGCCGGTCTCCTCGGCCTGCGCGTCGAGCAGGTCCCCGACGATCCCGGTCACCTCGTCCGGTCACTGCAGGTGCTCGTCCGCGACGGCGGCGGCATGCGCACCGCCGACGACCCGATCAGCGTCACGGATCCGCCCGACCCCGCCACGCCGGCGGCCGAGCTCGACGTCGACGTCTGGAACCCGGACGGCTCGCGCGGCGACACCTTCAACCCGCTGCGTCACATCGCCGGCCTGAGCGCCCTCGCGTCCGACTCGCTACGCGAGGACCTGCCGACGACGTGACCGCAGCCCGGCTGATCAGGTGGGTGCACCGTCGCCCATGTCCACGCACTCGAAGATGTCGATCACGTGGCTCGGGTCGTTGAGCAACGGGTGACCGTCCGTCAACGCCGTCGCGCCCGCCAGGTCGTCGGCCTTGACGACGGTGTAGCCGGTCAGGTTCGTGGCGTTGCCCGTGGTGCCGTCCGGCTTGATCGAGGTCGAGATCGAGAACGGCGCGCCACCGTCGACGACCGCGTCGCCGATCTTGCCGTACCAGACACCCCACTCGGCCATGATGGCTTGCTGTGTCTCCGGCGTCATCGCGTCCATGTCCGTCGCGTCGCCGCGGTAGACCATCATGAAGTTCGGCATCGTGCTCTCCTGCATCTCGGTGTTCGGGCGTCATCGCTCCGACATGAACACGTCGGAGCCGCCCGCCTCAACGTGACACGACCCCGGCGCCACGGCCACAGGCATCCCGGGAATGCGTCCGACCGGGTCGGCGTTGCCGATCGGGTGAACGGGAGCGAACATGGGAACGCGGCTCGACAACGCCCGCGGCATCTACCTCGAAGGCATCCTCGACGGCGACGTCGAGGCGATCCACCGGTACGCCGGCAATCGGTACACGCAGCATTCGACGCCCGTCCGGGACGGCACTGCGGGGTTCATCGAGTTCTTCACGCACTTCCTCGAACGCAACCCGGTCCGGGACATCCGGATCATCCGCGGGTTCGAGGACGGCAACCACGTGTTCCTGCAGGCCTTCCAGGATCTCAACGACGGCGAGTTCCAGTACGTCACGGCGGACATCTTCGACACTGACGATTCCGGCAAGCTCATCGAGCACTGGGACATCATCGAGGAGCTCCGCGCCCCGACCGCAGGCGAGCGCACCCAGATCGACGGGCCGACCGAGCCGACGGACCTGCACCTGACCAACGAGAACAAGCAGCTGGTCGTCCGCTACCTGAACGAGATCCTCGTGGGTGGTGGGCTCGACCGGATCGGCGGGTTCGTCGCCGAGGACGTCGCCCAGCATCACCCTGACGTCGCCGACGGCCTCGACGCCTACCGCGAACACCTCGACACCACCGCGCAGCGGTACGTCGAGGTGCACAAGGTCGTCGGCAGCGGCAGCCTCGTCGCCGCGCTGGTCGAACGAGAGCTCGACGGCGCCGCACACGCGACCATTGACCTCTTCCGGATCGCCGATGGCAGGATCGCGGAGATGTGGTTGGTGGACGAGGCGATCACGCCCCGTGACAGCTGGGTCAACAGCGGGAAGTTCTGACCCGCGCAGGCCACCATGGCGGCGCACCCATGACCGGAGCCCACTTGATCCGCCGCGTCGTCCCCGATCGCGCGACCGCCGACATCGACGGTGAGCGTGACTTCTTCGCCGACGTCGTGGGGATGCAGGTGGCGATGGATCAGGGTTGGGTCGTGACCCTGGTGTCGCCGACCAACCCCACCGCACAGGTGACGCTGCTCACCCGCGAGGCCACGGCCTCGGTGATCCCGGACATGAGCATCGAGGTCGACGACGTCGACGCGGTCCACGACCGCGCCGTCGGCGCCGGTCGTGAGATCGTGCACCCGCTCACCGACGAGTCCTGGGGCGTCCGGCGGTTCTTCGTCCGCTCCCCCGACGGCACGATCGTCAACATCCTCTCCCACGGAGACAGCTGATGAGCACGCACGACGGCCACGACCACCAGCACGACCATCAGCAGGGCGAGCGGTCCGACCAGGAGTTCTGGGACGAGGTCTACCGCCAGGACGGCGACGCACCGATGTGGTCCGGCGAGCCGAACGGGACGCTGGTCGCGGAGGTCGCTGACCTTCCGCCGGGCACCGCGCTCGACGTGGGGAGCGGTGAGGGCGCGGACGCGGTGTGGCTCGCGAAGCGAGGCTGGACGGTGACCGGGGTGGAGCCCTCCACCACGGCGGTCGCCCGTGCCCGGCGAAGGACGGCAGCGTGAACGCCCGGCAGCGCGCTCTGGCCGACGTCCGACGAATCGCTCTGGCGCTGCCCGAGGCCACCGAGCGCGAGAGCCACGGAGCACCGAGCTGGTTCGTCCGTCAGCGTCCGCAGTTCGCGACGTTCTGCACCGGGGAGTACGCGACCAAGGGCGGCGAGTTCGGGATCTGGTGCGCTGCACCGGAAGGAGTGCAGGCGGAGATCGTCGCCGCCGAGCCCGAGCGCTTCTTCGTCCCTCCCTACGTCGGCGGACGTGGCTGGCTCGGGCTTCGGCTGGACATCTCCCCGGACTCCGACGAGCTCGCGTCCGTGCTCGCCGACGCGTTCCGGACCGTCGCGCCGAAGTTCCTGAGCCAGCAGATCGATGGGGGCGCCTGATCCGTCGGCGACGTGGCTCAGACCAGCGCGTCAGGGTCCGCGACGGACTCGGACGGGACGGCGGCAACGAGCTCGCGGAGGGCTGCCACGTGTGAGTCGTACGCGCGACGCCCCGGTTTCGTGACGCGGTACCAGGTGCGGCCGGTCGGGCCTCCCCCGGTCTTCTTCACGGTGAGGTGCCCGGCCGATTCGAGCGCGGCGCACTGCTTCGACAGGTCCGACGCGGACAGGTCCAACCGTTCGCGGAGGTACGCGGACTCGACCCACTCGGCAGCGGCCAACATGGCCGCGATCGCGAGGCGCTTGGGGTTGGTGAAGGCTGCGTCGAGGTCCGCGAGGCTCACGACCGACCAGCGGAGCGGATCCGCTCCGCTGCTTCGATCCAGCGGCCGTCGGCGTACTTCCCGCCGAGGACGGTCAGGGCCCCGATCAGCGTCCCGACGATCGTGAACCGCGGTGGTCCGTCCATCAGGAGCAAGGCCACGCCCGTGCCCGCTGATGTCACGACGCCTCCGGCGATCGCGAACACCAGGACCTGGTTGCGCAGCTCCGCGGGGAGTCGCGAGAGCCTCGCCTGACTGCCACGCTGCCGCTGCAGAATCCCGATGATCACCCCGATGGCGAGGGCGTACAGGATGGAGCTCAGCACCACCCAGGGCGAGCCGCCGACCACGTCGAAGCTCGCGAAGAAGAGGAACGCAGCCCCGCCGATCGTGGGCCACAGCCAGCCCGGGTTGGGCCGGGTGTCCGCGAGCACGTCGAGCTCAGCTGCACGGGCGGCGTCGAGCGCAGTCAGGGCCTCGGCGGGTGAAGGGGTGGTCTGGTTCATGGCCGGTCTCCGATCGCGGTACTTTCCAGTTCGGAAAACATAGCCGATGCTTTCCGACTTGGCAAGTACTTCTCGGACCGCTCAGCGTGCAGGCCCCCTGAGGGTCACCTCGACGCGGCCGCCGACGTTGACGGCCGCTCGGGTGCAGCCAGCCTCGTCCTCCTCGACCTCCACGATCACGACCGCGTCAACCTGCAGACCAGCATCCGCCGCCAGACCGCGGGCAACGTCCCCTGCGGCTCCGACCGCGAGGCAGTCCTCGCCCAGCGCCGCGTCGAGGTCGCGAGCGAAGACCAGGTGCGGCGCGACGGCGCGAGCCACCAGCGCCTCGATCGGGATCAGGGCCACCGTCCTGTCAGCTGGGTCGAGCACGAAGTAGCTGCAGGTCTCGACGCCGTCCGCCTCCCCGCGCTCAGCGAAGACCGTCCAGTCGTCGAGCCCGAGCCGCGACAGCTCGCGCACGGTGATGTCGCGAGCCGACGCGAGCGTCGTGCACGTGGACCGCAGCCCTTCAGCGCTGTCGTCCAGCGCGGCCGCGAGCTCGATGACCGACAGGTCCTGCGCAGGACCGGGATCGAGTCGTGTCCATCCCGGCGACACCTGCGCGCCCTCGCTGACCACGATGATGCCACCGGCACCGGTGTCGTACGCGACGAGCGACGTCGCGGGGTCGCCCTGCTGCGCGAAGTGCGCTGCGCAGTCGCGGACGGGATCGCCCGTGACCGCGTTGACCACGCTGACCGCCCCGTCGGGTGTTTGGCATCCGACGCCAGCCGAGTCCGACCTGAAGAGCCCTGCGGCGCCAGCTGCAGCGGCCACACCGACCGAGGCGGCAGCCGCCGCGAGGACGAAGGTCCGCCGGGGCCGCCCCACACGTGATCGCCGGGACACCGGGCGGTCGATGGGCACGGACAGGATCTCATCGAACAGGACGTGCTTCGCACGCAGATCTGATCGGATGGCTGCCTGCTCGTCGGTCTCGAGCGGAAGCTGACCGATGGCCTCGTCGGTCGGGTGCGGGGAACGGTTCACATCACGTCCTTCACTTCGGGGCGGGCAGCGGCCCGTCTGCCTTCCACGTGTCCGGGCGACCCGTCCTGTTGCAGTCCTTCTGCAGCGAGCGATCTCGCGAAGCGCTGCCGTGCCCGGTGCAGCCGCACGCGGGCCGTGCTCGGCGTGCACCCGAGCACCTCTGCCATCTCCGCGGCGTCGAGGCCCTCCCACCCGACCAGCAGGAGCAGCTCACGATCGTTCGCCGCCAGTCGCGCGAACGCCGTCGCGACTGCCGACCTGTCCGGGCCGTCACCGGGCAACGCGGGGTGTTCGGGCGGAGGCGCGAGCCCGCGCAGCTTGCTTGTGAGGTTGCGATGCCGGCCCATGCTGCGGTGATGGTTTCCGAGCGTGCGTCGCGCGACCCCGTACAGCCACAGACGAGCGCGATCCCCGTCGGGGATCTCATCGATCCTGCGCCATGCGACCAAGAACGTGTCGCTCACGACGTCGAGCGCGGCTTCGTTCGCGTCGGTCCGCCGTCGCGCATAGCCGAGGATCCGCGCGTGGTTGGCCTCGTAGATCTCGCGGAACCGTGCACGACGACGATCGTCGATCTCAGCCGCTTGGCGGTCGGGCGACAACAGACGCTCCTCGGTGGGCACGGACCCCGTGACGATCGAAGCCCTCGCCCTGCACGTGTCCAGCACGGGCCGACCGTTACCGGTGCCCAGTGGATCAGCTGCGTCATTCCCCCGCCCTCCACGCACTCGCGATCGAGCGATCGTGGGACTACCGCAGCGGGCAGGCGATGAAGCGGCTGGGGCAAGTCCTCAAGGCGGTCGCTCTGCGCCACGGCCCGGTGGAGCTCTCCATCGACGCGAAGGCGGCGCCGGTGACGGGCCAGATCGGCGACGACCTCGGCCGTCTGCTCGACGTCGTCGAAGAGGTGGTCGCGTCTCGTCGACTTGCGCTGGTGATCACGCTCGACGAGGTACAGCGGCTGGCGCCGCGCGATGGGCCGGCGCTGGACGCCCTCTTCTCCTGGCTGACGACCATGGGGCCACCTCGCCACCCATGGCCTCACCACAGTGGATCGCGACGTCGCCGACGAGGCGACACGGGCCCTCACCGCCGCGATGTCATCGATGTACGCCTCGCGCTGGTCGGAGATCACCGCAGCGACGCAACGCGACTACCTGACCGCCGTCGCTTCGCTGGCTCCGGCCGACCGCGCGAGCAAGCGCATCGCGGGCGTGCTCGGCAAGACCTCGCCGGAGGTTGCGTCGGTGCGGGCACGACTCATCGCGGCGACCGTTCTCGTCGTCGACGGACCGCTCGTGCGCTTCTCGCTTCCGGGCTTCGACACCTGGATCGCGCTCAACGCGTGACGAACGGACCCGTTCGAAGCGGGCACGAACGGCCAAGCTGTCAGGCGACGGCGATGTCGAGGCCGGTTTCCTGCTTGGCGACCTGCCACAAGGTCGTGATGGCCGCGTCGCTGCCGGGACGCACGAGGTGTCGTTTGACGGGCGGCCCAGTCGCGACCCAGCGTGGCCCGTAGAAGCCTCCGCCCTCGGCGTCCGGGTCGGTCGCGGCGCGGAGCTGGCTGAGCGCGCCGAAGTCCGTGCTCATCCCGAGCTTCTTCACCCAGCGCTCGGAGACCGCGCCGATGAACCCCCCGCCGCCGTGCTGTTGGGTCGTCGTCTGGAGGTCGCTGTTGGTGAGGCCCGGCTGAGCCGAGAGCGCCTTCACGTCGACACCCGCGGCGTCGAACCGCTGCTGCAAACCGACGGCGAAGTGACGCATCGCGAGCTTCGTCTGGCCGTACATCCGCCAGGCGTCGTAGCCGTCGCGCATGTGCGGGTCGGAGGGATCGATCGCACGTCCCAAGTGCTGCGCGGTGCTCGACAGCGTCACGATCCTCGCGCCCGACGTCGCCACGATGACCGGGAGGAGATGGCTCACGAGCGACCAGTGGCCGAGCACGTTGACGCCGAGCTGGGTGTCGTAGCCGTCCTCGGTCGAGCTCTGTGGCAGCGCCATGACGCCGGCGTTGAGCATGAGGATGTCGATGCGGTCGCACGCGTTGAGGATCTCCTTCGCCGCGCGCTCCACGGAGGCCTGCGACCCGAGGTCGATCTCGACGATCTCGAGCGAAGCGTCGGGGTACGCAGCGAGGATCTCGTCACGTGCCGCCGAGGCCTTCGCCTGGTTGCGCGCCGCCATCACGACGTGCGCGCCCTTCCCTGCGAGCGCCTTCGCTGAGGCGAGCCCGAGCCCGCCGTTCGCTCCGGTGACAACGGCGACCTTGCCGCTCTGCGACGGCATGTCCTCGATCGACCAGCTCATCGGCGCTCCTTGTGGTTGGCCGACGGGCGAACCCTCAACCGGCGGCGCTCACCACACTACGACCTGGACGTGACCCCCAACGCCCACGCGCTCACGTCATCGAGGCCCGCGTTTGCGTCGCTCGTCGCAAGGACCAGTCGATCGCCCGCCTCGAGCACCGTTCCGCCCCGCGGCAGCGTCACCACGCCGTCGCGCACGAGCGCGATCACGAGTGCGTGGTCGGGCGGGGAGACCTCCGC